>JBJELB010000026.1:0-15848 GCA_051878935.1 Lachnospiraceae bacterium | reverse complement strand
TCCACCGTCAGTGCTTTCAATATCTTTTTTATGCACGCTCTCGCTCGGTTTCCAAACCGACGGGAATTGCCCGCATGAAAATCCCTTCGGGATAGCGGGCAAGTAGGCAATCACTTGCGTTGCAAGTGGTTACCAAAAACGGCATAAAAAAGATATTTGAAACACTTCGGTGGACGAGTTGGCTCATAAGGCGCGTAATGAAGCGTGATGGACATGGAGTGCCATGTCTTTCTTAAACCGGAAAACGGTGCAAGAAAAAACAGATACGCACCGCAGTCAGCGGCAGCCCACCGGGCAAGCAACATATTTTTCATTTTTAAAGCTGAAAGCTTGTGACAGACAGGAGGGTAAGCGATGAGTTTGAATCATACTCCATCCGGTGAAAGGATTCATATTGGAATTTTTGGCAAACGAAATGCCGGGAAATCCAGTATTATGAATGCGGTAACCGGACAAAAGATGGCAATTGTATCTGATGTAAAGGGAACGACAACCGATCCGGTATCGAAGGCAATGGAGCTTCTTCCGTTAGGGCCGATAGTAATGATTGATACCCCGGGGCTGGATGATGAAGGGGTTCTGGGTGAACAGCGTGTTGAAAAAGCAAGGCAGGTATTAAACAAAACAGACATTGCGTTACTTGTGATTGATGTCACGCAGGAACCTGACGAGTTTGAAGAATCTCTGTTAAAGCAAATCAGGGAAAAGCAAATTCCATATCTTGTTTTGCTGAATAAATCAGAGCAAATCAGGGATGATGAGAAACCGGAACTGATTCAGTACCTCGTGGAAGTACATCCATGGTTACCGAAAGAAAACATGCTGTTTGTGAGTGCAATGACGGGAGAGAATATTGCTCAATGCAAAGAACGAATGGCTCGTATGATTCCGGAAAAAACGGTGGAACAGCCTTTGATACGCGATTTACTGATGCCGGGAGATGTGGTAGTATTAGTGGTGCCTATTGACAGTGCGGCTCCAAAAGGACGTTTGATTTTGCCGCAACAGCAGACGATTCGTGATGTCCTGGAAGCTGGTGCGATGGCTATGGTTACAAGGGATGCGGAACTGGAACAGACACTTTCTGGTCTTGCGAAGAAACCACGTTTGGTGGTAACGGATTCACAGGCGTTTGAACAGGTATCGAGAATTGTTCCGGAAGACATACCATTGACATCGTTTTCTATTCTGTTTGCCCGGTATAAGGGTGAATTATGGACGATGTACGAGAATGTTCAACAGATAGATAAGTTGCCGGAAGGTGATTCTATTCTGATAGCGGAAGGATGTACGCATCACAGACAGTGTGATGACATTGGAACGGTCAAGTTACCAAAGTGGATACAAGCCCATACGGGAAAAAAATTCGATTTTCACTTTGTGAGTGGAACAGAATTCCCGCAGGATGTAACACAATATGATATGGTTGTTCATTGTGGAGGCTGTATGCTCAATGAGAAGGAGATGAAGCATCGGATTCGTGTGTCGGAAGAACAGAGTATACCGATAGTCAACTATGGTATATTAATTGCATATATGAACGGAATCTTAGAGAGGGCAGTAGCCCCATTGATTCCAACAAAAACAGTATAAACAGAGCTGGTAATCACGCAAGTGATGGAATACGGTGGGAATCCGTAACTGCCCCGCAGCTGTATCATGGATGAACGCAACAATGATGTCACTGGGAAACTGGGAAGGCGTTGCAAGTAGGATGAAGTGAAGTCAGAAGACCTGCCAGAGCTGTATGTACATAAAAGCGACCGAAGGGGAAGCTGTACATAGACATAGGCCGAAAGGCTTATTTATTGTGTCTTTGAACCGTTGTCTGCCTGGGCAACGGTTCTTTTTGCAAGTCGCCCTTAAATATCTTCAGGCTTGCATGGAAAAGAAGGAGAGAAAGATGAAACAGGTAATGAAGAAACTATGGGTAGTACTCATGACCATTTCCATGATCATGGGCATGTGTTTACCGGCAAACACAAAAGCGGTGACTTACCGTACAGTGAATGTGTCTATTACTTATGGAGATGAGATTTTGTGCCCACGTACGGCGATGACGGTCTCTGATTTTGATGTGACACCATATGGATATGATAGCAGTCAGTGGTCTGATAGTGTAACATTGGCACATGCCTTGATTCAGCTACATCTGGATGAATTACAATTGGATGAAACATCATTAAGCACAGCATTCTCCATGGCAGATTCCGGATGGCTGGAGACGGTTTGGGGTGTTCCAGCGAGTGATTATGTTTCCAATATGTATCTAGGTTATACTGTGGATGGAGAAGCAGTAGACACTACTGCAACGAATACAGTCTTGAAGGATGGAAGTGACATCAATCTGTATTTTTATCGTTATACGTATGATTTTAATGATTATCATACAACTTATATTTCAGATATTGCGAAATTTGACAGACAAAAAGAGAGTATAACGGTTGGAGAACCATTGACATTATGCTTATCCACGATTCCGGATGGCTGGAATTCAACCGTGTCAGAACCGATTGAAGGTGCAAGCATTACCAGAGTGGACGGGACAACCGTTACGGATATGGGCTATACGACAGATAGTGAAGGAAAGGCTGTGGTAACATTTGACGAAGCCGGCACTTATTTATTGTCGGCTATGAAATATGCAGATGGACAGCCGGATATGACGATGCCATGGTGTGAAGTTATGGTATATAACAGACCGTCAGGCGGGAGCAGCACATCCTCAGGTACTGCTTCGTCTTCCTCTGATCAGTCAGAAACTGAAAACAAGGAAGAAATAACGGATACGGAAACCGATGATACCCTTGTCATTTCCCCGGCACCTGCGAGTCAGGTAAACTGGAGTAAGATTCATATACGGAAAAAGTTGTCTGTCGTAAAAGGGAAAAAAGCTTCTGTAGTTAAGCTCATACCAAAGTCTGTCAAAGACTCATGCAGGATTCGTTTTACAACATCTGATAAAAAGGTAGTAAAACTGTTGAAAAATGGAAAATTGAAGGCGGTGAAGGCTGGCAAGGCTACAGTAAAAACTACGATAACAGCAGAAGATGGCACTGTAAAGATATATAAAACAAAAGTGACCGTTAAGAAACGATAGAAGAAGAATCAGGAGGATGCTCATGGAACAGTTACATCCAATCACCCAGATGTGGTTTTACATGTTAGTGTTTGGTATTGTTTTATGTACCAGGCATCCTCTTTTTCTGATTCTGGAAATTACCTTGGCTGCAGTATATTATGTGCAGAAGAAAGAGAGTAAACGGCTGAGAATTTATCTCTATCTTGTTTTACCTATGCTTTTCTATGCGATTCTGATACAGCCGCTGTTTCACCATCGGGGAGCCACACAGCTGCTGCTGCTGTTTGGACAGCCTGTCACACTGGAAGTCCTATTGTATGGCTTGACTATGGCTGCCTTTGTGTTAGCAGCGGCAGTCTGGTTCGGACAACTGGGTATGGTACTGACATCTGACAGAATCACATATCTTTTCGGACGAATTCACCCGAAACTGGCATTATTTTTTTCTATGACATTGCGTTTTGTTCCTCAGATGAAAGAACGATATCATCAGATTCATCAGGGACAGCTGGCATTGGGAAAAAATCCTGCAAAGGAAGGAGTATCGGAACGTATCCGGCAGATGATGCAGGAACTATCGGTGCTGCTTACGTGGTCACTGGAAGAATCCATAGATCTGTCGGATGCAATGGAGGCGAGAGGTTATGGGTTACCTCATCGAAGCCATTATCACAGGTTTGTTTTAAAAAAAATAGATTTTTTGTTCCTGGTTATCGCTGACGTCTTGGCGGCTCCGATTTTTTGTGTCATCCGGAAAGGCTGGTTTCATGTTGACTTTTATCCACGTTATGTATGCAGTATATGGAGACCGGAGTATCTTTTGCTGATTCTGTTGATCGTTTTATTGTTTTTGCTGCCGGTATGGTTCCCGTTTTTTGAACAGGAAGAAGGTGAAGAGGAATGCATAGAACCGTTGTCAGCGGGAAAGAAGGTTTCTGCACATGAGGAACTGCTGACAATGAAGGATTTTTCATTTACTTACCCGCAGGTCAGACAGCCTGTGATAGCACATCAAAATTTCCGGGCAGTATCCGGAGAATTTATTGTAATAACAGGTCCATCCGGATGTGGGAAGTCAACTTTACTGCGTCAGTTTAAGAAGGAACTGGTGCCGTTTGGAACACAAAGTGGTTTCTGCGGTTACCGTGGAATTGCCATTGCTGATTTGGAAGAGAGGGTGAGTGCAGCCGAAATTGGTTATATCGCACAAAATCCGGAGGGGCAGATGGTTTGTGAAAAGGTGTGGCAAGAGATAGCATTTGGCATGGAAAGTCTGGGCCTTTCCAGAAATCATATGCATCAGCGTCTTATGAAGATTGCCCGGTATTTTGATCTGACCGATTATCTGGAATGGGATACTCATGTTCTGTCTGGAGGATTAAAGCAACGGGTACTATTGGCCTCTATCTTTGCCATGGAGCCGGAGGTATTGCTGTTGGATGAACCTACGAGCCAGCTGGATCCGGATATGGCACAGCGTTTTCTGCAGGAATGTTACAGACTTAACAGGGAAATGGGTACAACGATTGTTATGGTAGAGCATCAGAAAGATATCGTGCTTCCTTATGCTACCCGTCATATGGAAATGCCGGTGAAAGGCATTGATGGAACAGAATGGTCTAAAGATGATAGGTTGGATAACGGCTTAATAGAAAAGCAGGACAGGGACAAAGTGTTAGAATTGAATCATGTATCTTTTTCCTATGACAGCGGGCATCCTGTTTTTCATCATTTCTCCTTTTCTGCTTATCGTGGTGAAATTGTCTGCGTGACAGGAAAAAATGGCAGTGGTAAAACAACCTTACTGAATCTGATTTGTGGAATTCTGCGTCCGGAACAGGGAACAGTGAATACAGTGGGAAGAATTGCATTAGTGCCTCAAAATCCAAAAGCTCTTTTTACGGAGGTTACGGTAGAAGAGGAGTTACCTTCTGAGTATTTACGAGTGACCCTGGGTTTGGAAAAGAGAAAGCTGCAACATCCATATGATTTGAGCGGGGGACAGCAGCAACGTCTGGCAATCGGAAAAGTATTAGAAACACATCCTGATATTATGCTGCTGGATGAGCCAACCAAGGGATTGGATGCAGCTTGTAAAAACGGCTTGATACAATGTCTGGAATTGCTTGCCCGCAAGGGAGTAACCGTTATTTGTGTCAGCCATGATACAGCTTTTATCAATCAGGTAGGAAGAAGATTTGATATAGTAAAAGGAGATGTTACTGATGAGATATCAATATAGAAAACGTAAGATGCGTGCCAGGGAGTTGGTGTTGCTGGCATTATTGACAGCCCTTGCAGTAACGTGCAGCATTCTGTGTGCGGCAACCTTCCCACTCCATCTTGGTACTGCGGTTGTTATCTTATCAGGCATTGCGTTGGGGGGAAAATCAGGCTTTATCGTTGGGAGCATGACGATGCTTTTGAATAATTTTTATTTGGGGCAGGGAATATGGACTCCCTTTCAGATGGTTGCTATGGGCTTGTTAGGGGCGTGTACCGGGTATCTGTTACATCCCCACACTGGAAAGAAGCAACTTAGATGGATTGGGGCAGGTATGTCCTTTTTCGCTGTTATCGTGATTTATGGTGGCATCATGAATTTTTTCTCTTTTCTGAGTATGACTCTTATGGTCGGGGGACGAGAGACGCTGGATTGGAGTAGTGTTTTGGGATATTATATATCGGGAATTCCATATGATTTGCAGCATGCGGTGACAACGGCTGTATGGATTCTCCTGTTAGAACCAATGTTTGTTGCAAAGATAGAAAGGGTAAAGGTGAAGTATGGATTTTATCGCACTTAAAAAGATACGAAAGAAATTAAAAATCCTATGTTTGTGTTTATTATTCATGATTGGTTGTTTCAGCCAACAGACATCGGTGGCAGCTGTAACAGGTTCCCGCACACAAACAACGATCGAAACATGCAAAAATGCTGAGAAGGTATTGCTCCGGTATTATTATACGAATACCTTTGAGAATGGAACGAAAGCACCTTCCTATGGAGATGGGATGGAATACATTATCTTTTCCATGGCACGCAGCAACTATCCGGTGAAAAATGGATTTTATTCACAGTATTATCAAAATCTTCGCAGAGATTTAAGTAAGGTTAAGACACAGCTTGAACCGCTTGAATGTGCCAAAATCGTTATGGCTTTATCTGCTATGGGGAGGGATGCATCCAAATTTAAGGAGTATCCATTGATTGCGACGATGTGTAAGAAAAAAAATCTGGATCAGTCTAAGATGATGTTGAAGTGGCCAACGGTTTTATTGGCTCTCGACTGCCGCAATTACAAAGTACCGACGGGTTCTGCTTTTTATACACGAAAGCAATTAGTAAAAAAGGTTGTGAATTATTGTAAAAACTATCAGGGCGGTACCTACTGTGATCAGTTGTTCATGTATGGACAGGCGCTGATGCCTTATGCAAAGTCGAATAAGGCGGCACGGACACAGAAACAGCATGTCTATCAGTATTTAAAAAGTCATATGTCAGCGGCAGGTTATATTGGCAATTCTAATAATGTCTGGACGAACACGCAGGCATTGATTTTCCTGGGCGAAGGTGGATATACTTCCTATGTAGAGAAATTGGTCTCTTCTCAAATGAAATACATTCATATATCAACAGGAAAGATAGATTTTACCTTTGACCGAGCTCAGGTTGCCAGAGGATTAAATAGTGCACGCCGCATGTTGGAAAACCGGTCGGGCTTGTTTGATTGTAATGATGTGAGAAAGGTTAAGAAGTAGATATGAAAGGCAGAGGAAGAAAATACTGGCTCATCCTGATACTCCTGATAGCATCAGGGGCTATGATAATTTCAGGGAAAAAATCGACGAATCAGGATTCCATTACCTGCAGCATTTCAATTGACTGTATTCAGGTAAATGAAAACAGAGAATTGTTAACAAATAAAACCCTCTTGGAATATCTGCCGGAGAATGGTATGATACTGGAAGAGACACCGGTAAGGATTGCATCGGGTTCTACGGTATATGATGTTTTGAAACAGGTCACACAGCAGGAGAAGATTCCGATGGAGGCACAGTATACACCCGGTTATGGAACTTATTATATCGAAGGAATCGGTCATCTGTATGAAATGGATGCAGGTGATTACAGTGGCTGGATGTATGAGGTGAACGATACTATACCGGAATATGGATGTTCTTCTTACACAGTGGAAGATGGTGATGTGATTCACTGGTATTATACATGCGGTGAATGATGATAAAGGAGGCAGTTATGTTAAAAATAGGTTCTCATGTCGGTATGAGTGGAAAAGAGATGTTCCTCGGTTCTGCTAAGGAAGCTGCCGGTTATGGCGCAAATACCTTTATGGTATATACGGGTGCTCCTCAGAATACGAGAAGGAAAGACATTTCGGAATTGAAAATCAATGAAGGCTGGGCATATATGCGTGAGCATGGCATTGATGATATCGTCATTCATGCACCGTATATTATTAATCTGGCTAATACGGTGAAACCTGATATTTTTGAATTGGCGGTAAATTTTTTATCAGTCGAGTATGAGAGAACAGAGCAGATGGGCTCAAAGGTTCTGGTGCTCCATCCGGGTTCCCATGTAGGCGCCGGAGAAGATGCCGGAATCGCCAGTATCATCAAAGGATTAAATGAAGTACTCTCTCAAAAACGGGATGTCACGATTGCTCTGGAAACCATGGCCGGAAAGGGCTCGGAATTAGGGCGCAGCTTTGAAGAACTGGCACGTATCTATGATGGAGTCATCGATAATGACCGCCTCAGGGTATGCTTTGATACCTGCCATACCAATGATGCCGGGTATGATATTGTCAATGATATAGAAAATGTGTGGCACCGCTTTGATCAGGTATTAGGATTGAATCAGATTGCGGTTTTTCATATCAATGACAGCAAGAACCCGCTTGGAGGTGCGAAAGACCGTCATGCGAATTTTGGATTTGGTGAACTTGGTTTCGATGCTCTTATGAATATCGTAATGGATAAACGGTTTGAACAGGTGCCAAAGATTCTGGAAACACCATATGTTCCATTGCCGGGCGAATCGAAGCGTTCACTTGCTCCGTACCGTCATGAGATTGAAATGATCCGCAGCGGTGTGTTTGATCCGAATTTGATTGAAAAAATAATTGAAGATTCTGCCAAATAGGAGTATACTGAACGTAGTTCGCAGGTGACTTGGAAGGTTTACTGACAGGAAACCACTCATTTAAATTACTCTTATGATGTAGCCTTACTATGCCTGCGCGTGTTCGTGTGGGCATTTTTTCATTGTAATATATCGTTTTCCCCGTGGCGCTGCCGCCGACTGTGGTGCGTATCTGGCTTTTCTTGCACCGTTTTCCGGTTTAAGAAAGGCATGGCACTCCATGTCCATCACGTCTGATTACGCGCCTTATGAGCCAACTTGTCAACCAGCTGTGTTTCATGTACCTTTTCGGGGGCGTTTGATATCGTGCGAAAGCATCCCCCGAAAATATACTGAAATCACTAGCGGTTGACTCAAACAACTCAACGGCGCGTTGCGTGACGTTCATTGGAGTGCTGTCTTTCTAAAAACCGGGGTGTCAGCGAAAAACCAGATACGCACCACAGTCGGCGGCAGCGCCACGGGGCAAACGACATGTAATCATTTTAAATGGGAGATTTTTTAGCCGATTGGAGGTGACAGGATATGGAAAACAGAGTAGCGATCATAGGAATTGTTGTGGAGGATCTGCAGCAGACGGAGCGAATGAATGCAATACTGCATGAATACAAAGAATATATCATTGGACGTATGGGACTTCCTTATGAGAAAAAACAAATATCCTTAATCAGCGTGATGGTAGACGGACCACAGACACAGATCAGTGCCATGAGCGGTAAGCTTGGGGCATTAACCGGAATGAGTGTAAAGACAATTTATTCAAAGATATAGGAGGAGAAAAAGAGATGTACAACAGACAGTCATTAAAAGCAGAAGAATTTATCAGTCATGAGGAAATCATGGAGTCGATTGCCTATGCGGAAGAGCATAAAGAGGACATTTCCCTGATTGATGAGATTTTGAAAAAGGCAAGAGAAGAAAAGGGGCTGGAACACAGAGAGGCGTTGGTATTACTGCTGTGTGAAAATGAAGAAAAGAATCAGGAGATTTATGCACTGGCAGAAAAAATCAAACAGGATTTCTATGGCAACCGTATCGTTATGTTCGCACCATTGTATCTTTCCAATTACTGTATTAATGGCTGTGTTTACTGCCCGTATCATATGAAAAACAAGAACATAGCACGTAAGAAGCTGACACAGGATGAGATTCGTGCAGAAGTAATCGCGTTGCAGGATATGGGACATAAGAGGTTGGCGTTAGAAGCCGGTGAAGACCCGAAGATGAATCCGATTGAGTATATTCTCGAGTCCATTGAAACAATTTACAGTATTAAACATAAAAATGGTGCGATTCGTCGTGTGAATGTCAACATTGCGGCAACCACAGTTGAGAATTATAAAAAGCTGCATGATGCAGGAATCGGTACTTATATTCTTTTCCAGGAAACATATCATAAGGAATCCTATCAGCAGTTGCATCCATCAGGACCAAAGAGTGACTATGCATATCATACCGAAGCAATGGACCGGGCGATGGAAGGCGGTATTGATGATGTTGGTATCGGTGTCTTGTTTGGCTTGGATAAGTATAAATATGAATTTGCCGGACTGCTGATGCATGCAGAACATTTGGAAGCAGTACATGGAGTAGGCCCGCATACCATCAGTGTTCCAAGACTATGTCCTGCGGATGACATCAACCCGGATGATTTTGATAATGGAATCAATGATGATATTTTTGCCAAGATAGTTGCCTGTCTTCGTATTGCTGTTCCGTATACCGGCATGATTATTTCAACGAGAGAGAGTAAGAAATGTCGTGAACGTCTGTTGCATCTGGGTGTTTCTCAGATTAGTGGTGGTTCAAGAACCAGTGTCGGCGGTTATGTGGAAGAAGAGTTACCGGAAGAAAATTCTGCCCAGTTTGATGTGTCCGATACCCGAAGCCTGGATGAAGTTGTTAATTGGCTGATCAAACTGGGATACATACCAAGCTTCTGTACAGCCTGCTATCGTGAGGGACGTACCGGTGACCGCTTCATGAGTCTGGTCAAGAGTGGACAAATAGCCAACTGCTGTCAGCCGAATGCTCTGATGACGTTGAAAGAATATCTGGAAGATTATGCATCCGAGGATACGAAAAAAGCCGGTTATGAACTCATTGCAAAAGAAATAGAAAAGGTAACGAATCCGGTCGTCAAAGAACGTGCAAAGAAGAATTTAATAGAAATTGAAAATGGAAGCCGGGATTTCCGGTTTTAAAGAAATTCTTCAGATAATAAAAGCGTCAGCATACGGTGTTGACGCTTTTTTCAACAAAAACGCCCCACTACTTCTGTAGCGGGGCGCAAGAAAAGGGGAGGATAAGTATAACTCATCTTTTGTAAGGCATACGCAGTTTAATCTAATTATCAAATTAGATTAGTAGTAGTATTGCCCAGACAGTCATTTTTATTCACAAGATATTCAAAAAATTCAAGTTGAAAATACATTACAACTTTGTTATACTAATTTCGTTGGTGTTCGATAGAATACTACTCGAATAATTTTAGTGAAAATAAGGATGGATGAGGTTATGTCATTATTAAAAGACTGGCGTGATTATGCGTACGCATTTGATGATAATACACAGGAAGGACAGCAGTTTTGGATTGGCTATTTTCAAATTGAAAAAGGAATATATGAGCAGATTCTTGGTAATCCTGATGAAGTAGTGAAGGGAACAGTAAAGGAATTAGCAGAGAGATTTGAAATTACCGTTCAGATGATGACAGGTTTCCTGGATGGTATTAATGATAGTCTGGTAACTCCAAATCCAATTGATGAGATGGATGAGGATACGCAGGTATCATTGGAATATGACAAAGAGACTTTGTATAAGAACATGGTAGCTTGTAAAGCGGAGTGGTTGTACACTTTACCACAGTGGAATGAACTGTTATCTGCAGAAGAACAGAAACGTCTGTATAAAGAGCAGAAATCTTCAACAACCATCGTTAAAGGAGATAAAGTAGGACGAAATGACCCATGTCCATGCGGAAGTGGTAAGAAGTACAAGCATTGCTGCGGAAAATAAGGAGTAAGAATGGCAAAAAGAAAAAAAGAGTCTGTTGATAAAGATCGTACCAGAGGTGCAGAGGCTTTTCGGCAGATGACACCAAAGAAGAAAATAGAACATATCTGGTATTATTATAAGTGGTTCATTCTGGGGGCAGCTGCACTTATTGCGATTGCAATTTCATTGACCGTGGATATTGTGAACCGCGATAATGGTATTCTGAATATCGCTTTGATTGGTGATTATGACACTGGTATGACTGATTTTGTACAAGAAGATATGCAGCAGTTCATAGATTTTCAGGAGCGTCAGATTGTTACAGTCGATACGAGTCTTTATTTAGACGAAGAAAAATACGGTGCACAGTTAATTACTACAAGTATTACAAAGCTGGGAACCTATCTGATAGCAGGCGATTATGATGTTATCATTGATGATGGAATCGTTGTGGAGAACTATTCCCATCAGGATGCATTGCTTGATTTGCGCACCGTTTTGTCAAAAGATCTCCAGAAGAAGTATGAGGATCGATTTGTTTATTATGAAAATGGTATGGAAGAGAAGATTGTGACAGGAATTGATATTTCTGATTTGCCTTGGACAAAGCGTTGTGCAATACTCTTGGATACACCGATTGTCAGTATTACGACAACTGCCAATAATTCAGAAAATGCGAAAATTTTATTAGAACGAATTCTTACTTATGAAGAATAAAAAAGTCGTTTGTCCCGTGGAGCTACCGCTGACTGCGGTGCGTATCTGGTTTTTCGCTGACACCCCGGTTTTTAGAAAGACAGGCACTCCAATGGACGTCACGCAACGCGCCGTTGACTTGTTTGAGTCAACCGCTAGTGATTTCAGTATCTTTTTTTGGTAAGCTTTCGCACGATTTCAAACGTAGCGGTGCGTAAGCTCCTAAAATACAGGAGCTAAGCACCGACGTTTTCAAACGACCAAAAAAAGATACATGAAACACTGCCGGTTGACGAGTTGGGTCATAAGGCGCGTAATGAAGCGTGATGAACATGGAGTACCATGTCTTTCTTAAATCGGAAAACGGTGCAAGAAAAACCAGATACGCACCGCAGTCAGCGGTAGCTCCACGGGACAAAGGAGAGCCGGGTTACTTACAGTAGCCCGGCTTTTTTTAATATAGGTTCCATATGTGGATAATCGGTTAGAATACGCCGTTTGCAACGATCACAGAAAGAATCGTGATGTTCCCGATTGGTATTCAACAGTCCCTTATATCCCCAGGTATGGGTAAATAGGGATTCTTTTCCGGCAAACAAGTTATTCAGGGAGGCAAATTCGTGGATATCCAAATGATGTTTCCGGGCGAGCATAGGCAGCAGACGCTGCTCGGCAAAGACCATATAGGAGATATGATCATCCGGTTCCACAGCATTCATCATAAAAGAAATAGAAGCTTTGGTATATTCTTCTAATAATGTCTGACTTCCGATGTAGGCAAAAGCGGTATTGCAGGGACGGACAGTCCAATCAAGCATAGGGTCGAATTGATAATCAGGATGCATGTGGAAAGCATCTGCGGGTGGATAGCAGTCACTGATCTCTTCCCGGTGAATGGTAGCAATGCCATTGCCATACGGAGTAAAATCAATGGTATCCCAAACGATAAAATCAGTATCAATCATAACAATCGGTGCTTGCTGTAAGGACAGCGCCATAATTTTACCGGCAGCCCAGAAATGATCAGCATCAATAGGGAGCGTGGAAAAATAGTCCAGTGAATGATGGATTCCGCCATCCCATAGCTTGTCGAAACCGATCGATTCATAATAAGCTTTACCGGGTGAATCTGTGACCATACAAATAGAACCATTCCTGGCTTGCCATGTACAGGCAGATAGAATGGTTGTTAACAGCTCATAATCGCGAACCTGATAATCCTGTCCGGGATTTCGCAGCATATATGGTTTGGTCCAATTTATGTGAATTGCATTCATACAGTGCTCCTATATCAAATCAAGTCCGTAACCACCCAGCAAAGCAGAATTGCTGGAGAGATTAGAAGAGTAGGACCCGGAAGTAATATAAGATCCGGAAGTGATGTAGGATCCGGAACCGTTTCTGTATATCACATGACGTCTCAGGAAAATCCGAGATTCCGTTATCTGTGCAATCGGTGCCGGAGGTTGAAAGTAATCTTCAACGACCTGACACAAAACGGCTTTGGATGTTTCTTCTGTTTCTTCTGTTCTTTCCGGTTCTTCGGGGAAATCAAGAGAAGACAGCTTCTCCAGTTTTTTCTTCGGGTGTAATATTTTTAAATACTTTGTTACTAATTCAGAATCAAGTAATTTAGTTGCTGTAAATGGTACTTTAAGAACCAGACACAAAAGCAATTGCTGTAATTGCCTTCCGGTAAATCTGGATATCAGATGAATCTGGTCTGCCAACGTAGCCTCGCCGTGATACACAAGCCAGGATAACAGGGAACCATCACAAAAGCATTGATATACGGAAGGTAAATCAAATTCTTTTCTCAGTTGTGATAAAGATGATATCGGGATATCCTGGATGATTAGGACTTTATGTATCATGTTGTTACCTCCCACTTTCTTTATCATGAGTACATTCTACCACATGCCATACGAAAAAACTATGAAAAGTTAATGAATTTATCAAGTTTTTTATTGACATCATTCTGCATTATGTTATGATGCAGATAAGGGCTGGGTAACAGCATTTATGATGAATTTTAAGGGAGTTACATAATGAGAAAACCGGGGAAAGTATTTGTGGATCAGTTAAAAATGCCGGAGGTTCCAAGAGAGTTATTTGAATATGCTACACAATATGAAGACATGATCATGTGTTACCATTGTGCAATACGTGAAGTAAGGACAAAACTGGAAGTCTTGAATGATGAATTTCAGGTGCGCCGGGCACATAACCCCATTCAGGTAATAAAAGACCGCATTAAATCACCGGAGAGTATTATGCGGAAGCTGACCGATAAAGGATGTCCGATTTCTATTGATTCGATACGGAATAACATTGACGATGTAGCGGGACTTCGTGTCATTTGTAAATATATTGATGATATCTACGAGATTGTAAGTATGATTCAGATGCAGGATGATATCGAGGTTATCAAGATCAAGGATTATATTAAGCAGCCCAAAGAAAGCGGGTATCGCAGTTTGCATATGATCGTGGAAACGCCAATCTATCTGTCCGAGCAGAAACAGATTATGCGTGTTGAGATTCAGATTCGGACAATGGCAATGGATTTTTGGGCAAGTCTGGAACATCAACTGCGCTATAAGGTAGACAGGGAGATCCCTGATAATATTCGTTATGATTTAAAGGAAACGGCAGAGATTGTGACATTGATGGATGAGAAGATGCAGAGCATTTATAAGCAGATGCAGCAGATAGGAAATGAAGGTTAAGAAAAAAGAAACCGGGAAACTAGGCTTCCTCGGTCTCTTTTTCTGCACAGACGTTTTCATTTACAAGCATTGCGGCAATGGTATCTGCCAGTTGAACGAGATCTACAGCCAGAACCTCAAGTTCTTCCCGGGTAGAGCATTGAAATAAACGGCATGCCAACCCGGTGATAAAGGCTGCTTTTTCACAAGCATTCATAATATTCACCTCATGTTATAATATGTGATTTATAAGGAAAGTTTCTAATATAGGATTGACAATGATGTATGTTTTATATATAATCACTAGCAGAGTAACGGCAGAGCTGTTGCGAAGGGGCATACCACCTCGGGTATGAATCGTCGCAATAGCTCTGCTTTTTTAATGGAAGGAGAGAAGGTACATGATAACCATCAATGGAGAACCAATGGAAATAGAAGAGCAAAGTATTGCGGACTTTCTGATAAGTGCGGGTTATGATGCTGCAAGAGTTGCGGTAGAGATTAATCTGAACATTATCCCTAAAGCACAATATGAGGAAACGAACCTTCACGATGGAGACACGGTTGAGGTCGTAACTTTTGTAGGAGGTGGTTGATGTGATAGCAAAGGCAACATTGGAAAAAGCGTTTGACAGCCGTTTTCCCTTAGAAATGAAGGAACTGCTGCAGGAGGCACATGTTGCGATAGCAGGACTGGGTGGACTTGGTTCCAACATTGCACTTATGCTGGCAAGGAGCTGGGTAGGACATATGCTGCTGGTTGATTATGACTTGGTAGATGTCACGAATCTGAATCGGCAGGCATACCGTATCTCTCAGTTGGGAAAACCGAAAACAGATGCAATGGAAGAGTTGATCAGGGAAATCAACCCTTATCTGGATATCAAAACAATCAATCAGAAGGTTACCGCACAGAATGCAGTGTCTATTTTTCAGGATTATCCGATTGTATGTGAAGCATTTGATCATCCTGTCAATAAGTCGATGTTGATTTCGACATTATTACCCGCTTGTCCCGGAATGAAACTGGTATCAGGAAATGGTATGGCAGGATATGGTGATTGTAATGAGATACAGACTGTGAAGAGGATGGGACAGTTGTATTTGTGTGGTGATGGGAAATCGGATGTAGAAGAAGGATTAGGACTTATGGCACCGCGGGTAGCCGTATGTGCAGGACATCAGGCGAACAAAGTGA
>JBJELB010000025.1:0-63518 GCA_051878935.1 Lachnospiraceae bacterium | reverse complement strand
CGTATCATCACTCGTCCAGTTCTGTGGCATGTAATACATCATACCGGCATCGAGTCTTCCACCGCCACCGGCGCAGCTCTCGAATAATACATCCGGGAATCTCCGGGTGATTCTTTCCAGTACATCATATAACCCCAGAATATAGCGATGAGCGGTTTCCATCTGATGTTCTGCGTCCAGTAAGGCTGAGCCAATCTCTGTCATATTGCGGTTCATATCCCATTTTACATATTCTATATTTGCACTTGATAAAACATCGGAAAGCATGTCAACAATGGCATCGCATACATCCTTTCTGGAATAATCCAGAATCAGCTGATTTCTTGCCAATGTTCGTTTTCTGTCAGGCACATGCAGACACCAGTCAGGGTGTGCACGATAAAGATCGCTGTCCGGAGAGATGGCTTCCGGTTCAAACCAAAGGCCGAATTTCATACCCAGTGCATTGACACCATCAACCAGGTGTGCTAACCCCTGCGGCAATTTTTTCTGATCAACATACCAGTCTCCCAAGGAACAATCATCAATATCTCGCTTACCAAACCAGCCATCATCCAGTACCAGCATCTCGATTCCCATTTTTTGTGCTTCTTTTGCTATGGCAAGGATTTTTTCTTCATTAAAATCAAAATAAGTTGCTTCCCAGTTGTTAATGAGAATCGGACGCTCTGCTAACTGATATTTTCCTCTGGCCAAATGAGTGCGATACAATTTGTGATAATTCAAAGACATACCGTTTAATCCGGCATTCGAATATGTCATGACTACTTCCGGTGTGGTAAAAGTATCACCCGGCTGGCATTTCCATGAAAAATCAAAAGGATTAATACCCATCACTACACGTGGATTTAAATATTGGTTGCATTCTATACCTGCATAAAAATTACCGCTGTAAACCAGGCTGAAGCCGTAAACTTCACCGACATGCTCCGTTGTCTCCGGTGTAACGAGTGCCAGAAATGGACTGTCAGAATGTCCGCTTGCGCCTCTTCTGCTTTCTACGGCAGTAATACCGCGGGTTAATGGTCTGCGATAAATATCGCGTTCTCTTGCCCAGCTTCCTGACAAGGTAATGACGTCATAATTATTATCTTCGAAATCAATACCGAGACTTAAAGCGCGAAGAATCGTAAATGGTTCATTGCCATTGTTCTCGAAACGGGAAGAACGAAGAATGACATCATATTCATCAAATACAGAATATGTAAGTACTAAATCTGCCTGTAATACATCGTCTTTCAATCGAATCTCAAGTGTTTGTCCTTTTTCTGCTTCTGTGCTGTATACATAAGGCAATCCGTTCAAAGGAGGAATACCGTCTATGATTTTGTATGAATCATAGAGGAATTCGGTGATGCGGGAGCCGTTTGGACATTGAATCTGATAAGCCGGCATACGCATATCTCCTGTTCCGTAGGAAGGATATTCTGCCTTCATCGTATCCAGGGAAAACAAAAGGTCAGCATCTGCATTTGGGTGTGAACATGGTCGTTCTGTTGTATGATACAAAGCCGATGTATTTGGATGTTCTATCTTACTGCCCCAATATAGATGGGATAAGTATTTCTCTTTGATAATAGAAATAATGTAAGTAGATTGTTTTGCCTGTAAGATAAAGCTTTGTTGTTGTTCATCAAAATAAATACTCATAGTTTCCTCCTAAAATAAAGAATAAAAAGGTGATGCAATACATAGATTGTATCACATCACCTTTATAACTGTCGAGTTAATTCACAGGAATTCCATAGGAACCGCCTTTTTCTAATTCAATTCCTTTGTATTCGTATAATTCTGATACAGTAACGAACTGATAGCCTTCCTCCTGCAGTTTCGGTAACAGCAGTTGAAGTGCTTCCTCAGTTGTTTCATACAAATCATGCATTAATACAATTGATTCATTTTCAATAAGCTTCATGACGGTATCACAAATCTTTTCAGGATCTCGGTCTTTCCAGTCCTGGGAATCAATATTCCAGTTGATTAATGGCAGTTCAGAACACTTTTTCACCTTTTCATTAAGAGAACCATATGGTGGACGCAACAGGGTTGGTTTGGCACCTATCACTTTTTCTATCCTATCACTACTCTTCTTAATCTCTTCGATAATCTCCTGTTCTTCCAGATTGGTAAGATCGTAGTGATCAAATGTATGTGTTCCTATCTCGTTTCCCTTATCGTATGCATTCTTAAGGGATGCCTGATAGTCCTCATAGCCGTTTCCGAGACGGTTGGCTACAACGAAAAATGTACATCTGCCATTATATTGTTCAAAGTCAGCAACGATTTTGTCGGTTACTGCAGAATACGGTCCGTCATCAAAAGTAAATGCAACCACCGGACGATTCGGATCAATGGTTCTGACTGTTGTTTCTTCCGTGGTAGCTGAGGTTTGATCGGTCGAACCGGTTGTCGATGTATTCGTTGCATCATCAGCCTTTACAGTAGCCTGCTGCCTGCGCGCCTCGCTTTTACTCTTCATTGATGTGGCAAGCACGGCGATATTCATAATAAGGAAAACTGCTGTCATAAGAAGCACAAGAAACATCACTATTCTTCTTTTTTGTTCCATTCTACTCTCTCCTCGTTTCTAGCATAGATATAGTATATTTCATTTAAATCTACAATTCAAGACATAAATTACTTTTTTATGTTCAGTTTTTTACTGTAAAAGCTTATCTTCAGGAGGATGTTTGATGGAAAAAATCAATTCCATTTTATGGGGTCCTGCCATGCTTCTTTTCTTTTTGGCAGTTGGACTTCTGTTTTCAATTCGAACTCGTTTTTTTCAGCTTTTTCACATCAGAGACTGGCTGGAAAATACCCTGTTTGCTATGATGAAAAGAAAAGAAGTGCGAAAAACCGATGAGAAAACAGCAATATCACAGTTTCAGTCTCTGTGTACCGCCTTAGCTGCAACATTAGGGACAGGAAATATAGCCGGTGTTGCGACAGCAATTGTCACAGGTGGCCCCGGTTCCATCTTCTGGATGTGGGTGTCGGCTGTGCTTGGTTCCATGACAAATTTTGCGGAAAAAACATTAGGGGTGCACTATCGGTATAAGAACAGGAATGGTGAATGGACCGGTGGTCCCATGATTTATATGGAAAAAGGACTCCATTCTAAAATAATGGCCATTCTGTTTTCTTTCTTTTGTATCGTTGCATCTCTGGGAATCGGTAATATGTCCCAGTCCAATTCCGTTTCAACAGCACTGGAAAGCAGCTGTCAGATTCCTGCTTCCATGACCGGTATCGTGCTTCTCATACTGATCGCTTTTGTCATTATGGGAGGGGTGAAAAGAATTGCCTCTCTGACAGAAAAGCTGGTACCGTTTATGGCACTATTATATACTGCAGGGGCACTTGTTGCCATTGGAATGCATATAAACCGAGTTCCATCCGCATTCCATTCTATTATCACGGAAGCATTCCGTTTTTCTTCCGTGGGAGGCGGTGTTTTGGGATATGGAATGAATGTTGCTGTTCGAAAGGGAATATCAAGAGGTGTTTTTTCCAATGAAGCAGGTCTTGGAAGTTCTGTTATGATTCACTCTGCATCGGATGTAAAAGAACCGGTTATTCAGGGAATGTGGGGAATCTTAGAGGTGTTTATCGATACGATCGTGATGTGTACCTTGACCGCTCTTGTCATATTAACCTCCGGAGTGTATGAGCAAAAACAGTGTCTTCTGGATATGAGCGTCGGAAACGAAGTGTTAAATGGCGTACCATTAACTGCTGCTTCTTTTGAACAGTCATTCGGTACCTTTGGCGGTGTTTTTATCAGTATCTCCGTTGTATTGTTTGCGTTTTCAACCATTGTAGGATGGTCGTTCTATGGATGCAAAGCCGTAGAATATTTATTTGGGTTCAAAGCGATACAAATATATAAGATTGTCTATTTGATCTCCATTTATCTTGGAGCGGTCATGAAAATCGAATTGGTATGGAATATTTCGGATGCCTTTAATGCCTGTATGGCGATTCCAAACCTGATAGCCCTCACTTTATTATCCGATCAAGTCATAGAAATGTTCCATGCATATAAAAAGAACCGGAATCTCAGCTAAAATCCGGTTCAAAAAAATATGGCGTTTCCCCGGTGTGCTGCCGCTGAGCACCGGGGAAACGCCATATTTTTCACTATGCTATAGTATTGAAATGAGATGATGAAACATAGATAAGTATTCGTCTTCCACACATTCCATATCTTCTCGCTGAAACGAATGGTTGCCATGGATTTCCGGTTCCACATCCATTAGTTGTTCTCCCTTGATTGTATAAAACTCATGATAAAGAACGGCATCATCGATACTTTTTATTTGCTTTCTCTCTGTATCGGATGGTAAACGCTTCAGGTACCTATGATAGATACAATCCTGTAAGCGTTTCTCTATCATGAGATACTGGTCTAAATATTGTTTCACCGGGCGTGTGATATCTGCGATATAAGCTTCACTGGCGTCATGAAGGAGACATTCTAATTGTACTGCAACGGAATGACCTCTGACCGCAGCTTCTTTGGCGCAGACAATACAGTGCTGGGCAATCGAATAAAAATATGGATAATGACCGCCTGCCCGGCTTAAGAGTGATAATGCATGGGCAATATCACGTATGTCAACCTGCTCTTCCTGTGGATCAAGCGGTGTAAATGGTATGCTGCAATAGGTGGAAATATGACTACTCATGACAGCCTCCGTCACAGGAATGACAAGGTGTTGATGTACGGAACTGTTCTTCTGTAATTGTCATTGGTAAATGCATAATTCCTGCTTCCATATAGCCTTCTCCTGTCGGAACAAAGCCTATTTTTTCATAGAAACGTGTTGCATGCGCCTGGGAGCCGACTTTTACAAAAGGCGCACCACAGGAAAATGCTTTGTCCAACAACATTCGTACAATAAAATCGCCATAATGCTGACCACGATACTCTTTCAGAACCGCGATACGTCCGATTTTATAATCATAATGATCCAGAATTAACCGACCACATCCGATCGGATGGTTTTGCTCATCATAAACAAGCGCAAAGATTGCTTCTTCGTCGTAACCATCCATTTCTAATTCAGGATCAATGCCCTGTTCTTCTATAAATACTTTTTTTCGAATGGCAGCCACTTCGGAATAATCTGCGGTGCCATATAGATATTTTCCTTTTATCAATGGTGCCTCCTATGCCTGCTCCAATAGTTCTTTTACCAGTTGGTTAACCATAGCCGGATCTGCTTTTCCTTTCATGGCGCGCATGGTCTGACCAACAACAAAGCCCATTGCTTTCACTTTACCTGCTTTATAATCTTCTACGGATTGTGGATTGGCAGCAAGAATGCCTTCAATTGTGCTGCGTAACGCACCCTCATCATTGACTGTTTTTAAACCGTGCTCTTCCACATAGACAACCGGATCACAATCTGTTTGAAATAATGCTGTAAATACGTCTTTTGCAACACTACGGTTAATCTCACCTTTTTCAATCATCGTGATTAACGAAGCAAAATGAACGGCTGAGAACGAGATATCATCTACACTCATATCATTTTCTTTCACCAGCTTCATCGTTTCGCCCATCAACCAGTTGGAGATTTCTTTTGGACTGTTTGCGATGGCACAGGTAGCCTCAAATAAATCGGCTAAGTGCTTGGAACCGGTAATGATATCAATATCATAGTCCGGTAAATCATATTCTTCTTTGTAACGAATCATCTTTTCATCGCGCAATTCCGGTTGTGCATCCTTAATTTCCTGTAACCATTCATCTGAAATAACGATAGGAACTAAATCCGGTTCCGGGAAATAACGATAATCCTGTGCGTCTTCTTTCGAACGCATGGCATAGGAATATTCTTTGGTATCATCCCACCGTCTCGTCTCCTGAATCACTTCTTCACCTGATTCAATTAAGTCTATCTGACGTTCTCTTTCATTTTCAATCGCACGTGCAATGGCTTTAAATGAATTTAAGTTTTTCATCTCAGTGCGTGTACCAAATTCCTTCGCTCCCACTTCACGAACGGACAAGTTGACATCGGCACGCATGGAGCCTTCATTGAGTTTGCAGTCGGACGCACCTAAATACTGGATAATCAAACGTAATTTCTCCAGATATGCAATGACTTCATCCGCAGAACGCATGTCAGGCTCGGAGACGATCTCTATCAACGGTACACCGCTGCGGTTGTAATCTACCATCGTACAATCGTCCCAAGTGTCATGGATTAATTTACCGGCATCCTCTTCCATGTGAATCTCATGAATACCAATCTCTTTTTTGTTGCCATCTACATCAACCGTAATCTTTCCATTACGACAAATCGGCAGATACAACTGTGATATCTGATAATTTTGAGGATTGTCAGGATAAAAATAATTCTTTCTGTCAAATTTACAATTCTGTGTGATCTCACAATTCGTAGCCAGACCAACAGCGATGGCGTATTCTACAACCTGTTTATTTAAAACAGGTAAGGAACCGGGCATACCGGTACAAACCGGACAGGTATGTGTATTTGGCTCACCACCGAATTCGGTACTGCATCCGCAAAAGATTTTAGTCTTGGAGGCTAATTCAACATGCACTTCCAAACCAATGACTGTTTCATATTGTTTTGACATTACTGTTCCTCCTTGCTCATTTCTTCTGGTCGCTGATAGGTTCTGGTCTGTTCATAGGTATATGCTGCGCGCAGTAATTTTTTCTCCTGGAAGGAATCACCGATCAACTGCATACCAATCGGCATACCCTGGGAATCGAAACCACATGGTAAGCTGATTCCCGGCAAACCTGCTAAATTGACGGAAACCGTATAAATGTCTCCCAGATACATCTTAATCGGGTCACTTAAATTATCGCCAAGTTTTAATGCCGTTGTCGGGGCAACCGGACTCAGAATCATGTCGTATTTTTCAAATGCTTTATCAAACGCCTGTTTGATTAATGCTTTTGCCTTTAACGCTTTTACATAATAGGCATCATAATAACCGGAACTCAGTACAAAGGAGCCTAGCATAATACGGCGTTTTACCTCTGCACCAAATCCTTCGGAACGTGTTTTTTTGTACATGTCATGCAGACCATCATAATTTTCAACACGATAACCGTATTTGACACCATCAAATCGTTCCAGGTTGGAGCTGGCTTCTGCAGATGCAATGATGTAGTAAGCGGGTATCGCATATTCAACAAGATTTAAATCAAAGCGCTCGATGATAGCACCCTTTTCTTCGAGAACGCTTGCAGCTTTCAAAACGGCTTCTTTTACTTCAGAATCTAAACCTTCACCAAAGTAATCGTTTGGAATTCCGATTTTCATGCCTTTTACGTCGTCTACCAAGGCATCCATATAGTTGGTATCCTCTACCGGAACACTGGTACTGTCTTTTTTATCATGAGCAACAATTGCCTCAAGAATTGCAGCACAGTCTGTAACATCCTTTGCAAGTGGTCCGATTTGGTCTAAGGAAGATCCATAGGCGATCAGGCCGTAACGGGAAACCGTTCCATAAGTTGGTTTAATTCCGGTGACACCACAAAAAGAGGCCGGCTGACGAATGGAACCGCCGGTATCAGAACCAAGTGCATAGAAACACTCTTCGGCTGCTACAGCAGCTGCAGAACCACCGGAGGAACCTCCCGGTACACGGTCTGTATTCCATGGATTTTTTGTTACACCATAGTAGGACGTCTCTGTCGTACTACCCATAGCGAATTCATCCATATTGGTTTTTCCTAAAATGATAGCACCCTGAGCTTCAAGACGCTCCACGGCTGTAGAGGAAAATGTCGGTTCAAAATTGGATAGTATTTTAGAACTGCAGGTTGTTAACATACCTGTTGTACACATATTATCTTTAATAGCAACCGGAACACCGGCTAATGGTCCTGTCAGAGTCCCGTTATCAATTAATTCCTGTACTTCTTCTGCACGCTTTAAGGCAGCTTCTTCATCTGCAACCGTAACGAAGCAGTGATATACCTGGTCATACTTTCGGATTTGTTCAAACGCTGCTTTTGTCACTTCTGCAACGGTTAGCTCTTTCTCCCGGATCTTACGTCCGCACTCTACGGCGGTCATGTTCATTATCTTCATGGATTTCCTCCCTAGTCTACTGTCTTTGGCACAATGAAACAGCCATCCTTCTGTTCCGGTGCATTCTTTAATATTTTCTCGCGGTCTTCCATCGTACGTTCTACCACAACATCCTCACGGAAAACATTATGAATCGGAGAAACGTGTGACATTGCTTCTACACCATCCGTATCAAGCTCATTTAATTTATCAATATAATCTAACATATTGTTCATATCCTGTTTGGCATGCTCTTTGGCTTCTTCGTCCAAGTCAAGCTTTGCAAGAATCGCTACATAATCAATTGTTTCATCTGTTATTTTCATAGACTCCTCCTGTTCAATCTAAAAAACGATAGGTACATTATAAACACTTTGGATAAGCTTTTCAAGTAATTTCAAAACTGAGGGATGTTTTCTTCAAAATTATTCGGATTTTCATTTTAGTATCGTCAAACAGTGAAAATTGTGTTATCATTCTTGTAAAAAGCACTCTTATTAATGAGGAGACAACGATAATGAATACAATACCAGAATCAAAAATCATAAGCTTTATCGGCTGCGGCAATATGGCACAGGCTATCATAGGCGGATTATTGGCATCCGGAATCGTGAAGCCGGACCAGATCATTGCTTCTGATCATTCTGAAGAACAGCGGGAGAAAATGAATAAGAAACACCATATTGTAACAACCGCTTCCAATACAAAAGCAGCAGAAAAAGCAGATATACTGTACTTATGTGTAAAACCAAACATATTGCCATGCGTAGTATCCGAAATTGCACCTGTCGTAGGTGACAATACTCTGATTATCTCGATTGCAGCAGGACAATCGATCAAAAAGATAGAAGGTTACTTCGAAAAACCGATTTCACTTGTCCGAGTCATGCCAAATACGCCTGCTCTGGTCGGAGAAAGCATGTCGGCTCTTTGCCACAATCAGACGGTGACAGAAGAACAAAAAGAAACCGTTTCCTGTCTGTTTGAACAGCTGGGACGCAGTAAGTGGGTAGCGGAAACATTGATGGATACCGTTACCGGCATCAGCGGTTCCTCTCCTGCTTATGTATTTCTGTTTATTGAAGCAATGGCAGATGCCGCTGTCAAATATGGAATGCCGCGTGCGGATGCCTACGAGTTCTGTGCTCAGGCGGTTCTGGGCTCTGCAAAAATGGTATTAGAAACCGGAAAGCATCCGGGAGAGTTAAAGGATATGGTTTGTTCCCCGTCCGGAACAACGATAGAGGCCGTAGCAAAGCTGGAAGAAACAGGTTTTCGAAACAGCATCATCGCTGCAACCTCTGCCTGTATTGAGAAATCAAAAGAAATGGGTAAATAGACCGCAGTCTATTTACCCATTTTCTTAAGCTTATATGTCGTAACATTATCAGCGGTATCCTGTGCATAGATGCGATATGCACGATTCATATTAAGCTGTATTTTTATCCTGCCGTTTTTATCCGGTGTTAACTGTGTCTTCTTCTTGCTGTTGGCTTCGGTCATCCAAACCTTTTGCAGATTGCCATCCTTATCACGAACCTTTAGCGTTACTGTTCTTTTCGTGGAAGATATCTTTTTTTGATTTTTAACCTGTATGGTTGGTTTCTTTCCCACCGTCAGCTGAATCACATCATAATTGGCTAATCCATTCGTTGCTTTCACCCAGATGGTAAAAATACAGGACTTTTTAAAGGTAATCTGTTGTCCCTTCACATCTTTCCCTTTTGACCCATCCCGGAAGTATTCCAGATTATGGATTCCTTTTTTCCAACGGATACCATCGACCTGATAATAAGGACTATCAGCAACATCAATCTGAATGGTAGAAGAGGTTGGTTTACTGATTTCAGATAATTGTATCTGTGGTTGTGCTGTATTATGAGTGACAGTCTGGTAAGCATTTAAATAACCATTGGTTTTCAACAGACCATTCATGGAAGTATTTTGTGTAACGCTGTCATTGATAATCTGTTTCGCCAGTGTCGCTGTCATGGAATCATGCCGCGCATATAATAACGCCGCCACTCCGGACACCATAGGTGCAGCCATGGAGGTACCACTCTCATAGATATAAGACTGATTCACGCCTGTACTGGCTATCTGCGTACCGGGAGCCGCCAGGTCAACACTTCCTGCGCCATAATTGGATGTATCTGCCAGTGTTCCGTATGAATTCATATCTGCAACAGCTATGACATTATCATAAGGATAGGATGCGGGATACATTGGTGTCACATCATTGCTGCGTCCGGCATTTCCGGCGGAACACACAAAAAGCATATCAGAACGTTCTATCACATCTGCTAAAGCGGCATCATACTGATTGGTACCAAAACTGATATTGCAGATTCTGGCTCCCATTTTTTCCGCATATTGAATCGCTTTTATCACATTCTCTACGGAACCACTCTGTGCATCACTGTTTTTCTTTTCCTCTAACACCTTCAGAACCATGATATTGACATTCATCCGGGATGCAATGCCGGCAATTCCCTTACCATTGTTTGTAGCTGCTATGATAGTACCGGCAGCATGTGTACCGTGGTCGTCCACGTAGCTGCCGTTATATTCATTCACCTTACTGCTGTCATATAATACATGGTTATCATCACAAAAATTCCATCCATGAATGTCATCTATGTATCCATTATGATCATTATCAATGCCGTCATTGGCTATCTCACCACTGTTTTGCCATAGTGCATCCTTTAATTCGCTGTGTGAAATATCAACTCCGGTATCGATAATTGCTACGGTAACGGGTGTTGGATTTCGATAATTACTTAAATATGCCCACGCCTGCTCGAGCTTGATATCATATCCAGCATTATTATGAAATCCCCATTGAAGCGGATAATACGGATCATTTACTTCTGCTGCGGAAACAGAGATACATTGTGTGCTAAATAAAAAGAAACAAGCTAGGATTGCATAATGTTTGATTTTATGTTTCATGTCGAGTCTCCTATTCTGTTATTCGTTCCAGTAAAGCTATCACATCATTTTCATCCGCTTTTGTATCTTCATTGATATCCAAATAAGGTAACGTTTCATCCGATATCAAAAACCCTTCTCTGTAGTATAATAACATTTCCAATGCATCAACAGCACTGATTTTTCCGTCTGCATTCAGATCTCCAACAATCATGTCAGATGTTGCACTATTTTCTAATACCTCATCTGATTCATAGGTCAGATGATAAGCAAGGTTCTTTAGCATTTGCCATGTTGCCACCGGGTCATTTAACACTTCTTTCGAATGATCATATAGGGAAAGAAAGCGTTCTTTCTGGGAAACGGAATAACCTAAATAGTTTCGGTTTTTCACATCGTTTATAGCTGCTTCCAAATTCCTTACCATAGAAGTGTTTGTACGTTTCGTAAATGCTTTAATGCAGGCATTATTCTGTGTTGAAGAAGCAGCCACCCATTTGTTACCTGAATAATAATATGTCTGACCACTGCTGCTCTTTACTTTATTTTCAAAAGTAACAGCGCTGAGCATAGAGTCATAAGTAGAAGCAGGACCTTCAAAAACGCCATATGAAATTGTGTTTGAATTATAAGTACCACTTAAAGACAAAATGACCGAAAAGGAGTCGCCGGTGCTTAAAGGAATCTCTTCCGTGAGAGACAGATTCTGATATCCATAATATGGCAATATACCGGACAGTGTTGCAACCAAAGTACCATCCGTTGGAGATCCCATCGTAGCATTACTCTTTTTATAGATGGAAACGGAATATTCAGTATCCGGAAAAGAATAAAAAAATCCAATTTGGGTCAATGTTTCATCTTCTGTTGAAGTGAATATATTGGCATATTTTGATGTAGAAATAGCGTAAATTCCCTCCATAAAATCATATTGGTAGGTATAATCATACGCTTCCTGTTCCTGCATTTCAAACGATACAATTTCACACAAACTGGGTTCTTCATAGGACATCCAGAAATAACCATTCATGTTCTTCCATGCAGGTCCCCAGCTGTTTTTGACTAACCATGCTCCATCAGAAGATGGCTGTGATTTAAAATTTTCAGCAGAATAAGCATCATCCCAGCCAACAATTGCGACAGAATGATTGGAATTCGAACTGGTAGCATTTGGATTATAATACGAGGTACCATAGGTATCATTCATTTGATAATAAGAAGAACTGGAATAGTAACTGATATCGACAACACCACGGTTCATGAGTGCATCTTTGATGGAATTGATTTTCTGCTGTGAATCAGTAGAATCCAATACGCGAACGCTTTTTAGCCTTGCATAAGATACATACCTGGAAGCATCATCAAATACAGGTTTTGTTTTTTCTGACTTTCCATAGGCTTCATACTCTACCCCATTTCCTCTTGCCAGGGCGCTGGCGCAAAAAATCCAATTGCCTCCTGTTGTATAGGGATTGGAAACAATAATCCCGTCATCATACATAAGGTCGTTTTCATCTTCCGACACACTGCCGATGGAATTCCATACCATATGTTTTTCTGAAAAATCCAAAGTTTCCGAAGTGTACTGAGATATTGCAGGATCAAAATTGGAATACAGATTCAGTTTTTTGGTTAAGATGCTTGATTCAATGGAAGCAATCGCTGCATGAGCCCAGCACGTTCCTTCCGTTCCCTGGTGGCGTACCGAAGATACTCTTCCTTCCTCGCGCAGATCATAATGCTCCGGATAATCTGTGGATTGCTGCAGGTTCCATCCGGAATTATCTTTGTTACTTGTCAGCTGCTGTGCAGGCAGACAACTGATATGTCCATATTCAGACGCTTCAGAGCCCATAATAAAAGTGGATAATTCTTCTGCATGAACCTGTGTGGTTTCTATCGAAACTATGAAAAAAAATAATAATAAAATCGTATGTAATCTTCCCGGTCTTTTTCTCACCGTACCGCTCCTCCAATTATAGTACATATTGCTCAATCGCCTGTGCAACTCCATCCTCGAGATTGGATGCCGTTATGACATCAGCTGCTGCTTTCACTTCCTCTGTTGCATTTGCAACTGCAACGCCGATGCCTGCAGCCTGAATCATAGCAAGATCGTTACCGGAATCACCGATTGCCATAATTTCTTCCTGTTGGATACCCAGACAATTTCCTAACATTATAATACCATTTCCTTTGTTCGCCTGTCTATGTGTGATTTCAAGATTGTTTGGTATGCCTGAGACACAGTCTATCATTTTCATCTCAGACAAATCTCTGCGAAGCTCCGGTATCATATTGACATCATAAAAATAAACGGTTATCTTCTCAACCGACTTCTGATTCTCCAAGACCCTATTAGGAAAATCAGAAATCGGTTGTCGAGTTGCATAGACATAGTCTAATAAATTTGGATTTACAACATAGTCTATCGCTCTATGGTACTTTTCTTCATCAATATAACCGACGCCATCAATAAAGAAATCGCCCATACAGTCATAATGCCATATCTTTGTGAAAACTTTTTGAACAGTTTCAGGATTCATTAATTGGGTAGCGAGAGGACGTTGCTCCTGAAAATCAAAAATCGTTGCTCCGTTCATAGTAACGGCATACCGGATTCCGGGAATGTTCATAAAGGAAGATGGCAATCCTCTGCGCGAACGCCCGGTTGCAACAGCAACTGTTACACCTTTTTGGATTGCCTTCGTAATAGCCTCAGTATTTCTTTTTGATAATCTTTTCTGGTCATCCAGAACGGTTCCGTCTAAATCCAGACATAATAATTTAATTTTCTGACTCATGTAGTTTCCTTTCTCTGTATGAAAATTCACAGCCACAGTAATTCTGACGATACATACCGTATTCTCTCGATAACTCGGATGAACGCAAATATCCGTTTTTCTTTTTAAAATCAGATACAAGATAGGTTACCCCATATTCGTTGCCAAGACGCACTCCTATCTCATTGAGCCAGTTCGCATTCTTCATCGGACTGATCGACAATGTTGTTGTAAAATAGTCAAATCCATGTTCTTTGGCATACCGGGCTGTTTCTCTTAAACGCATCTCATAGCAGCGATAACATCTGCTGCCCCTTTCCGGCTCCGACTCGAACCCTTTTGCCATCTGATAAAAGTCTTCCGGACGATAGCTCCCTTCTACATAATGAAAACCATGGATAGCAGGATATAGTGATAAAAACCGTTCCTGTTCCCTTGCTCTTTCGTGATATTCAAAAGCCGGATAAATATTCGGATTATAATAGTACACCGTAATCTCAAATATCTTTGTCAGGGTTTCAAGGACATAACTGGAACAGGGGGCACAACAGCTATGCAGGAGCAGCTTTTTAACCGGTCCATCCTTGATTTTCGCTATCTCATGCTCCATCAGCTTCTGATAATCAGACTTCACAGGCGACCTCCTCTTCTTTTGAAAACAGCAGCTTTAACAGAATCGGTGTTGCAATAGAAGACACGATAATGAGCAGAATAACAGATGGAAAATAAACCGAATCCAGTAATCCGACAGATAATCCTTTTTGTGCAACAATTAAAGCTACCTCTCCACGTGTCATCATGCCAATACCGATTTTCAAAGAATCAACAGAATTAAAATGACAAAGCTTTGCTGTTATTCCGCATCCAACAACCTTGGTTATGAGTGCAACAAGGACAAAACAGAGTGAAAAGAGGAAAATTGATACTGTTATACCATCAAAGGATGTTTTCAGACCAATACTGGCAAAAAAGACCGGGCCAAACAGCATGTAAGAACTGATATCAATTTTCTCTTCAATGTATTCTGAATCTTTGATATTACATAATATAATACCGGCAATATAGGCTCCCGTAATATCAGCAATACCGAAGAATTCTTCTGCACAGTAAGCAAGTACGAGACAGAGGACAAATCCAAAGATCGGTATTCTTCTGCTATGGGCATATCTGGTATCCAAAAATTTGAATAAATAATAGAATCCAAAACCGACCAGTATTGCAAAGCCAAAAAATGCAACCGTATTGACAATGACAGATACCGGTTTTGATCCCGGTGTTTTAAATCCAATTACGAAGGTTAGAACGATGATACCGATGACATCATCAATAATAGCTGCGCTTAGAATCGTAGTGCCAACCTTTCCCTGCAGTTTCCCCAGTTCTCTCAAGGTTTCTACCGTAATACTGACAGAAGTGGCCGTCATAATCACTCCGATAAAGACAGCGGTATAAAAGGAATCAGAACCGGTTGGTGCAAATCCGTAGAAACAGGAATATAACAAATATCCACCGCATAATGGAACCAATACTCCCACGCACGCTAATAGAAACGCAACCGGACCTGTTTTTAACAATTCTTTTAAATCCGTGGTAAGTCCGGCCATGAACATCAGCATGACAACACCAATTTCAGCAATAATGCTGATGACGGTGCTCTCGTTTACAAGATTTAACAAACAAGGGCCAACGATAAGACCTGCCAGTATCTGACCGACAACCATCGGAATGTTTAATTTACGGCAAATCAGTCCACACAATTTTGCTGCTACGATAATAATAGCAAGGTCATAAAATATGTCATACGATTTCATGTTCATCCTTCTTTCATCTAAAATATCCATACCTATTATAGACGAAAGAAATCGTTTGTCAATCAATTAAAACAAATGATAAACAGGCCAGGTTTCCCCAAATATAAAGTGTCGGATAACGTCATCAAGAAGAATTGCCGCAAAGGATAAAAAGAACCATAGAAAAGAATATAATAAGCATATTTGTCCCTGAATATTGAGAGGAAGCCCGGAATAATCCCACACATTTAATTTCATACGGATATTAACAATATATCCGGCTACCCATTCAATTCCGGTAATGATCAGACTGGAACAAAGCATTTGCAAAAATACGGATTCGATATGAAGCCCCTGATTTAATAATCCGATTAAGATCAGACATACTCCTCCGCATAAAAACATGGATACGTGGGAATACCCTCTCCACAGAATCTCCAAGTTATAGTAGATAAAACCGCCAACCAGGAAAATATAAGTATATTTGAACAATTTATCACCTTCTTTGTAAACTGTTCTTAGTATGAATTCCAAAGAAGGGAAATATACATTTTCGTAAACTTTTTAGATGGATGTGAATAGAATAGAGAAAAAGATATTGGATGTCGCTATGGAATATAGTCAGGCAAATTTGCATGCGAATGAAATTGATACCGGTCAATTACAATTACGTATCACTTCCACGATTGGTTCCGCACCGATTCAGGATGCAGAAATTGAAATATCCTACTCCGGTGATCCGGATTCTGTTATTGAAAAAGTCACTACTGATTCTTCCGGTCATTCTGAAATCATCGATTTAAAAGCACCACCTCTGGAATACAGCATGACACCCGGTAGTAATCAGCCATATTCGGAATATACCTTTAAAATTACCGCAAGGGATTATGACAGTATCGTCATATCCGGTTCCGAGATTCTCCCTAATGTCACTTCTATTCAGGAAGCACAGCTCGTTCCGGTGGAACTTCCGGCACCGAGTGATCAGGCGATTGTGATAGGACCACACACACTATATGGGGAATATCCGCCTAAGATTCCGGAGAGCGAAATCAAAACTGTGGAAGAAACCGGTGAAATCGTACTGAGCCGTGTCGTTGTTCCGGAATATATCATCGTACATGACGGTGCAGTCGGTGATTCTACTGCGATCAATTATTATGACCGGTATCGTGATTACATCAAAAATGTTGCTTCCAGTGAGATTTACGCCACCTGGCCGGAAGACACGATTTATGCCAATGTACTGGCAATTCTCTCCTTTACCATGAATCGTGTATATACCGAATGGTACCGCAATAAAGGATATGATTTTACCATTACATCATCCACCGCATATGACCATAAGTGGATTCATGGAAGAAACATTTTTGATACCATTGACCGGGTTGTGGACAGCATTTTTAATAACTATCTCTCCTTTCCCGGGGTACAGCAGCCGATATTAACACAGTACTGTGACGGAAAACGGGTGACGTGTCCGGAATGGATGTCCCAATGGGGTTCGAAGTATCTTGGAGATGAAGGATATAGTGCGATTGAAATCCTGCGTTATTATTACGGTGACAGCATCTATATTAATTCTGCGCAGGAAATCGCCGGAATCCCTTCATCATGGCCGGGTCAGGATCTGACGATTGGTTCCAGCGGTGACAAAGTCAGACAAATGCAGGAACAGTTAAACCGGATTGCAAAATCCTATCCTGCGATTCCTACTATCCGGGCTGATGGACAATATGGCGCACAGACAGCAGCTGCTGTCAGAAAGTTTCAGGAAATTTTCGGTCTGCCTCAAACCGGTGTGGTTGATTTTCGTACATGGTACAAGATTAGCCAAATCTATGTGGGAGTATCCAGAATTGCGGAATTGCGATAAAAGAAAAGGCAGGGAAACACATATGGTGAATCCCTGCCTGTCATTATATCCGGGCTAAATATTCTTCATTTATTGCAATGACCTGCTTCATTGCATCCGGCCCCGGTGCTCCGATGGTATTTCTCTTGTTAACACAAGTTTCCATACTGATTGCTTCATAAATATCTTCGTCGAAGACATCACTGATTGCACGGTATTCCTCCAGCGTCATGTCATCCAAAGCAATGTTTTTCTCAATACAGAATAATACCAGCCGGCCGACGATACTATGTGCATCGCGGAATGGCACACCTTTGTTCACAAGATAATCAGCGGCATCGGTTGCATTGGTAAATCCATTCCTTGCCGACGCATTCATGTTTTCTTTTTTTATTTGTATGGAGTCAATCATGCCCTGGAATAAAACCAGACATCCTTTCACGGTATCAATGGCATCAAAGGTAAGTTCCTTATCTTCCTGCATGTCTTTGTTATAGGCCAGTGGAATTCCCTTCATGGTTGTCATCATGGAAATCAAAGCACCGTAAACACGGCCTGTTTTACCCCGTACTAACTCCGCGATATCAGGATTCTTTTTCTGTGGCATAATGCTGCTGCCGGTACTGTACGTATCATCCATTTCTACGAACTGATACTCATTGGAATTCCAAATAATAATCTCCTCGCAAAAACGACTCATATGCATCATGATGGTAGAAAAGGCTGATAACAATTCAATTACATAATCGCGGTCAGATACGGAATCCATACTGTTTAGTGTAGGACCGTCAAATCCCAGAAGCTCGGCTGTATAATCCCTGTCCAGAGGATATGTGGTTCCTGCTAAGGCACCGGCTCCTAACGGACAAGTATTCATACGCTTGTAGATATCCGCTAATCTGTCATAATCCCTTTTAAACATCTCCATATAGGCACCTAAATGATGAGCCAGAGTAACCGGCTGTGCTTTTTGCAAATGTGTAAATCCCGGCATATACGTATCCAGATGCTCTTTCATAAGACGATGAAGCGTCTGCATCAATTGTTTTAATAAGTCTTTACATTCACAAAGCTCGTCTCTTACATAAAGCTTCATATCCAGAGCAACCTGGTCATTACGGCTTCGTCCCGTATGGAGCTTTTTACCAACATCTCCGATGCGATCAATCAACGTTGCTTCTACAAAGCTATGAATATCTTCATATTTTTGATCAATGATTAAGGTACCATCCAGTACATCCTGCTCGATTGACCGCAGTCCGGATAGAATAGAATCTCTTTCTTCTTCAGTTAAAATGTCTGCCTTAGCAAGCATCTTAACATGTGCACAGCTTCCTTTGATATCCTGACGCCAGAATTTTTGATCGAATGATATCGAAGCATTAAAATTATATACTAACTGATCGGTTTCTTTTGTAAACCGGCCGCCCCATAATTGCGCCATGTCTTTCATCCTCTTTTCGTCATAATTGTAAAGTTTATCACAGACATGGCAGAAAGTAAATTATTTTTTAATCGATGCCGTTAGGTCATCACCTTTTAAATCTACGAGGATTTCATCACCTTGTGAAATCTCATCAGATAGGATAAGTCTGGCTGCCAGTGTTTCGACATGTTTCTGAAGATACCGTTTCAAAGGTCTGGCACCATAAGCCGGTTCGTATCCATGTTCAATCACGTAAGAAATCGCATCATCCGTCAGTGTAATCGAAATCTCGCGTTCTTTCAGACGCTCATTTAAGTTATGCAATAACAGTTTTACGATACCACCGATATTTTGTTTTGTTAATGGTTTGAATAATACGATTTCATCTAACCGATTCAGAAACTCCGGTCTGAAATGATTGCGGAGATCCTGCATCACCATCTGCTGGCTATCTTCTTCAATTTCACCATTTTCTTTAATGCCGTCCAATAGATAAGCGGAACCGATATTCGATGTCATAATCAGAATTGTATTTTTGAAATCCACGGTTCTTCCCTGGGAATCTGTAATTCTTCCGTCATCCAATACCTGAAGCAGCACATTAAATACATCCGGGTGTGCTTTTTCGATTTCATCAAACAGGACTACGCAATATGGTTTTCTTCGAACTGCCTCTGTAAGCTGTCCTCCTTCTTCGTAACCAACATATCCCGGAGGCGCTCCAATTAATCGGGAAACGGAATATTTCTCCATATATTCACTCATATCGATACGGACCATATTATTTTCATCATCAAACAGACTGGCTGCTAATGTTTTGGCTAATTCTGTTTTTCCTACGCCGGTAGGTCCCAGGAATAAAAAGGAACCAATCGGACGATTTGGATCCTTAATTCCCGCCTTAGAACGGATGATTGCATCGGCAACTTTCTGTACCGCTTCATCCTGTCCTATGACACGTTTGTGAAGTTCTTCATCTAAATGAAGCGTTTTATTCCGCTCACTCTCTGACAGTTTGGAAACAGGAATATTGGTCCATCTGGAAATAATCTTGGTAATCTCTTCATCATCGATGAATTCGTGTACCAGGGTGTGCTCCTGACTGTTTATTTTGTCTTCTTCTGCCTGTAATTCCTTTTCCAGTTGCGGCAAACGTCCATATTGTAATTCTGCAGCTTTATTTAAGTCATAATTCCGCTGTGCAAGCGCGATTTCGTTACGGACTGATTCCAGTTCTTCGCGAATCTTGGAAACCCGGTCCACAGAAGCTTTCTCGCTGTCCCATATTGCTTTTGCAGTGTTGAATTCTTCACGTAGTTCCGATAATTCTTTTTGAAGATCAGATAAGCGTTCCTGACTCAGATGGTCGGTTTCTTTCTTTAATGCAGCCTCTTCAATTTCCAGCTGCATACACTTTCTACGTATCTCATCCAGCTCAGCAGGCATGGAATCCAGTTCCGTTTTTACGGAAGCACAGGCTTCATCCACTAAATCTATCGCTTTATCCGGTAAAAAGCGGTCGCTGATATAACGGTTGGACAAAGTTGCAGCAGTCACTAAAGCACTATCTGTAATCTTGACACCATGATATACCTCATATCGGTCTTTCAGACCACGTAAAATGGATATCGTATCTTCTACTGTAGGTTCGTCAACCTTAACAGGCTGGAAACGTCTCTCCAATGCAGCATCTTTTTCTACATACATCCGGTATTCATCCAGCGTTGTGGCACCGATACAGTGAAGTTCTCCCCTGGCAAGCATTGGCTTTAACATATTTCCGGCATCCATAGAGCCTTCTGTTTTACCGGCACCTACAATCGTATGCAATTCATCAATAAAGAGAATGATGCGTCCATCGGAATTTTTTACTTCTTCCAATACAGCCTTTAAACGTTCTTCAAATTCACCACGATATTTGGCCCCTGCTACCAAAGCTCCCATATCCAGGGCAAATAATGTTTTGTCTTTTAATCCTTCCGGAACATCTCCGGCTACAATCCGTTGTGCGAGACCTTCTACAACAGCTGTTTTACCAACACCCGGTTCTCCAATCAGTACCGGGTTGTTTTTGGTCTTCCTTGAGAGAATACGCACTACATTACGAATCTCTGCATCCCGTCCGATAACCGGATCCAGCTTTCCCTGCTTTGCCCGTTCTACTAAATCATATCCGTATTTTTCAAGAGTTTCGTACGTTGCTTCCGGATTATCACTGGTAACACGTTGATTACCCCTTACGGTAGATAGTGCCTGCAAAAAGGATTCCCGTTGAATTCCAAAGGTATGGAAGAAGGAAGCCAGATTACGGTTAGCATGCTTCATTAATGCCAGGAATAAGTGCTCAACAGAAACATATTCATCTCCCATCGCCTTGCTTTCATCTTCTGCATGAATGAGAACTTTATTTAAATCACTGCTCATATAAACCTGACCGCCGGATACTTTAGTCAGTTTATTTAAAAGTTCACCAGCCTGGGATAAGATGGAAGAACGATCAATACCCATCTTTTCTAAAAGATTCAGAATCAAACTGTCTTCAATGGTTAATAGACTGTATAAAAAGTGTTCCTGAGTAATCTCCTGATTACCATATTCATATGCCAATTTTTCACACTGATTGATGGATTCCATCGACTTTTGTGTAAATTTATTGATATTCATAAATAACACCTCACTTTCATGTTCTATATATACTATAACACATATATCATATAAGTCAAGCAATTGTTTTATTACTTTAAGAAGGGGCATTGCAAATGTCACTTTGCAATGCCCCTTACAGGTTTATAATCTTGTTACATTCACAGCCTGAGGACCTTTTGCCCCATCCTGAATCTCAAATTCTACTTCAGCGCCTTCTTCTAAGGTTTTAAAGCCTTCCATATTTAATCCTGAGTAATGTACAAATACATCATTACCGTCTTCATCAGAGATGAAACCATATCCCTTCTGATTGTTAAACCATTTTACTGTACCCTTATTCATGTATCAGTCCTCCAAATCTAAATATCAATGCTACTCCCTGAGCACGATTGTATTCTAGCATACCCACATTTTAAAGTCAACGAAATGGAGTCGATTATATTAGCGTTTTTATGGCATTTTCTTCCCTTGAATAGTAATAAACATGCCCGGACAGATACTCCTCTTTTGAAACCACAGTATTGTTTGCATGTGTAACAATTTCCTGCAGGTGTTCGGCGTTTTTATCATCCGAAGCAGGCATGAGAATCCACTCATGAATACTGCATGGCATAAGGTAAAGATCACATTGGTGCTCTTTGGAGAAATCCTTCAGAATACCCGGATAACAGATACAGGAGGCCCCATTAATTCCTATGCTATTCGTTAGAATGTAGATATCAGAATCATCAGGAAAGTTTTCCTCTGTACCTGCCATACCGGATAACAGATCGCTCAGTTTGCAGACTTTGGATGGGAAATCTTTCGTCATATTATTCATGGCTGTTTCATGAAGAACAGCAAGAGAAATATTCCACTTTTCCCATAGTTCATTCGTAATCAGGGTCGAATATACACCTTCTTCATCCTGTTTCACCATAATACGATATGTGATTGCAAAGTCCAGAAAATCCTGATACGGCGCGTTTTGCAGCAGTTCTTTATTTTTTTCATAGTTCACAAGACGTATGGTAATATGATTTTTTAATTTTTCAAAATCCTGAAACAATACAATGCATGCTTCTAATTCTGCATCTTCTTCATAAGCTTTTGCTCTGGCTATTATATTTTGAACAATCTGTTCCAGCTTCACACCACTGTTATATTCATCAAAATAGGGAGCCAGATAAATATTGGGAGAATAAGGTTTCTCTAATGATTCAAAATATAGGGCATCAAGTACTACCCCGTTATTCTTGGTTACCTGGTGTAAGTTTACAATTCTGGCTTCTCCCAACTGCAACTCCACCTCTCTTTTTACTGCATTTAAAAATTCGTTATATGTCATTGGTCTCCTTTCGTTTTGGTAATATTTGTCAGCCAATATCATCATATAACGAATTTTAATAAGTTGCAAGTGCTATTTTGTAAAATTATGTAAAAAGTCGATGAATGTACGCATTTCCTCATCCGTACCAATCGTAATACGCAAATAATTATCAATACGAGGCTTTTTAAAGTATCTCAAATATATCTTGTTTTTCTTTGCTGCTTCGTATATCTCTTCCGCTTTCCAATCAGGATGTGTGGCAAAAATAAAATTAGCTTTGGAATCAGGAAATTGAAATCCGATTCTGTGTAATTCTTCTTTTGTCCACTCCCGTGTTGCGATAATTTTATTGACAGTGTTTCTAAAATAATCACGATCCTGCAAGGAGGCAATACCGAGACGAATGGCAGCTTCATTCATGGTATAAGAGTTAAAGGAATACTTAACATCGTTTAATGCCTTGATTAATTCCGGCTGGCCAATGGCATAACCGATTCTCATTCCGGCCATAGAGCGGGATTTTGAGAACGTCTGCACAACAAGAAGATTCTCATATTCTTCTGTCAGAGGAACAGCGGATTGGGCACCAAAATCAATGTATGCTTCATCTATAATCACGATACTGTCACGGTTATGTTCCAGTATATCACGGATGAAATCCGTAGAAACCTCCATACCTGTAGGTGCATTCGGATTTGGGAAGATAATTCCGCCATTTGGAGCGTGATAATCTTCCTTCACAATACAAAAATCATCATCTAAGCTCTTTCGTTCATATGGAATCCGAAATAAATCTGCCCATACATCATAAAACGAATAGGTGATATCCGGGAAAAATACAGGCTTGTCACTATTAAAAAATGTCATAAAGGACATGGCAAGAACATCATCTGAGCCTACTCCGACAAATACCCTGTCTTTATTTACCTGATACTCTTTCGCAATGGCTTCTACCAGACCGGTAGCTGCAGGGTCCGGATATTTTCTGAACTGAGAAATCGTATCTCTTGCCTCCAGTACCTTATCAGAAGGCGGATATGGATTCTCATTTGTGTTTAGTTTAATAATTCCCTCTTCTTTTGGCTGCTCTCCCGGAACATAAGGAACAACCTTCCGGATGTTGTTTTTCCAATTCTTCATAATATTACCTCTATATCTGTATGAATTCTTTTGTTGAATGCGACAGATTTTCATATCCATCCTTCTTAATGACAATCAAATCTTCGATTCTGACACCGCAAAAGTTCGGGACATAAATTCCCGGTTCTACACTCATGACCATGTTCTCTTCTATCACAGTATCACATTTTGGAGAAAAGGAAGGTGCTTCGTGGATATATAGTCCTACACCATGCCCCAGAGCATGTCCAAAATATTCTCCATAACCCTGGGACTGAATATAATCCCTGGCAACCTTGTCCGGTTCCGATGCTTTTTGTCCTGCACATATCTGATCCAGTGCCAGAAGCTGTGCCTGCAATACGGTATCGTATATTTTCTTTTGTTCTGCACTAGGGAATCCGACACATATGGTCCGGGTCATATCGGAGCAGTAGCCCTGATAAACACACCCGAAATCCATAGTAATCAGTTCACCGTTTAGTATCTGTTTGTTTCCGGGTTTGGCATGTGGCATTGCCCCATTCACACCGGACGCAACGATCGTATCAAAGCTTAAGCCCTGTGCACCGGATTTCCGCATCTGATATTCCAATTCCAGTGCAATTTCCTGTTCAGTGATACCGGCTTTGATCGTTTTAAGCATATAAGAAAAAGCAAGGTCGCCGATTTCTTCTGCTCTTCGTATCAGACTGAGTTCCGTCTCATCTTTTACCATACGGATTGTTTGCAGCCTGTTTTCGACAGGAACCCATTCCGAGTTTGGTCTAAGAGATAAGAGACGTTGATACTGGGCTGCGGTGATTACGGTATCTTCATAGAGACAACAATGACATTGAAAATCTGACAGTAGTTGAGCCGCAGCTTCTTCATATGATGTACCGGAACGTTCAACAAAAGTGAAGTCCGGTGCTTCCTGTTGTATTTGCAGGGTATATCTTGAATCTGACAGAATACACTGTTTCTGTCCTATAATCAGTAATATCGCATCACCACCGGTAAAGCCGCTGAAGTATTGTACATTACATGTATCATAGATCAATATCGCATCTGCATGGTGATCCGTTAGTAACTGTTCTAATTTTTTTATTCTACGATTTCTTTGTTCTATCATAAAAATATAACACAACCTTTTCTAAATAACGTTTCAGAACAATCTGAATTTCTTCCTTTGGATTTAATGGATGAACCAGAATACTGGCTATTTTCGAACGGTTAGCACCATAGATATCCGTAAACAACTGGTCACCCACAAAAAGAGTGGTATCATTTGCAGTATTCATAAGTGTCATTGCCTGCAAATAATTCTTGCGGGACGGCTTCTTCGCATCGTAAATATATTTCGAATTCACATATTCTGCAAATGGCTGCACTCTTGGTTTTTTATTGTTAGAAATCAGGCAGGTATCAAATCCGATCTCATGTAAATGCCGGAACAACTCAACCGCCCGTTCTGTGGCCGGCGCCCCATGAAATACCAGAGTGTTATCAATATCAAAAATGATTCCCCTGTATCCTTGTTCATAATAGTGTTCATATGGAATGTCGTAAGCAGATTCCATTTTTATAGTAGGATAAAATCTCTGTAACATCGCTTTCCTCTTTCTTTATCCGGAAGTATCAAATTCTCGTTTCAGTTTTAATAAGGCACGTTTCTCAATCCGGGAAACATAGCTGCGACTAATCCCAAGCCAGTCGCCAATCTGTTTTTGAGTGATTTCCGAATGACCAGTCAGACCATAACGTAAAATCAGAATCTCTTTTTCTCTCGTGGTTAAAACTTTATTCATAAAAATATATAGTTTCCGAACCGATTCCTCTAAATACATGTTTTCAATGACATCCGGATCATCACTCTCAATAATATCCAGCAAACTGATTTCATTTCCTTCTTTGTCTGTCCCAATCGGATCAAACAAAGAGATTTCTTTATTCGTCTTTCTCTTTTGTCTTAAATACATCAATAATTCATTTTCAACACAACGTGACGCATAGGTTGCCAGTTTTTTTCCTTTGGATGAATCAAAGGTATCAATTGCCTTGATTAATCCAATCGTACCGATAGAAATGAAATCTTCAGCTTCTTTTTCATAGTTGCTGTACTTCTTGACAATATGAGCCACTAACCGTAAATTGGATTCAATCAGCATGTTTCTGGCTTCTTTATCTCCTGCCCTGCTCAGCGCGATATATTCCGCTTCTTGTGTGGATGATAAAGGTTGACGAAATGATTGCAGGATGATTCACCTCATATACGGTTTCTTTTTATTTTATGAAGAAATCACCTTTTTTGTGCCTATCCCACTATCGAATCGAGTCTAATGCAAGCTTCGCTGCACCGTAGATACCGGCATCGTTTTCAAGAGCAGCTATCTCAAATTTACAGTTTCTGGTCGCATGAAATGCATATTTTTGATATGCGGCAGAAATATGGTCCGTCAGAATTGATCCCGCTTTTGATACTCCACCACCAATCAATATCACTTCAGGATCACAAACACAGGCAACATGAGAAAGTGCTATTCCTAAATAGTCACTCAGCTCCTGTACCGCCATCATAGCAATCGTATCACCGGATTTTGCCTGGTCAAAGATCGCCTTTGCTGTTAATGGCTGAATATTTCTAAGTGCAGAAGCAGTGTCCGTATTTATCATCAGACGGTTTGCTACTTTGACAATGCCGGTTGCGGATGCATATTGCTCCAGACAACCTTTCTTTCCACAGTTGCAGGAATCCTGCTCATGAAGATTTACGGTAATATGTCCTATTTCACCACATGCACCATTCGGCCCGGATAGAATGTGTCCGTGATAAACAACACCTCCACCTACTCCGGTACCGAGAGTTACCATAACAGCATATTCATTTCCTTTTGCTGCCCCCTGCCACACTTCGCCAAGTGTTGCTACATTGGCATCATTACCTGCGATGACCGGCATACTCATAATCTCTGAGAACGTATCTGCTATCGGAAACTCTTCCCATCCGAGGTTTACACAGCCCTTGACTATGCCATCTACTGTTACCGGACCGGGAACTCCGATACCGATACCCTGAATATCATCAAGTGACAGTTTTTCTTCTTTCATACACCGATGGATTGAGTCAGCAATATCCGGTAAAATATGTGTTCCGGCCTGTTCTTTGTTTGTTGGTATCTGCCACTTTTTACATAAGGTACCCTCCACTGTAAATAAGCCACATTTCACTGTTGTCCCACCAACATCGATTCCAAAAAGATATCGTTTCATTCCGGTTTCCTCTCCTATACATATTCATTCACATAAAATCTACAATTCTGATTTCTCTCATAAAAATCTTCGGATTCTGCAATTTGTTTCCACATGATTTTGATACTTCTGTCAGTGGTTTTTGCAGATATCTGTTTCTGATAGTCCTCGTCAAAAAAAGACGATTCCACAACTTCTATTTCAGAATTGTTTCTAGTATATAATAAGAGTCCGGCTATGTCTATATCATTATTTTTAGAAAAAATAATGATACCTCCATCCTCCGATGCCAGTTGCTTTACCATATCAACATAATACTCGGTTGTACGGTAAGTAAAAATATCATAATGCTTCCGTAAATAAGAATTCATGTACCGGGCACATCTTCCTGCCAGGTTCTCATCCAGTTCTGATTCATATATTTGATATGACAATTCGTTTGCTATCGTTTTGAAGCTTTCAAGAGAGTATTCCGTTTTAGTCTGTATTCCCGCATATTCAAAGCCGAATTGCCTGTAGAAGTCAGGAAATGCCGGCATAAGATACACAAACGGGATTCCTTCGGCTTTTAAGTCATGGCATGCACGTTCTATCAATGCACGTGCATAGCCCTTGCATCGTTCTTCCGGTGCCGTTGCTACGGCAACGATGTAATAGGACTGAACAATTTCACCGTGATAACAAACGGGATAAGGATTCAGATGCAGCATGGATACCGGTTTCCGGTCGATTTCATACACAAGCACTCTATTGTTTCTTATTTTTGAATGATAATAATAATGAACAAAGCTTTCAGAGTCTTCCGGAAAACTTTGTTCATATAATTGTCTGGTTTTTTCTTTTTCTTCCTGGTTTAAGTAACGAATCATCAGTACCTCACTCTTTACGGGTTAATTCTCCTTTTTCCAATAAGATTGGATAATAGGACAGCTTTGCCTTTCTTAGTCCTTCCGAACCGGTATCATCTTCACGGTTCACATAACGATAGTCCATTGCTTCATGTAAGAGAAATTGCTGATTGATCATAGGATAGGCTCCCTGACAATCGGTAAACGCTTTTTCAATATGGACACAAAAGGTATCAGAGTTTACCGGTTCACCTAATGTAAATGCAACCACTTCTCCATTCACTCGGAGTAATCCGCCTCTTAATCCTAAATAATCCATCAGATTAAGAGACATACGTGTTACATTCATCTCAATTTCCTTAGAGAACTCTTCCTCTTTTTCTTCCTTTGACATTTCTGCCGCTTGAATATCATCTACCAGTTTCTGATCACTCCAGCGTTTTGCCATCTCGAAGCACTCTTCTTTGTTTTCATCGGTAATAGGTTCATAGGTCCAATCCGGATATAACGTCAGAAAACGGTTAATATGATTTCGCTTCTTATGATATTTTTTCCCTTTTAAATCAGATAACTTTTCACGCTCATACAGATAGTCGGCAAAATCACGATCCCATTCTATCTGATACTGTCCCGGATACAGTGCTTCTATCTTTTTATATATCTCAGATGTGATACTGTGCATATGGAAAGGAATTCCCAGCTTGTCACATTCCTGTACAATTTCCTGAAACGCTTTTTCAAAATCTCCATTTCCAATCGGAAAGACAAATGATTTGTCTTTCTCAGAGTATAAGATTAAACAATCTTCGCAAACGTCGTAATAGATAGGGTATGCTCTGCCCCAAAGTAACAGATTCGTAAAGGTTAGTTCGCAATTTCTGTGATTCCCCTGTTTTAAATATCGATCAATTACTTCTTTATCTTCAATGGTAATCTTTTTTAATTCCATGTTTGTCACCTCTTATGCTTCCTCTTTTTTTCGAATCAGCCATCCGGGCTGTAATTGACAATCCAGTTTCACTGCAATTTTCTGCTTTGGATGAGGTGCACAGTCCATTGCATTACCATCTTCATCGTAAATCGCCAATACGGAAACGGTCTGATTAGCACCATCAGGAATCATCACTTCCAGGATATCTCCAACGGAGAATTTATTCTTCTGTTCTAAGATATGATATCCTTCGCTTGTAATTTCCTGAACGATGCCGATATAGGTATATTCTTTCATATAGGTATTGCTATCATAGATTTGCGAATTCTCATCCGTCTTACCAAAATAAAATCCTGTAGTAAACTGACGATACGTACATTTTGATATTTCATCCTGATAATAAGACATATTGGCAAGATATTTTTCTTTTGATTCTTTAAAATCATCGATCGCTTTGCGGTAAGTTCTGGCGACGGTTGCCACATAAAGTGCTGTTTTCATGCGACCTTCTATTTTAAGACTGTCAATTCCGGCTTCTGCTATTTCCGGGATATGTTCAATCATATTTAAATCCTTGGAATTGAAGATATAGGTTCCTCTTTCGTTCTCTTCAATTGGCATATATTCATTAGGACGCGTTTCTTCCACAATGTGGTATTTCCATCGACACGGATGCGTACATGCTCCTTCATTTGCATTGCGGCCGGTAAAGTAATTACTCAGCAGACATCGTCCTGAATAGGATATACACATTGCTCCATGAATAAACGATTCAATCTCCAGTTCATCCGGAATATTCTGCCGTATTTCTTTTATCTCTTCAAGAGACAGCTCGCGAGCTGATACTACACGGGTTGCTCCCATATCATGCCAAAAGCGGAAGGTTGCGTAATTGGTACTATTCGCCTGAGTACTGATATGGATATCAATTTCAGGGATTTCTTCCTTTGCAATCATCATCACGCCGGGATCCGATATAATGACGGCATCCGGTTTGATCTGTTTCAGTTCCCTAAAATAAGTCCGGACCCCTTCCAGATCTTTATTATGCGCTACTATATTGGCCGTAACATATACTTTTACACCACGTTCGTGAGCATATGCAATACCTTCTGCCATTTCCTCTAAAGAAAAATTCTTTGCCTTTGCACGCAATCCAAACATCTCGCCACCGATATACACGGCATCAGCACCATATAATACCGCTGTCTTTAAGACTTCCAGACTACTTGCTGGAATTAGTAATTCAATATCTCTCACAATATTACTCCTTATCGTTCTCTGCCTTTATACTCAATGCCACACCATCCCCTATTGGAATCACGGATGTTACTAATTGCGGATGATGTGTCAGCAGGTGAAGATACTCCCGCATCCTGGTATGAATGGTACGGTTTCGACGGATGACGCCATATCTGGACTGGACGATATCTCCCTCCTGAAGTACATTATCTGATAATAGAATTCCACCTTGCTTTAATAACCGAAGTACTTCCGGTAAAAAATGCAGATACTGCCCTTTTGCTGCGTCCATAAAGATAAAATCATAAGTTTCATTTAGTTGAGGTAATAGTATCTCGGCATCTCCTTCCAACAGTGTAATACTGTCTTCACATCCCGCTATGGAAATATTCTTCTTCGCTTCGAGTATTCGCGGAGGATAATTCTCAATTGTAGTAATTTTCCCACCTTCCGGCTGGTATTCATGCATAAAAATTGCAGAATAACCAACAGCAGCACCAACCTCAAGAATACTCTCAGGCCGGTGCATTTGAAACAGGACCTTAATAAAATTTTTCATATCTTCCCGAATAATGGGAACTCCATCCATGCGCGCCTTTTGTTCAATCTGCTCAAGGACAGCACGTTCGCTTATATTCAGGGAAGCGATATAGCTTGCTATTCGCTCATCATACATCTGGTTTTTACTCCTTATAGCTGCAAAAAGTCCAAATCAAGATCCAGGGTATCTGCAATTCCCTTGAACACCTGCTGAAGCAAATCACATAAGTGCTGTTCCGCTGCCAAAAATTCACGGATCAACTCATTTTCAAACAAGTCACTGTACTCTTTTTGCAATTGATTGGACATCGCATATACATCCTGATTCTGAACTTCGGATAAACGGTATTTTTTCATACGCATTTCATTTAAACGTTCATATAATGCAGGATTGTCATGCAGCTGTTCTCCATAAAAGTTATACTGAAGATACTCCGGGGATTGTCTGATGGCCTCATTTAATGCCGCAGCCTGACGAAGTACATTCCCTTCTAGATTTCTACAATGATTGGTAAAATCATAGGATTGCGTTTTGTTTTTTTCCATATATAATCGCTCAATTCCTCTCGAACCTGGTTCTTAATCTTGGACCAGTCCGTAATATTTTTATCAACACAGGTATCTAATGCCTGTTCAATCACGTGCTTTGCACCTTCCATTAAATCTTCTGATTCACGAACATAGACGAAACCGCGGGAAACGATATCCGGACCGGCCACGACATAGTTGGTTCCCTTGCTCAGCGCAATCACAACGATAATCAGACCATTTTGGGATAAATGCTGTCTGTCACGGATTACGATATTTCCAACGTCACCGACACCCAGACCATCTACAAATACCGTACCTGCCTGAACACGACCTGTGATTTTAGCATGATTCTCTGTAATTTCAAGTACTTCACCGGAAGACATAACAAAGGTATTCTCTTTATCAATACCCATTTCCTGTGCAAGTTTGGCATGTGTTTTTAAGAAACGATATTCTCCGTGTACCGGTATCGCATACTTCGGTTTTGTCAATGCGTAAATCAGTTTCAGTTCTTCCTGACATGCATGTCCGGATACATGGGTATCCTGAAATACAACATTGGCTCCCCGTTGTGCTAATTCATTCATTACTTTCGAAACTGCTTTTTCATTACCGGGAATCGGATTGGAACTGAAAATGACAGTATCATTAGGGCGAATGGATATTTTTCTATGGGTACCTGCAGACATTCGTGACAAAGCTGCCATCGTTTCCCCCTGACTTCCGGTAGTAATCAATACGATCTGGTTGTCCGTATAATTCTTCATCATCTCTACGTCAATCAACGTATTTTTTGGAATATCCATATATCCCAGTTCAATGGCAGTCTCGATGGTGTTTACCATACTGCGGCCTTCTACCACTACTTTTCTGCCATATTTATGAGCGGTATCAATAATCTGATGTACACGGTCTACATTTGAGGCAAAGGTAGCGATAATGATACGGTCATTTTTATATTGATTAAACAGAGAATCGATTGTCTGGGCAACCATTTTCTCTGTTGCCGTATAGCCCGGTCTCTGGGCATTCGTGCTATCTGCCATAACAGCTAACACACCCTTTTTACCAAGTTCAGCTAAACGCATTAAATCCGTTGTTTCTCCAAATAATGGTGTGTAGTCAATCTTAAAGTCGCCGGTGTGCACAATGGTTCCGACAGGGGTATAAATTGCCAGTGCGGAAGAATCAGCAATACTGTGGTTGGTACGGATAAATTCCACACGGAAACAGCCTAAATTAATATGCTGCCCATGTTTTACCACTTTTCTACGTGTAGTCCGTAACAGCCCATGTTCTTCCAGTTTATGGTCAATCAGTCCCATTGTCAGTTTCGTGGCATAAATCGGCATATTTATTTCCTTTAAGACATAAGGAATCGCACCGATATGATCCTCATGTCCATGTGTGATAACCAGCCCTTTGATTTTACGTGCATTTTCACGAAGATATGTGATATCAGGAATGACCAGGTCAATACCTAACATATTATCTTCCGGAAAAGCCAAACCACAGTCAACAATCAGGATACTGTCGTCATACTCGAACGCGGTAATATTCATACCGATGGTTTCCAAGCCGCCTAAAGGAATAATCTTCAAGCCTTTTTCTTCATTATTCAATTTTTTCAAAACAATAAATCCTCCTACTGTTCAATTTTCACGTCATCTAATAATTCTTCAAAGATCTTTGAAATGTTGGCAAGTTCCATTTCATCCTCGACAAAAATGTAATCTGCCATTGTTTCATCGACATTATCTTCATCATCTTTCGTTACTTCTTTTAATATATAACAATCTGCTTCCTCTTCATCCTCCGAATTGGTGGATACAAGTAAATAATTGGAACCAGCTAACGTGGTCTGTTCTAAGACATAAAATTCTACTTCTTCATCTTCCGTTACAAATGTAATGCTTTCCATATTCCACAAACCTCATTCTATTCATTTCATTCATCTAGCTTCTCTTACGATCCAGATATGTCTGTAAAATCAGGGAAGCCGCAATCTGGTCAATGACTTCTTTGCGGTTTTCGCGTCGAACACCACTTTCCATCAAAACACGTTCTGCCGACACAGTTGTAAGACGTTCATCTACAAGCAGAACGTCTAAACCGGTCCGGCGAAGCAGCATATCCATAAATTCTTTTGTTTCCTGAACTCTCGTGCCTTCCGTGTCATTCATATTGAGTGGCAGGCCCAAAACGATTTCTGTTACGTCATATTGTTTTATTAATTCTTCGATTCTTGCCAATGTCTGTCGCAGCTTCGACGGAGACTTACGTGTAATCGTTTCAAGTGGCTGGGCCGTAATCAATAATTCATCGCTCACGGCTACACCAACTGTTTTTGTACCATAATCTAAGCCTAAGATTCTCATATTATTTCAACCTTGTGTCAATATAATTCTGGAATAAGACTTCCAAAATCTCATCACGATCAACTTTACGAATGATACTACGTGCATTATCATGGCTGGTAATATAAGTTGGGTCACCAGACATGATATATCCAACCATCTGATTAACAGGATTATAACCCTTTACTTTTAATGCGTCATAAACCTGTTTTAAGATGTCTTCAATCTCAATCTTCTGTTGTGAGACCTGTTCAAAATGCTGTGTATGATTCATTTCCATAATATCACGCCCTTCTATATTCTATCCATCATGACCTATTTTAATATAAACAAGTAAAAAAAACAATGCCTCATTTAACAGATTCCGATTAATGTATTATGATTATGAATCTCTTGAATGATTACAGGGATCATCTCATTAATACAATCCTGTTTCGTCAAAACTGCGACCGGCAGATAATTCTCTGTATGTCCGCAGTAATACATAACGCCATCGATTTCCTGTTTGCGCTCAATCAAAACTTCTTTGCGTTTCCCCAGAAAAGATTGCCAGTATGCCAGCCTCTGACGTTTTGTCATATCTAATAAAATATTGCTTCTGGCTGTCTTAACAAATTCGGGATTCTGATTTTCCATCTTTTCCGCTTTGGTTCCTTTCCGAACGGAAAACTTGAAAACATGCATTTCATAAAGGTTCAGATGTTCCAAAAACACACGTGTCTGTTCAAATTCTTCTTCGGTTTCGCCGGCAAAACCAACAATGACATCCGTTGTCAGAGCAGGGCGATCATAATGTCTGCGCAGTATACTGCATGCCTCCTTATATTCCTTCGTCGAATAATGTCGGTTCATTCTTTTTAATGTTTCATCACACCCACTTTGCAAAGATAAATGGAAGTGCGGGCACACTTTTGGAAGAGAAACAAGTTCTTTTACAAATTCTTCTGTAATAATTCTCGGTTCCAGGGAACCTAATCGAATGCGCTGAATCCCCGGATTTTCATGAATCATTCGAATGATATCCAATAACGATATCTGTTCCAATTCTTTGCCATAAGAACTCAGATGAATTCCTGTTAAGACAACCTCACGATAACCGGCCTTTACTAATTCTTCCACTTCCTCCAACACATGCTCGGGTTTTCGGCTGCGAATTCGACCACGTGTATATGGAATAATACAATAAGAGCAAAATTGATTACAACCGTCCTGTATTTTTAAATAAGCACGAGTATGTTCACCAATCGCCGTCGTGCTCATTTCCTCATATTCCTGTTCCCGGGAAATATCAATTACAAACCGTGTATCATTGTCCTGATAATATTTCTCCAAAATCTCAACTATTTCTTTTTTCTTGTTGTTTCCGATCACAATATCTACTTGTTCATCTTTTTCTAATTCTTCGGCTGCATCCTGGACATAGCATCCTGCGGCAATAACGATAGCATCAGGGTTCTGTTTGCGTACACGATGCAGCATTTGACGGGATTTCCGGTCTGCTATATTAGTAACGGAACAGGTATTAATAACATAGATATCAGCAGCTTCCTGTGGTGTTACCAATTGGTATCCTGCCTTAACAAGCAGCTGTTCCATTGCATCTGTTTCATATTGATTAACCTTGCACCCCAATGAGATTGTTGCAAAAGAGCGTGTATTCTTTATGTTCATCTATTCATCATCCTTTTTCGCTATTTGTTATTGACTATCGTTCCATAAAACGGTAAAATAAGTGTGTAAAAGAAATCAATAGGAGGTAGTTGTCACTATGAAAACTGTAAAAATTTCATTAAACTCTATCGATAAGGTAAAGCAATTTGTAAACGAAATCAGTAAATTTGATTCTGAATTCGATTTAGTATCCGGCAGATACGTTATCGATGCAAAGTCCATTATGGGTATCTTCAGTTTAGATATCTCTAAACCAATCGATTTAAATATCCACAATGAAGATGACATCGAAGCAATTATGGATAAAATCAAACCATATGTGGTAGAATAATAACACTGCAAGTCAAACACTTCGAAGTATTTCGAAGTGTTTTTTTTATATCAAAATGACGTTCTCCCGGTGCCTGCCGCTGACCGCGGTGCATATTTGTTTTTTCTTGCACCGTTTTCCGGTTTAAGAAAGCATGTTACTCCATGTCTGTCACGCCTGATTATGCGCCTTGTGACACAACTCACCAACCGAAGTGTTTCATATATCTTTTTTAGGCCGTTTTTGGTAACCACTTGCAACGCAAGTGATTGCCTACTTGCCCGCTATCCCGAAGGGATTTTCATGCGGGCAATTCCCGTCGATTTGGAAACCGAACGAAAGCTTACCAAAAAAAGATATTGAAACCACTGACGGTTGGTTCAAACAAGTCAACGGCGCATTGCGTGACGACATTGGAGTGCTTGTCTTTCTAAAAACCGGGGTGTCAGCGAAAAAACAAATATGCACCGCGGTCAGCGGCAGGCACCGGAAAACAACATTTTTTCAATTTCCTTTACATACGATTGTTTCTACTGTCTGAAGCGCCTGATTCATTAAACCATCTATTACCTCTTCCAGTTTTGTTTCCGAACCACGAATCACGTTCAGATTTGGTTTGGTAACCGGATGCTTTGCAACAAAGATTGTACAACAATCTTCATAAGGCTGAATGGATGTCTCATATGTGTTAATATTTTCTGATATATCCACGATTTCCTGTTTATCCATACCGATACACGGACGGAATACCGGCATATGACATACTTCGTTTGTAACGGCCAGACTTTGAATCGTCTGACTTGCCACCTGACCAAGACTCTCTCCGGTAATCAGAGCCAGACAGCCATTTTTCTCAGCAAGAGTTTCTGCAATTCTCATCATATATCTTCTCATAATAATCGTTAATTCATCATGAGGACATTTTTCATAAATCGCCAGCTGAATGTCTGTAAAATTCACAATATGCAAGTCTATCGGACCGGAATAACGGGCAACCAGATTTGCCAGATCAATGACTTTTTGTTTTGCACGCTCACTTGTATAAGGTGGTGCGTGGAAATAGGTTGCATCCAAACGAACACCGCGCTTCGATATCATATAACCCGCAACCGGACTGTCAATACCACCGGATAACAACAGCATCGCTTTTCCATTTGTTCCTACCGGCATACCTCCCGGTCCCGGAATAATTTCAGAATAAATGTAAACACGCCGCCGGATCTCAACATGCAGATAGAAGTCCGGATTATGAACATCAACCTTTAGATTTGGGAAAGCATCCAGAAGAACCTCACCCAAATCACAATTCATTTTCATTGATTCGATTGGATATGATTTTTTTGCACGTCTGGTATCTACTTTAAATGTCCTGCTTTCATTGCCATAGCATTCTCCGATATAGTTTGTTACAACCTGTTTCAGATGTTCAAAGGAATCATCCTCTTCGATTATCATAGGACAGATACCTACGATTCCGAAAACAGTCTGAAGAGCAGCTACGGTTTCATCAAAATCAAACTCACCCTCTGCTTCTACATAAATTCGTCCGGATTCTTTGGTTACCTGGAATGCTCCGACACGATCGATTGCAAATTCTATTTGGCGCACCAGTGCATCCTCAAATAGATATCGGTTTTTTCCTTTCAACCCGATTTCCCCATACTTAATCAGAAATGCTTTATATTTCATTTGTTTTATCTCCTTATAAATTTTCTCAATGCCGGTACAAGTTCATGTAATGCATCGATGGCACAATCAACATCCTCTTCTGTCGTGAAATAGGAAAAACTAAAACGAAGAGTAGAATCATATGCATCTTTTCCAAGTTTCATTGCCTTTAATGTTCCACTAATTTGCGGGTGGTTTGACGAGCAGGCTGAGCCTGCAGACACATATACTTCTCTCTCTTCGAGAGCATGTAACAATACTTCACTACGGATTCCTTTAAAAGTAAGACTGACAATATGTGGTGCGTCACCGGAATTGTTGATGACATCTTCCATATCTGACACACCCTTTATCAAACGTTCTTTTAAACGATTCATTCTGTCACGGTATTCATCCTGATGTTCGGACAGAAACGTCACTGCTTCTCCTAATCCAAGAATCGCCGGAACATTTTCCGTTCCGGAACGCATATCGTTTTGCTGACCGCCACCAAGTATCAGCGGTTTAATTTTTGTCTTATCTTTGATATACAAGAATCCGCTTCCCTTAGGAGCATGGATCTTATGTCCACTCACTGATAATAAATCAATCTTCAGATTCTTAGGGATGATATCGATTTTTTTAAAAGCCTGTATGGCATCTACGTGGAAAACGATATTCTCATTATATTGTTTTATCGTTTCTCCGATTTCTTTTATCGGCTGAACGGCACCGACTTCATTGTTGACATACATGACAGATACCAGAATCGTGTCAGGATGTTGCTGTAGTGCTTCTTGTAATACCGGAAGTTCTACCAGTCCCTTTTCATTAACCGGAAGATACGTTACCGTAAAGCCCATATCCTCCAGGTAAATCATCGGATTGTATACAGAAGCATGCTCAATCGATGTCGTAATAATATGATTCCCCATTCGTCTGTTCGCCATAGCTGACCCAATGATTGCCATATTATTCGATTCCGTACCTCCGGAAGTAAAAACAATTTCTTTCGGCTGTGCTTTTAGCTGCTTTGCAATGATCTCTTTTACCTGCTTCATTCTTTGCTCCGCATCAAATCCATATGTGTGCATAGAGGAAGGATTTCCGTAATGAACCGTCATAGCATCCGTTACTGCCTCTGCAACACAATCTAACACCTGTGTGGTTGCTGCATTATCTAAATATGCCATTATAAGCCTCCTACTTTTCTGTAGCAAATACAATCATGGACAGCACTGCCATCCCGGCTGTTTCCGTTCGTAAAATTCTCTTTCCGAGGGTGATTGGTTTCATATCTGCGTTGGTTGCCAGCATGATTTCCGACTCATCAAATCCACCCTCCGGTCCGATAAAAATGCCACAGCTATTGTGCTTTACTAACTGTGTCAAAGTCTCTCTCGTCACATCCATATTTTTCGCTTCTTCATATGGGATGATATTCACATCCAGAGACTGTGCATAGAAAAGTGCATCCTGAAAATTCATAGGGATTGTCACCTTTGGAATCAGTCCACGTTTCGCCTGCTTTGCAGCACTCTTGGCAATCTCATTCCAGCGTTGGACCTTCTTTTCCGTTTTCTTTTCATCATACTTAACAATCGTACGCTGTGTCATAACCGGAACGATTTCATAAACCCCAAGTTCCACAGCTTTTTGAATAATCAGTTCCATTTTATCCGCCTTCGGTAATCCCTGAAAGAGAGTAATATGAAGCGGTAATTCAACATCAATGCTGTTGATATCTATAATCTTCAGTTGTACACTGTCGTTGTCATAAGAAGAAATGGTACATACATATTCACGATCTACACCGTTACTGACAGTGAGTTCTTCACCGACTGACATACGCAATACATTTTTTATATGATTATAATCTTTCCCTGTGATCGTGATGATGGAGTCACTAACAGCATCTGAATCAATGAAAAAACGATACATTTCCTTCTCCTTTTAACGCCCGAAAGGGGTTGCATCGCTGCAATCCCCTTGGTAGTATCAATATTTATTTCTGTTTCGCCGTAATGGAAACCCAGTCATTCATTCTGGTAATCTCTAAAATCTCAAAGCCATGTTGAATAAGAGCCTTCTTTACTTCCTCTTCTTTTGTATTAATAATACCGGAAGTAATAAAGATACCATCACTCTTCAGATGCGCAGCCACCTTACCGGATAAAGGAATAATCACATCTGCCAGAATATTGGCAACAACGATATCATAGCAGTGATATCCCAATGTATCCCGGAAATCTGCATCCTCCAGTATGTTACCCTGAACAACTTTCAATTGTTCTGAAGTAACATCATTATTAGCCATATTTTCCAGAGACGCTGAAATAGCATTCGGATCGATATCTACTCCTACCGCACGCTCAACACCTAATTTAACACCAATAATGGATAAAATACCACTTCCACAACCGGCATCCAATAATACAGAATCTTTTTTGATATATTTTTTTAATTGGGTAATACATAATTTGGTTGTTTCATGTGAACCGGTTCCAAATGCCGTACCCGGATCAATCTGAATAACAATATCATCAGATTTCTGATCTGTCAAGGTTTCCCACGTTGGTTTAATTACAATGGTATCATCCAGGCGAAATGGTTTAAAAAATTGTTTCCAATTATTGATCCAGTCCTTATCCTCTGTTTCACCAAAAGAAATCGTTGCAGGTCCAATATCAACAAAGCTTCGAAGTTCCTCTAACTTATTATGAATTTTTCCAGCCAGTGCAATTACATCAACATCTTCTTCCAGATAGCAGCTGATTCTGGCAGTTCCATCATCCGGAGCAATTTCATCCGGCAATAAATCGACATACATCGTCTTACGGTCTTCTTCCGTTAATGGAACATGATCTTCAATCTCAATACCTTCTATTCCCAGTTCTGCAAGGGTATAACTAATCATATCCTCTGCTTCTGTTGTTGTTTCAATTGTTATTTTCTTCCACTTCATATGAACCTACTTTTTCTTTTTCTTAAATCCGAAGAAGTCTGTTTTTTCATTCTCTTTATCAGCATTCTTCTCTGTTTCATGGGATGTTTTTTTATTACCGAAGGATTCATCAAACTTCTGCAGTAATTCTTTCTGCTCTGATGTCAGATGTTCCGGAACTTTGACTACCAGTGTAACATAATGATCACCACGTACATTCTTATTTCTGAGCGACGGAACGCCTTTTCCTCTCAAACGTATACGGAAATCTGTCTGTGTACCCGGTTTTACAACATATTCATAATCTCCATCAATTGTTTTGATATGAATGGTTCCTCCAAGGGCTGCTGTAGCAAAGCTGATAGATTCTGTCGAATACAGATTAAAACCATCTCTCTGGAACACCGGATGATTGGCAACCATAACAGACACAAGCAAATCACCACGCGGTCCTCCATTGGTTCCCGGTTCCCCTTTTCCGGCTATACGAACACTCTGTCCCTGATCAATTCCGGCAGGGATCGACACTTCGATTCGTTTCTTGGAACGAACATAACCGGTACCGTGACAATCCTGACATTTATTCTTGATAATCTTACCGGTACCCTGACAATCCGGACAGGTAGTTACATTCTGCATCATACCAAACATTGTCTGCTGGGTCATGACAACCTGACCTTTTCCACCACATTTTGGACATGTTTCAGGACTGCTTCCATTTGCAGCTCCGGTTCCATGACAAGATTTACACTCGTCATTCAATGTAACTTCTAACTCTTTTGAAGTGCCAAAAACAGCCTCTTCAAAGGTAATATGAACAGATACTTTGACATTGGCTCCTTTTCTCGGACCATTTCTTCTTGCCTGAGAACGGCCGCCACCGAACATATCACCAAAGATGTCACCGAAAATATCACCCATGTCAGAACTATTGAATTCAAAACCACCAAAGCCGCCAAAACCACCCGGTCCGCTGCCGCCTCCCTGTTCGAAGGCGGCATGACCAAACTGGTCATATTGGGAACGTTTTGTAGAATCACTTAATACTTCATAAGCTTCGGTAGCTTCTTTAAATTTCTTTTCTGCCTCTGGATTGTCTGGGTTCGTATCCGGATGATACTTTTTGGCTACCTGACGATATGCCTTCTTAATCTCGGCATCCGTAGCAGTTTTTGACACGCCAAGAACCTCATAATAATCTCTTTTATCTGCCATATACTTTTACCTACACTTCTTTGTAATCTCCATCTACAACATCATCTGCATCCTGTGCACCGGCATTCATATCAGGACCGGCGCCGGCACCCTGTGCCTGCTGTGCAGCTTCATACATTTTAGTAAATAAAGCCTGTGCACTTTGCATTAATGTTTCCTTTGCAGCTTTAATTGCTTCCACATCAGAATCTGTCATAGATTCTACATTTGTCTTTTCGATTAATTCTTTTAATGCAGCTAAATCAGTCTCAACTTTTGCTTTATCTGTTGGGTCTACTTTATCACCAGCTTCTTCCAAAGCTTTTTCTGTCTGGAATACCATTGCATCAGCATCATTTCTTGTATCAATTGCTTCTTTACGTTTCTTATCCTGAGCTTCATATTCTGCAGCTTCTTTTACAGCCTTTTCAATCTCATCATCAGAAAGGTTGGAACCGGCAGTAATTGTAATATGCTGTTCAGCTCCTGTACCTAAATCCTTTGCAGATACATTAACAATACCGTTTGCATCAATATCAAATGTTACTTCAATCTGTGGTACACCACGTCTGGCTGGTGCGATACCATCCAAACGGAAACGTCCAAGACTCTTATTATCTCTTGCAAACTGTCTCTCACCCTGAACAACGTTAATATCAACAGCACTCTGATTATCTTCAGCAGTTGAGAAAATCTGGCTCTTCTTTGTAGGAATCGTTGTATTTCTCTCGATTAATTTGGTAGCAATACCACCCATCGTCTCAATAGAAAGGGATAATGGTGTAACATCAAGCAATAAAATATCACCGGCACCGGCATCTCCAGCAAGCTTACCGCCCTGAATAGAAGCACCGATTGCTACACATTCATCCGGATTAATTCCTTTAAATGGTTCATGACCTGTTAACTGTTTTACTTTTTCCTGTACGGAAATCATACGTGTAGAACCACCGACTAACAATACTTTATCCAAATCTGACGCCGTTAAACCTGCATCATTTAAAGCTGAGCTGACAGGACCTGCTGTACGCTCTACCAGATGAGCAGTTAATTCATCAAATTTTGCTCTGGTTAAATTCATATCAAAGTGTTTTGGTCCTTCTGCAGTTGCTGTAATAAACGGAAGATTAACATTCGTAGTCGTTGCAGCAGATAACTCTTTCTTCGCTTTTTCAGCAGCTTCTTTCAAACGCTGCATTGCCATCTTATCGCCGGATAAGTCAACACCTTCCTGTTTCTTGAATTCATCCAGGAAATACTGTGTAATCACATTATCAAAGTCATCGCCACCAAGTTTATTATCACCGGCGGTAGAAAGAACTTCGATTACCCCGTCGCCGATTTCGATGATAGAAACGTCAAATGTACCACCACCTAAGTCATACACCATGATTTTCTGTTCTTTTTCATTATCAAGACCATAAGATAATGCAGCAGCTGTAGGCTCGTTGATGATACGTTTTACATCTAAACCTGCAATTTTTCCTGCATCTTTGGTAGCCTGACGCTGTGCATCATTGAAATAAGCAGGAACTGTAATGACTGCTTCTGTTACTTTTTCACCTAAATAGTTTTCTGCATCAGCTTTTAATTTCTGAAGAATCATTGCAGAAATCTCCTGTGGAGAATATTTCTTATCGTCGATTGTTACTTTGTAGTCAGTACCCATATGTCTCTTAATTGAGGAGATTGTCTTATCTGCATTTGTAACAGCCTGACGTTTTGCAGGTTCTCCAACGACACGTTCGCCGGTTTTTGTGAAAGCTACGATAGATGGTGTTGTTCTTAAACCTTCCTGATTCGTAATAACAACCGGTTTACCACCTTCCATAACAGCAACACATGAATTTGTTGTTCCTAAGTCAATACCAATAATTTTACTCATTATGAATTCCTCCTAAATATTCAAAATAATATATGTTAACTATAATGATTTATAGTTAATTCACAACCTTTACCATACTGTGACGTAGTACGTCTTCTTTGTAGAAATAGCCCTTTAACATCTCTTCTGTAACAAGATTCTCTCCCTGAGTCTCATCATCTTCATGCAAAACTGCATTATGATAATCAGGATTGAATTCTGTCCCTACTGCATTCATTGGTTTTACACCAACCTCTTCCAGAGTTGTCATCAGCTGTTTATAAACCATCTGCATTCCCTGGATATGCGGTGCTTCTTTCTCTTCCTCTGATAGAGAATCGAGACCTCGTTCAAAATTATCTACGATAGGCAAGAGCTTTTCCAGGATATGTTTTGCACCCATATCAAACATGCGGGATGTTTCTTTCTCTGTCCGTTTACGTGCATTTTCAAACTCAGCCATCAGACGTCGGTACCGGTCTTCCAGTTCCAGTATCTGCTCATCTTTTTTCGATAATTCCAATTCCAATGATTTCACATTCTTTTTCGGATGCTTTTTCTCTTTCGTTTCCGATTCAGCAGATGATTCCTGCTCTTTTGCATCTTCCGGATTTTCTGCATCCATGTTCTCTGTTGTCTCCTGTGATTCTTCCGGAGAATCAAGATTCTTTTTTACATCTTCCATTTTTCATTACCTCAACTAAAGTTTTTAAATATATCATCTAATTCATCTGTGAGATTCTTTAGAGTTTTTACAACTTTACCGTAATCCATACGTTTCGGGCCAACAATACCGATTTTACCTTTTACACCATTACCGACATCATATGTTGCTGTAACAATACTGCAATTCTTCATCGGTACAATCGGTGCCTCATCACCGATATAGACATGAATCTTATCATCACTTTCATCTTCTGAACCAGAATCGGCAAAGAATTCACTTAACGGCGTTTTTTCTTCAAAAAGGCTCAATAAATTGCCTGCCATCTCTGCGGTAGAAAATTCAGGATATTTTAATATATTTGTCGCACCGCTGGTATAAATATCCAGTTGGTTTGCTTCTTCCATTGCTTCCATGATTCCATTGAAAACCGGTTGTAACAATTGACTGTAGTCGCCTGCCTGTGCACGCATTGCCTGCATAAGCTCCAGATTAATATCCTGAAGTGACAGCCCTTGTAAAAACGTATTCAGAATCAAGTTGAGCTTTAGAAGTTCTTCATTTGTAATCTCCATTTCCAGATCGATTACTTTATTCTTAATTACATTGTGTTCAACAACAATAACCGCTAAGATCTGATGCGGATTTAACTGGCTCAACTGAATGAACTTTAATGAAATCTCTGCATATCTGGGACCGGTAACCATCGTCGCATAATTTGTATTGCTTGCCAATACTCCTGCAACCTGCTTTAACAGATTCTCCATACGGTCAACTTTTTGAATCAGTTTCTGACGCTCTATTGCCTCATCTTCCTGCTGTTGCATCAGATAATCAACATAATAGCGATAACCCGTATCGGATGGTATGCGTCCCGAAGATGTATGAGGTTGAATAATATAACCCAAATCTTCCAAATCAGCCATCTCGTTTCGAATGGTTGCTGAACTCAGATTCAAATCAGAAAACTTAGAAATGGTACGACTTCCTACCGGTTCACCGGTTTCTAAATAGTTCGTAATAATTGCTCTCAGTATACGAAACTTTCTATCATCCAACTTCATGGCATCCTTCCTCTCTTTCGTATTGTTATTAGCACTCATTTAATTCGAGTGCTAATATCTTTATAGTTATCATATCATGTTCCTTCAAATTGTCAATAACTTTTTTAAAAAGATTAAAATATAAGCCCATATGGCAGTTTTTCCGGCAGCCGTATGGGTTGTATTTTTGCAGACACCATGTTTTTTAGTAAGACACACATCCCAATACAGTTTATGTAGCACGCCGTTGACTTGTATGAGCCAACCGCTAGTGATTTCAGTAACTTTTGGGGGTAAGCTTTCGCACGGTTTCAAACGTAGCGGTACATAAACTCCTAAAGAACAGGAGCTAAGTACCGACGTTTTCAAACGCCCCCCAAAAGTTACATGAAACACTTCGGTTGGCGAGTTTTGTCACAAAGGCGTGCAATCAACCATAAGCTGTATGGGATGTGATGTCTTACTTAAAACATAAAACGGTGCAAAAAAATACAACCCATACGGCTGCCGGAAAAACTGCCATATGGGTTTCCTTTATTTTAACAACATATATAGTTTATTTTGTATTTCTCTGTCTGTATCGAATCGTCCGCGAAACGTTGTAGAAGTCGTGACAGCATTTGACTTTTTAATGCCGCGTGCTGACATACAACTGTGACATCCTGAAATAATCACTGCAACATCTTCACTGTCCGTTACTTTTGATAACACTTCTGCAATATCTGTTCCAATCCGCTCCTGAAGCTGCAACCGTTTGGCAACCATATCTGCAATTCTGGCAATCTTACTTAGTCCAATCACCTTGCCGTTCGGAATATAAGCAACCGTAACCTTCATATCGTACATAAGTGCTAAATGATGTTCACAATAACTGAAGATATCAATATCTTTCACTAAAACAATATCGTTCTTATTGTTGCACACTTCCAGCCGGTCTTCAAAGGTCTTGTCAAACATCCGGGCAATTTCGTCGTTTGTGTAATTCATTCCTTCAAAAACTTCTTCATACATTGCTGCTACTCTTGCAGGAGTATCCAGCAACCCCTCACGTTCCGGATCATCTCCCAGTGCAATTAAAATACCACGGACATGTTCCATAATTGCATTCTTATCTATTGCCATGATAATGGTTACCTCAACTTTTCTTCTGATTTTTATAGTATAGACTTAGAATGTTTTTTCGTCAAGGATTTCTCATGTAACACGATACCATGCATGCAACTTCTTTCTGCATTTCAATAAATCTCGCCGAAGCCAAGAAAAGGACTGATATCTCATAACCGGCAAGGATTGCATACATTTTGATATAATGCCCATCAATTCCGGAAATATCACATATCCCAGTTCTTTATAAAGTGTCAGAAAGGTTGCTCCAAAAGAATAAATATCACTCCTGATGTCTGTGTAAGATGTCAGGATATCCTTCCCGCGTCCAAACTGTTCCGGTGCAGCATATTTTCTTGAACCAAGTGCAATGCGGTTAACCTCGGTACCGGATGATAAAAATTTAGCAATTCCAAAATCAATAATCTTAATCTCATCATCATAAGTAAGCAAAATATTTTCCGGCTTAATATCCTGATGAATAATCGGATTCTCCCGATCCGAGAGCAACTCAAAACACTTACATGTATCAATCATCCAGTCGAGCAAATCATCTTCGGTCACAGATCTGGTCCGTATTACCTTTAATAAATTCTCGCCATTACAATATTCCATAACCAGATATTGCTGATCATTTTCATAGAATGAATTCAGATATCTGGGAAAACAATCAAAATCAAGCTGTTGTAAAAATGATGACTCAAGTCTTAGTGCACGGTTCATAATTCCTGACTGCTTAATAATAACATATCTCCCATACAACATATCCCAACTCTTATAAACCTTTGTATGAGCATTCGATGACAAAAGCTGTTCTAAACGATAGCGTTCCCCTATCATCATATTTTATAACTCCCCCTTCAGTAAAAAAATGAGAAAGGCAATCGTAACAAACGGAGCCAATGGTATCAGTTTCTTCTCATGAATCCTTAATCTCAATACTATGGCATAGCATGCTGCCAGAAAGAATGAAAGAAATAAAAAGAGGAGTTGTTTCTCAATCGGTAAATATAAACTCAGAGCAAGAAACAATTTCTTATCTCCCATTCCAATACCCTTTCTAATAAAGAGTGAAATGCAGAGCACAATCAGAAGCATAAACAGGAATCCACTCAGAAAACCATGCAGATTCTCCTGAAACAATCCCATCCAAACCACTCTTGACAACACAATACAAATCAAATATTGATTCGGAATGCGATAAGATGTCCAGTCATAAAACGAAATCACAAGTAACAGCATCCATAAAACATAATAGGAAAAATCCATAAGTCCTCTCATTTGTAATAGATTATCTATGCTTCCATTTTATTACAAAGTTAGAAATTTTTCAACCCCTATTTACAAATATATGTAAATTATTACTGCCAGCTTCCTCTGTCCCGTTCCGTCTGCCAGCCCGTGGGAAGGGCTGGCAGACGGAATGGGACAGAGGAAGCTGGCAGTATTAAAAAAGGTGCTGTCAGTTCAAAAACCGGCAACACCTAAATGGATTAAATATTCAAGAATGATTTTACAACTGACAACATTTCTGTCTTATCACATACAGTATCATGAACTACCGGTGCGGTACGAATATCTTCGATAGCCTGAGGAACCGCAACATTCGATAATCTACATAATTCGTCTACCAGTTCAAAATCTGTCTTTTCATCATAAGCAGGATCAATTGCTGTCATGACGGAACGTGTGAATTTATAAGGACTTGCTGTAGAAGCAATCACCGTTACTTTTTTATCATCTGCTTTTGCTGTATATTTCTCATATACTTTAGCTGCAACAGCAGTATGTGTATCTATGATATAGTTGTCCTTTTCATAGATTTCTTTGATTACGTCTGCAGTTTCTGCTTCTGTAGCATAACCACCGGCGAATTCCTTCAACCCTTCCTTCATCTCAGGAGTAATCTCATATTTGCCTTCCTGGTTCAGGGATTGCATAAACGCTTTATTCTTTTCTGCATCATTTCCAGCCAGACGATAAATCAGTCGCTCCAGATTGCTTGATATCAAAATATCCATGGATGGAGATGTTGTTAAGATAAACTCACGGTTCTTGTCATAGCAGCCTGTTTCAAAAAAGTCGTAAAGTACTTTATTATCATTGGAAGCACATATAAATTTTGCAATTGGAATCCCTAACTGTTTTGCATAGAAGGCTGCCAATATATTACCAAAGTTTCCGGTAGGTACAACGACATTGATTTCTTCGCCATTTTTAATTGCTCCCTGTGCCACTAATTGCGCATAGGAATATACATAATAAACAACCTGTGGTACCAGACGTCCGATATTGATAGAATTGGCTGATGAGAACTGATATCCTGCAGCATCCATTTCCTTTGCTAATTCTTCATCGTTAAACATATTTTTAACGCCGGTCTGTGCATCATCGAAATTGCCTTCAATACCTACAACAAATGTATTATCACCTTTTTGTGTTACCATCTGTTTTTCCTGAATTGGGCTGACACCATGTTTTGGATAAAAAACAATAATTTTTGTTCCCGGAACATTCGCAAATCCGGCTAAAGCTGCTTTACCGGTATCGCCTGATGTTGCTGTCAGAATAACGATTTCATTCTTTACCTGATTTTTCTTTGCAGAAGTTGTTAACAGGTATGGAAGAATAGACAATGCCATGTCTTTAAAAGCAATCGTAGAACCATGGAATAATTCCAGGAAATATGCACCGTTTGCTTTATGTAAAGGAGCGATTTCTTTTGTATCAAACTTCTCGTCATAAGCACTGTTAATACAATATTTCAATTCTTCTTCCGTAAAATCTGTTAAAAACAATTTCATAACTTCATAAGCAACTTCCTGATAGGACATATGGGACAATGCTTCAATTGTAGTATCCAGTTGCGGTATTCTTTCAGGAACAAACAATCCGCCTTCATTTGCCAATCCCTTTAAAATTGCCTGAGAAGCAGTCGCTGTCTCATGATTATCACGTGTACTTTTATACATTAAATTCATGTTTCTACACTCCTAACTTTAGTCTTAAATCGCATTATAGCACACACAATATAGCAAAACAAGTCGAATTATCTAAAAAATTCATGTCCCTGGTATTCGAAGAGATACGAAAGATTCTGGTCAAACCAGGCAATTCCCTCTTTGCTGGCATATTGTCTGCTGATAAAATAGAGTGCTCCATTGGAATAATCAATCCCTTTCAGGGCCATCATTGCTGCTTTTTTTGACTGTTCGGTGATAGTTACCTTGTGATATCTCCCATCATAAACCGGAGAAAACTGATAACGTCCATGATGATTTTGAAAAACAACTGCTTCTATCGTATCTGGAAACTCGCTACTCATTACGCGATTCAGGACAACATTTCCTACTAAAACCTTTGCTTTTATGTCTAATCCTGTCGCTTCTGCCTCAATAATCCGGCTGAGAATCTCAAATTCTTTGGCAGAAACCGTGTATCCTGACGCAATAACCGGACTTACTTTCTCATCGACAGATACGTCTATTTCCTGTTCCAGAAGGGTTTCATATTCTTTAAAATCCTGATATAGATTATGAAACTCATATTCACAATAAGATACGATACCGGATCCCGGTCGAATAGAAGATACTTTAATATTCCAGATTGTCAGCAAAACCAACAAACAAATGCTTGACAACATAATCAGTGCAGATTGTTTCTTCATGGATTCCTCCTGTAAGCGAAATAGTACTGCTGTGATAATAAAGTATATGTAAATACGGTTTTTTTATACAAAAAAAGAACCAGGATATATACTGGTTCTCTTTGATTATCTCATTGTGAGTCGGACTGTAAGCCGGGTTATGTCGTGAATGATCATCTATCTCGACTTGCTGTTACCAACAAGCTCTAGCGACCTACCTGAGAACGAGACGGGCCACCTCATGGTTCTCTATTTGGTCTTGCTTCGAGTGGGGTTTACACAGCCTGCTTTGTTACCAAAGCAGCGGTGAGCTCTTACCTCGCCATTCCACCCTTACCAGTTACCTGGCGGTTTCTTTTCTGTTGCACTAGCCTGGGAGTCACCTCCACCGGACGTTATCCGGCACCCTGCCCTATGAAGCCCGGACTTTCCTCACCTTTACAGGCGCGATCATTGATCCGGCTCACGATGTTTTCTGATTTTTCTAATTATTCTTCTTCCGCTGCAGTATTTGCTTTTTCTACCTGAACAACCGCAGCCTTCTGCATTGGAATACGACAATTCTTATTGTTTCCAAATTCCACAATGACAGTGTCATCCATTACATCGATAACAACACCATAAAAGCCACTGGATGTTAAAACGCTGTCACCAGCCTGAATGGAATTCTGTAATGCAGCCATTTCTTTTTGTTGTTTCTTCTGTGGACGAATCAGGAAAAAGTAAAAGATTGCACATAATACAACCAGATAAATTACCATCACCAGTCCACCACCGGAACCTGATGCATTTGCTGATAATAACATATTTTGCTTACCTCCATCATTAATTATTATTTATAAGAAATCCTTCTAATTTGGATTTTTTATACTCTTTATAACGATTCTCTGCGATTGCTTCGCGAATCTCTTCCATCAGATGATTGTAAAAATACAAGTTATGCGTAACACCGAAACGGTATCCGAGCATCTCCTTCGCTTTCAACAAGTGACGAATATATGCCCTGGAATAATTCCGGCAAACCGGACACTGACACTCTTCATCAATCGGACGGTCATCTGTTTCATATTTTGCATTCAATAAGTTTATCTTTCCGTGATTGGTATACATATGACCGTGTCGTCCATTTCTGGATGGATAAACACAGTCAAAGAAATCCACGCCACGGTCAACCGCCTCTAAAATATTGGCCGGAGTACCTACCCCCATCAGATAAACCGGTTTGTGTGCCGGCAAATATGGTACTGTATTCTCAATAATGCGATACATTTCATCATGAGTTTCTCCAACAGCCAGACCGCCAATCGCATATCCATCCAAATCAAGTTCTGAAATTTGTTTTGCATGTTCGATACGGATGTCATCAAAAACGCCACCCTGATTGATACCAAACAACATTTGATTCGGATTGATGGTATCTTCCAAAGAATTCAGGCGGGTCATCTCCGCCTTACAACGCTCCAGCCATCGGGTCGTCCGGTTTACGGAATCGGTAATATAATGCCGGTCCGCTCTGCTGGATGGGCACTCATCAAATGCCATTGCAATTGTTGATGCCAGATTGGATTGAATCTGCATGCTCTCTTCCGGTCCCATAAAAATCTTTCTTCCATCAATATGAGACTGAAAGTAGACACCTTCTTCTTTAATCTTCCTTAATCCGGCCAGGGAAAAAACCTGAAAGCCGCCGGAGTCTGTAAGAATCGGCTTGTCCCAATTCATAAATTTGTGAAGACCGCCAAGTTGTTTTACAACCTGATCACCCGGTCTTACATGAAGATGATACGTATTGGAAAGTTCAACCTGAGTTCCGATTTCATGAAGATCCATCGTACTGACAGCACCTTTAATTGCGCCAACAGTACCAACATTCATAAAGACAGGTGTTTCAATCACACCATGTACTGTAGTGAAACGTCCTCTTTTTGCATTTCCATCTTTATTTACTATTTCAAACATAACGGTATCCTTTTCGTCTTTATCGGCAAGAAAATATTCTAACAGAATTTTTTCAGCTTGTCCATAGTAGAAGTGGTACTTTCCATCAATGCATCCAATAATGTGACCGCAACCATCGATTCAACTACAACAACAGCTCTCGGTACAATAACAGGATCATGTCTTCCATGAATCACAACTTCCGTGTTCTCACCATCTCTGGTAACAGTATTCTGAGGCTGTGCGATGGAAGGGGTCGGTTTAAACGCCGCACGCAGTATGATTTGAGATCCATCACTGATACCTCCTAAGACTCCGCCGGAATGATTCGTCACTTTTTCACAGACTCCGTTATTCATAATAAAAGCATCATTATTCTGTGAGCCGAGCTTCTCTGCCACGGAAAAACCATCTCCTACCTCTACACCTTTCACTGCACCGATTGACATAAGTGCTTTCGCAAGCTCCGCATCCAGCTTATCAAATACCGGTTCTCCTGCTCCTGCCGGGAATCCATCTACCACACACTCTACGACTCCACCCACCGAATCCAGCTGTTCTTTCATTTTTCTGATGTATTCTGTAGCCTGACCGGCAGCAACCGAATCAGGCATATAGAGTTTGTTCTTGTAAATCTCGTTGTAATCCATACGGGAAGCATCAACTGCAATAGGACCGATGCTTTTTGTATACGTATGAATCGTCACGCCACATTCAGACAGTATTTTTGATGCAATCGCACCGGCAGCTACCCTGCCTATGGTTTCCCTACCGGAAGAACGGCCTCCTCCCCGGTAATCACGGAAACCATATTTTGCATCAAATGTATAATCTGCGTGTCCGGGACGAAACAAATCCTTAATATTACTATAATCCTTCGAATGCTGATCCTGATTATATACTATCATGGAAATCGGACTTCCTGTCGTTTTTCCTTCAAAGACTCCGGAGAGAATCGTCACTTCATCTCCTTCTTTGCGCATCGTTGTAAACTCAGACTGTCCCGGTTTCCGACGGTCTAAGAATCTCTGAATCTCTTCTTCTGTGAGCGTAAGACCAGCCGGGCATCCGTCAACTACAACACCAACGCCCTTTCCATGAGTTTCACCCCATGTGGTCATACGAAATCGTTTTCCATAAGTGGAACCTGCCATCTTTTGCCTCCTTGCATTTCCTGTTAATTCTCAAAACAGCTTCCACCAATAAATTCTCTTAAAATAGAATTGGATGGAATCCGTTTGCTGTCTATTCCCAAAACATAATCAAAAAACTTTAATAATCTCTTCGCCTCTGTATATTCAGGAGTATCTGCCGGCACACTGAACAACAATGGCTCTGCATAGGTTTTTAATACAGCCAGTTCTGTAATCATCGCAGAATTAAACATCACATCCGCTTCTTCCTGAAATGGATATATATGCTTTTTTTCTCCGGCTCTTACAGACGGCCATCGTGCGATTGTTTCCGCAGCACTGGCTCCACGGGTCAGTGAATCCCTTACCATACGGCGTATCAACCGGGTATCTGACATTGGTATCCGGTTATGCTCGTCGATATTAAGAACCGTTAAGGCACTGATATAAATCTTAAATTTATCTTCCTTTGGAATATCCGGTGTCAGTTTCTCATTCAAGCCGTGAATTCCTTCAATGACCAAAACATCATGTTCGCCAAGCGTAATGAAATCATTACGGTACTCTCTCGTTCCGGAAATAAAGTTATAATGTGGAACGGAAACAGTTTCACCATTTAGCATTTTCTTTAAATCAGAGTTAAATAAAGCGATATCAACATTCTCGAGACGCTCATAATCACGCTTGCCATCGGCTTCAACAGGAATATCCTCACGATTGATAAAATAATCATCCAGACCAATCGGATGCGGGGTAATCCCATGCACCCTTAACTGTACACCCAGACGCTTCGAGAAGGTGGTTTTTCCGGAAGAAGATGGACCTGCAATCAAAACAATCCGTTTATTCGCAGAAATGATCTGATCCGCAATTTCAGCAAGCTTCTTCTCCTGTAGAGCTTCCTGAACCAACAACAGATCATTCAGGGTGTTATTGACGATCAGATCATTCAATGCTCCAACCGTACTGACCTTTAACGCCTTACTCCAGTGTTGTGACTCTTTCAGGGTTGCGTATAATTTATTCTGTGGTTCAAAGACAGGTATGTGTGAAAAATCATTTTGCTCCGGCATAACTAAGACAAATCCATCTCCGTACAATTCAATATGGAACCGGGTGATATATCCGGTAAAAGGAACCATACAGCCATAAAAGTAATCTTCAAATTCATCGATTTTATATACGTTCGTTGTTGTAGAACGTCGGAAACTGAAAAGTCGCTCTTTATCATACATATGATGTTTATGAAAGCGATTCATGGCCTCTTCTGTTGTAATCGTCTCTTTTTTAATCGGCAGATTTAATTGCACAAGTTCCCTCATACGGGATTCAATCTGCTCAAGCAAAGCCTGATCCAACGTCCTATGGCTCATTTTCAATTCACAATACAATCCTTTGCCAAGTGAGTAAAGAACTCTGAGATTATGAATTTCCTCTTCTCCGACAATGTCATATGCAGATTTTAATAGAAGTAAAACGGTACTCCTGCGATAACATTCATATCCCTCTTTCTCTTTTGTTGTCAAAAATTCTATTTTTTCATTGCCTGTCACTTTCCTGGTCAATTCATATTCATTTCCATTGACACGAGCAAGGACAATGGGTGCTTCTGTTGATATATTCTGTTTTTCTGCTAACTCATATAGTTTCATGACAACCTCCTTGATAACCTCTTAGATAACTTCGAAAGGGATACCACTATAAAAATGATCTACTGTTATATCTTCCGGAAGAGAGTCCGCTAAATACTGCTCGATTGCCTCTATAAAAATATATTCCGTACCATAATGACTGGCATCAATAAGCATCAGATTCTGGTCCAATGCATCCAGTCCTTCGTGATGTCCGATATCACCGGTAATCAGCACATCTGCTCCTTTTTCGACCGCCTCATTTATGATTGACCGACCGGAACCGGGACTGACTGCAATACGATGAACCGGAGCTTCTAAATCACCATACACCATGATATGCTTTAAATCAAAGGATGATTTCACCAGCATCGCCAAATCTCCTAACGTAATCGTGACATGCTGATTCAGATAGCCGATTCTTCCGATTCCTTCCCATTCCGTCTCCGTATCAACCGTGACTTCCAGGGGTATACAATCCACCAGATTCAGACGGCCGGCAAAAATATCACTCATACCTCCTACGATATCGAAATTCGTATGCATTGCAAAACAAGCTATTTTATGTTCTGCCAGTTTTAGTATTTTGTCACCAACAAAGGATGTATCATTGATTTGTTTCATATTTGAAAAAATCATAGGATGATGTGTCAGGATAAAATCATAATGATGACGAACAGCATAGTCAACCACATCCATTGTTGCATCCAGAGCGATAAGAATCTTATGAACCTCCTGTTCCTTTCTTCCTACAACCAGCCCAACATTATCCCATGAGCAGGCATATCCCTGCGGAGACTGTTTATTCAATATATCTATGATTTCACTCACTCTCATATTCTCTCAGTGCCCCCTTTATACAGCTTAAATAAGATTCAATAAAATGTCGTCTCTGTACGATTGCTTCCGTATTGCGTTCTTTCAGTTCCCGGAAAATATGTGAATATGTCGTCTCTTCTTTTTTTAAGTATCTGTATAAGTCTTGATTTCTGTTGTCTATCAGGAGTTTACCGAATTCATATTGATATTCTTCCTGATAAGATTCCAAACCTCGGAACACATACATAGCAACATAATATTTGCCATCCTCAACAATCATTTCTTCCCTGTCAATGCGAAAACCATGATCATGCAGATAATGACGAACTCGTCCCCATTCTGATTGTGGCTGTAAGACAAGACCTTTCGGAGTGATGAGTGCATGGGAACCCTTTTCAAGTATCTGTATCATCAAATCGCCACCCATTCCGGCCATAATGATGACATCTGCCTCTTCATCTTTCAGATTTTCCAAACCGTCCGAGAGTCTGCACTGAATCTGATGCGAAAGTCCAAATTCTTTTATATTACAAATCGCCTTATCAAGCGGACCCGGGTTGATATCCATAGCAATTGCAGATGGTATTTTACCGGAACGCACAAGTTCAATCGGAACGAACGCATGATCGGTTCCGATATCCGCTATCCGGCTGCCTTCCGGTACGAACGAGGCAACCATTTTCATACGATTAGAAAATGACATAAAAACCCCTCTACTCCAAAAAATCTTTCAGTTTACGGCTTCTGCTAGGATGGCGTAATTTTCTTAACGCTTTTGCTTCAATCTGGCGAATGCGCTCACGCGTTACCTGGAATTCCTTACCAACCTCTTCCAGTGTACGGGCACGTCCGTCGTCCAGTCCGAAACGAAGCCGTAAGACTTTCTGTTCTCTGTCTGTTAGCGTTCCCAAAACTTCAATCAATTGTTCACGTAACAGAATAAAGGCAGCGGCATCCGCCGGAACAGGTACATTTTCATCCTGGATAAAATCGCCAAGATGACTGTCTTCCTCTTCACCGATTGGCGTTTCCAAAGAAACAGGCTCCTGGGATATTTTTAAGATTTCCCGAACACGTTCCACCGGTAAGTTCATCTCCTCTGCAATTTCTTCCGGAGAAGGTTCACGACCCAGTTCCTGCAACAGCTGTCTGGAAACACGAATCAGTTTATTAATTGTTTCCACCATATGAACCGGGATGCGGATTGTTCTCGCCTGATCCGCAATCGCTCTGGTGATAGCCTGACGAATCCACCACGTTGCATACGTACTGAATTTGTATCCCTTGCGATAATCAAATTTCTCTACCGCTTTAATCAGTCCCAGATTTCCTTCCTGAATCAAATCCAAAAAGAGCATACCACGACCTACATAACGTTTTGCTATGCTGACAACCAGACGAAGATTGGATTCTGCCAATTTCTTCTTTGCTTCTTCATCTCCCTCTTCCATTCGTTTTGCCAGTTCAATTTCTTCTTCTGCGCTTAACAGAGGCACTTTACCAATTTCCTTTAAATACATACGTACAGGATCTTCCGTGTTGACACTGTCAGGAACGGACAAGTCTGTCTCTTCGATTTCTGCTATTTCTTCTATCTCACCAAGTTCTTCTGCCGGAATATCTTCTTCATCAAAGGGAATCAGTGTATCGTCAACAACATCTTCATCCGTAATCGTCAAAACATCAATTCCATTGGATTCCAGATATTCCAGTACTAATTCCATCTTATCCGGAGTTAGTTGAAAATCTTTAAAATAATTAGATATCTCATCATATTCCAGTACTTTCTTTTTTGAGTTTGCCAATTCCAGCAAACCCTTTAGCATTTCGTTAAATTTCTCCATTGTTTCGTCCATAATCGTTCCATCCTTCCATTTGTAACAATATTCTTACCACACTATATGGAAATATACCATTTCATTGCGGCTGACTTCTGTTTCATCAGTTCCTGCCACTGCACCGGATCCTGTGTCTGATTCATCTGATGCTCGATCGCGGCAAGCTTCACTTTTTTTACAATATCCGTAAATGCTTTTGCCCTGTTTTCCGGCGATGGGCGAATCGGCAATTCCGAATTCAGCATCCCGGCAATCAGCTTCTGTTGTTCCAGATCCGTAAACCGGTTCATCACCTGAGCCGGTTCGAGACGGCCATTCTGTTGATACTGAGAAAAAAGCATTTGTGCTACCTCATGATAAACCGGTTCAAAAAAATCATCTTTATTAATGTAGCCTTCTAAAACACGAAACAGATCAGGTTCATTGACAAGCCATGTAAGCAGAATTCCCTGTGGCTGCTGTTTCTGTTCAGCTGTTTTTGGCCGATTCTCATATGATGTCTTTTTGGATTGCACTGTACCCTGTCTGTTGCCGTAATCATTTACCATATTCTCAAAATCCTGCTGTTGAATCATGTAACGGCGAGCTACTGCTGATAAATAATTGTCGCGTTCCAGCTTCTCAGGAATCGAAGCAAGTTTTTGCGCCAGTGCATGATAAAATGAAGTTTTGCTCTCCGGATCCTGTAAATCATAATCATTTGCCATTACCTGAACTTCATACATAAAGCCGCTTTGCGCCTCTCGGATTCTTTCTTCAAAAGCTTCCTTCCCCAGATGCTTCATAAATTCATCCGGATCCTTATATGGTGTCATATCTATGACACGTACAGACAACCCCACATCTTTTAGAAGAGGAATTGCCCGCAATGCTGCTTTCACTCCTGCCTGATCGCTGTCATATGCCAGATATACTTCATCCGTATATCGTTTCAATAGCATGGCATGTTGCGATGTCAGAGCTGTCCCCAATGAAGCAACTGCCTGATCAAAGCCTGCCTGATGCATGGAAATGACATCCATATACCCTTCACAGACAATCAGATGATGCTTTCTTGAAGTTCTTGCCTTATGGAGAGCATACAGATTCCGGCTTTTATCAAACACCTCGGTCTCAGGAGAATTCAGATATTTTGGTTCACCGTCGCCTAAGACTCGTCCTCCAAAGCCAATCACCTTTCCGTTCACATCCTGAATCGGAAACATCACCCTGTTCCAGAATTTGTCCGATGCACCTTTTTCATTCAGATAAACCAGCCCGGAGTCCTTTAATTCGGAATCCTGATAGCCCTTTTTACGTAAATACTGATATAAATCATCACGGTAGATATCGGAATATCCTAAACCAAAGCTTAAAATCGTTTCATCCGATATTCCCCGGCTATGGAAATAGTCATAGCCCTTTTGTCCCCGTTTGGATTTCAGTAACGAATAGAAATAGGTAGCGGCATCTTTATTCATCTGTTTTAATCTTACCCGATAATCAGCTTTTGCCTTTTCTTCCTGGCTCATACTGATATCCGGCAATGAAATCCCTGCACGATCAGCCAGCAACTTCACTGCTTCCTGAAAAGAATAGTTCTCATACTCCATAATAAAAGTAATCACATTGCCACCTGCACCGCATCCGAAGCAATAATACATCTGCTTTGTTCTGCTGACACTAAATGACGGAGTCTTTTCATTATGGAATGGACAATTTCCAAAATATGAGTTTCCTTTCTTTTTCAGGGACAAATATCCGGAAATGACATCGACAATATCATTTCTGGATCGAATCTCTTCTATTAACTCATCAGGATAATACAAGTCTTTCCCTCACATTCTATTATTTTTATCTACCCCAGCCCTTTGGAACATAGAGAGACTGAAATTGTTGTATTGCATAATTATCCGTCATGCCGGCGATATAATCACATACTACAACCTCGTGTTCTTCTCCTTCCTTCAGCATATTGATATATTCATCCGGCATTTGATCAGGATGATGGAGATAGTAATCAAACAGCTGCTGGACGAGAGATACCGCTTTCTGCTCTTCACTCTTTGCCAGTTCATTCGTATATACATGTTCAAACATGAACTTACGCATTCCCATCATAGCGGAATAGACTTCTTCGGACACAACAATATCATTTTTATCCTGACTGGAATAGACGATATCCAGAATCATCGAATTCAGCCGCTTTCTTGTCGTATCTCCAAGAATCTCAACGTACTCCTTTGGCAGATCCGTTTCCTTCAAAATTCCGGCACGGATGGCATCATCGATATCATGATTGATATAGGCAATTTTGTCCGAAAGCCGGACGATTTTGCCTTCTAACGTTGCAGGATCTGTCGAAATCTGGTGATTCATAATCCCATCCCGAACTTCCCAGGATAAGTTCAGACCTTTTCCGTCTTTTTCAATTCTTTCTACTACACGCCTGCTCTGCTCGTAATGTCGGAAACCGTGACTGCACACCTGATTTAATGCACGTTCTCCTGCATGTCCGAACGGAGTATGCCCTAAATCGTGTCCGAGAGCAATTGCCTCAGTCAAATCTTCGTTTAATCTCAGGGCACGCGCAATCGTCCTGGCATTTTGAGAAACCTCAAGGGTATGAGTCAGACGTGTCCGATAATGATCGCCTTTGGGAGACAGAAACACCTGTGTTTTATGTTTCAGTCTGCGAAAAGATTTGCAATGTAAAATGCGATCCCGGTCTCTTTGATAGATGGGACGTATTTCACAGGGCTCCTCCCACTGCTCCCGACCAATCGATTTGGAACTTTTGGCAGCATATGGGCTGAGAGATTTTTCTTCCCTCTGTTCCGTCATTTCACGAATCGTCATAGTATCGCCTCCTGATTGTACTATTTATATTATTCTACATATTTTTCCGAAACCCTTTTTTATTTTTAAAAAATGGAAATATATTGATAAATGTAATAAGAAAAGATAAAATAGAGATACTATGTACATAAAGGAGGCTGTCACGTGACCGGATTAACCCAGGATGAAGTTAAACAGCGGATAGAACAGTCTAAGACCAATCGAAATCCGGACAACGCCGGTAAGACAACGAAAGAAATCGTATATTCCAATTTGTTTACTTATTTCAATCTTGTCTTTACTGTTTTGAGCATTTTGCTGATTGTTGTCGGTCGTTTTCGGGATTTAACATTTTTGCCGCTGGTCATCACAAACACATTAATAGGTATTATACAACAGATTCGTGCCAAACAGACATTAGATAAACTAAACCTGCTTCATGCACCAAAAGCTACGGTGCTTCGGGATGGGACGGAAGCAGTCATTCCGGTGGAGGAGCTGGTGGAAGATGATATCATTCTTCTCCATGCAGGAAGCCAGATACCTGCCGATGCCGTACTGATTCATGGTGAAGTGAACGTAAACGAATCTCTGATTACCGGAGAATCCGATGAAATCATTAAACAGAGAGAGGATGAATTATTATCCGGTAGCTTTGTTGTTTCCGGCACCTGTTATGCCCGACTGATCCGGGTTGGAGCGGATTCTTACGCTTCTAAGCTGACGATGCAGGCAAAAGAGCTTCAGGATAAGCAGACCTCCGAAATGATGCGTTCTCTGGATTACCTTGTAAAAATGATTGGAATTATCATCATTCCGGTCGGTGTTATGCTATTCTTAAGACAACACTATTATCTGAATCTGTCGATTGCCGACAGTATGTCGAAAACAGTAGCCGCAATTATCGGTATGATTCCGGAAGGTCTCTACCTGCTTGCTTCTGTTGCATTAGTCGTCAGCGTCATGCGGCTTGGAAAACAGCACATTCTGGTTCATGAAATGTCCTGTGTTGAAACATTGGCCCGGATTGATGTTTTATGTGTCGACAAGACCGGTACGATTACCGATCCGGTCATCACAATGGACCGAATGATACCCTGCACCGGCAGGGATGGTCAGGAACTCCTACCTTATGATGAACTGAAATCGGATATCAGTGATTTCATACGAAATATGAATGCGGATAATGCAACCATGATTGCACTGAAAGAGGCATTCCCATCGGAAAGCGGAAAGGAAGCCGTTACGACTACCTCCTTTTCTTCAGCAACCAAGTATAGCAGTGTCACCTTTGAGGATGGTGCATATGTACTGGGAGCACCGGAATTTGTATTACGGGAACAGTATGAGGACCATCGGGATATCATTGAACAATATTCCCAGCAAGGCTACCGTGTACTGGTATATGGCAGATATCAGGGCTCCATCGACGGCAAAGCTCTCACAGAGCCTGTCACTGCACTCGCTTATCTTCTGCTCACCAATCCAATCCGCAAGGAAGCAAGGGAAACGTTTGCTTACTTTGCACAGCAGGGAGTGGCAATCAAGGTAATCTCCGGTGATAATCCGGTTACGGTTTCCAAAATTGCCCGGGAAGCAGGGATAGAACATGCCGACAGCTATGTGGATGCCTCTACCTTACTAAATGAAGCGGATATTCAGCATGCCATTATGAATCATACCGTCTTTGGCAGGGTAACACCTGCTCAGAAACGGCAGTTTGTAAAAGCATTAAAAAACATCGGACACACAGTCGCAATGACAGGAGATGGTGTCAATGACGTCTTAGCACTGAAGGATGCTGACTGCAGTATCGCCATGGCATCCGGCAGTGATGCTGCTTCCCAGGTTTCACAGCTGGTATTGTTGGATTCCAACTTTGCAGCCATGCCGGAAGTGGTAGTGGAAGGAAGACGTGTCGTCAATAACATTGAGCGTTCCGCTTCTTTGTTTCTGGTCAAGAATATTTTTTCCTTTATACTGTCTTTCCTGTCCATCTTCTTCAGCTTTGCCTATCCGATTCTGCCAAACCAGATAGCACTCATTAATATGTGTACCATTGGAACCCCTGCTTTCTTTCTGGCATTGGAATCAAACAAAAATATGGTTAAGGGGAAATTTTTAACGAATGTAATTTTACGGGCACTTCCGGCGGCTGTAACGGATCTGATTATGGTAGGCCTTGGAATCATCCTGTATCATCTGTTTGCGATTCCTTCAGCACAAAGTTCAACTATGACTACCTATATCATGCTAATTGTAGGTTTCATTATGCTCTTTCATATATGTAAGCCATTTAATCTGTTCCGTAGAATTGTGTTTGGAGGAATGATAGGTATTTTCCTTTTCTGTTTTAGTATACCGTTTTTCCGTACATGGTTTGGTCTGGCTTCCTTGAAGTTTTATCAATATCTGATTGTTGCGGCCATGGGCATCCTTTCCTATCCTTTGATGCACTTCATCCGGAAATTGCTTAAAAGGCTTCAGCAAAGTATTCAGGAACTGCGTAATAAATGGATGGACTATAAATTGAACCATTAAAAAAGAACCTTTCGGCCAATGTCATGACCGAAGGGTTCTTTTTGTTTGCCCGGCATAGGCGTTCTCTCTTACAACAAGAGCTTGCTTTTATATGTCTTAAATGCCCATAATTCATCCCAATCCTTTTCCACCAAATCAATAACTGCCGCTGCTATTTCCTCCCAGCTTGCATCAGACGATAATTGTCTGCTATCCATCTGAAGATATACCCCTTTTTGTCTGCAAGGAAACATATAATCAATTTCAACTATATCGCCATATCCAACCCCATAATCGCCCCAATCCACATCAATCACTCTTTTTCCTTTCATCGCATTCTTAAATCCACTAATCTTATAATATGCTTCTTCAAAGGACTTCTTTTTTTCATAGGCGGGATATTGCTCCCACGCTTCATAAGCCTGCCGAATAATCTCTGCCATATCAGCTACTGAGTACGGTTTGTTTGCTTCAAACGGATGGAATGCCTCGGAGTATAAATATGCGTCCCATTCTTTATTTTTTTCTTTATGTCTTGACATAGGAAATGCAGCTGCATTATTTTCTTCATCAAAATACAATTTGATTCTTCTTATTTCACTCATACCTAACCCTCCTGTTATATGTACTATTTTACTATTACTACCTTTAAAGTTACTCCTAGTTTCTTTGCATATTCCTTCATCTCTTGTAAAACCTTTGCTTGTTTTTTACTTAGTCCTACAGCCGGAATGGCTAATTCTAAGGTCCTACTTGTTCCTCCTTTTACCGTCCATTTCGTTCCTTTATATGTGGTTTCACTAAACCCCGCCAAATCATCTATATATTTTCTTAATTTATTTCTCATCTTCGATGCATTTTGATATGTCTTTGCTGTTGTATCCATTGATTTTATGCTAACAATGTTCTTTAAAATTCCGCTTCCATCTTTTAAAAATTTTTTGACGGCTTTATCAATCAATGATAGTATGTTCCATCCACGCCGTTCTGCTAATACATGTCCATTTTCATCCAGGGAATAAGTAGTCCTAATACCATCGGTTGTTTTGCTCTTACGATATCCGTCAGCTCCTATCTCGTAGTAGGTTTCTACTCCGTTTACCTTAGAATAGAGGAGTTTACTA
>JBJELB010000024.1:0-16611 GCA_051878935.1 Lachnospiraceae bacterium | reverse complement strand
AGGTGCTATAGAAATGGGGGCAAAGCTATTTATGGTTTTGACCCCAACATCATAATATTTGCAAATAATAATTTCTTCCAATTATGCGATCTGTTTATTCCAATAATCCATCATATAAATTCTATGAAACGTACGATCAGCCGGCAAGCTGTTACTTGTCGGCTGATATCTATTCTGATTCTTTTAATTTCATTCGTAGCTTCCTAGGTGAAATATGATATTTCTTCTGAAAAGCATTATAAAATGTACTGATTGCACTAAATCCGGACTCCTCACAGACCTCCAGGATACTCTTTTCTGTTTTTTCCAGCAATTGATAAGCATTGTTTAATCGTAAGGAATTCACATACTCAGTAAAAGAGCAGCCTATCTTAGTAGAAAAGATACGAGATACTTGTATTTTTGATATTCCAAGTTCATGCGCCACATCCTCCACGGAAATCGGCAATTGAAAATGATTCGTTATATATTGAATACAATCAAGAACCCTATCATTTTGAATGTTTTCATTAGAAATCATCTCAATATCTTTAAAAATATGGCACATGATCAGTTGAAAATAAGCTTTTACAAATCTTTGTTCTTCTGTCTTATCAAAAGAATAATGAAACAATCCATTGCTATGTATCGTCTTTGCAACCTTTCTTACATATTCGAACAACTTATAGATCGTCTCCTTTAGTTCTGTTGAAACCTCATCAGAGCGAATCACCGGATTGATTGGATGATTTTCCATTAGTTTTATGTGAAAATCCGGTAATATCTCAGGATAAAACATCATCAGATAAGTACGGGAATAAACAGGTGTATGAACCGCATGAACAAGATGTGGAAAAACCATTGCAATGTCTCCGGCATTTAACACATAGGTCATATTATTTATGACAAATTCCATCGTACCTTCCAGCATATATATAATCTCTACATTTACATGAAAATGTGCCGGAAATGTGGAAATTTCTGAATGGGCACAATGTAAAAACATCGGTTTTGTCGTGTCATGGATTGGTACCAGATTATGCTTCATTATAACAGTTCTCTCCTTCTGTATTCTTACTGTTATTAAATCACAAACCTCTTTTCACGTCAATGAACTGTCGGCAATTTCAACAGCTGTCTCATATAAACTTTTATTCTGGTTGATAGCAAAAGCTAGCAATGCTATGAGGTTCTAACATAATCTGCTTTCCTAATCCACTTTCACGAACATTGCATTCCACTAGTCGCTCCGTACGATTGAGTAATACCACGCATCTGCTTCCATCCGGATTCAGAAATGCTGTCGTTTCTACTTCACTACAGTACCTTGAAGTAGCTATCCTAATCGCCCCCGGCATAATATAACGGCTAAAATGCCCAATGTAATAATAACTTCCATTTTTCTGAATATTTTTATTCCCATCGCATGCCATAATCGGAGCAAAGCAGAAATTCCCGACATGATTCGGACCACCTGATTCATTTAACAGCAGGTTCCAATCCAGATATAAGCTTAAACCATGATTAAGATTGCCCATCATATCATGTGCATACATTTCACTTTTTCTGATTTCTGTTGGATCCTTAAATCGGCTATACTCAACACACCCTTCTGTAAAGAAAATCTCTTTATCCGGATATTTCTCTTGAATCAAGGAGAGTTCTTCAAAATAATCTCCGGAATACCAATGCATTCCAACTCCATGGATATAAGCATTTGCTTTTTCATCCGACAGTATTGCATCTGCACGTTCATAAGCAATTTCTTTATCATGATCCCAGATAATGATCTTAACATCCGACAATCCTTCCTGTTCTAAAACAGGTCCTAAGAAATCCCTAACAAACTCCAGTTCTTCCTGAGCACTATATTGACAGGAATCCCATGTTTGAATTGCATTTGGCTCGTTTTGCACTGTCATATATGCAATCATGACACCAGACTTTCTGGCTTCCTTGATGTAACGTGCCAGATAATGTGCCCAAGCAAATCGATATTCCGGTTTTAATCGTCCGCCATGATTCATTTCATGATTTGTTTTCATAAATGCAGGTGGACTCCATGGGGAAACCAGCAACGGAATACTTTCCCCTCTCACACTTTCAGCACGAGCAATGAGTGAAAAGATACTTTTTTCGTCATGCTCTAACGAAAAAGAAGAAAAACTGATATCTTCCGGTGGTGTATCCTGTGTTACATAGGTATAATTACCCAATGCAAAATCGCAACTATTAATATGGGTTCTTCCAACATTGTAACACAATCCATCTTCAGAAAAATAAGCCTTTAGAAATTCTTCCTGCGCTTCAGGAAGCAAATAGTGAAAGGTGTCTGAACTGGCTTCTGTAAAAGCACCACCAAATCCACGAATTTTCTGATATTGAAATTCAGGATGAACATTAATCGTTCTCGCTTTACCAATAGGACCCAGCTTTCCATCCTCCGATTTCCAGCATTCCTGTTTCGCCAGATTTGTTGTTATCAATTGATAAAAACCTGTTTTCATTTTCTTAGTTTACCTTTCTTTTATCAATTATTCTACGTTTACTTTCGTCTTTACCGTATACGTTTTCCCCTTGATTGTCAGTTTCGCTGTTACGACTGTCTGACCGAAACGTTTTGCGGTAATAACTCCTTTTTTCGTTATGGAAGCTACTTTTTTATTCTTAGTTGAATAAGTAATCTTGGATGCTGCTTCTTTACTACGCACCCACATGATTTTCTTATTCCCCTTATTCAAAGATATCGATTTCTTTGCTTTTGGCTTCTTAACCTGAATCTGATAAGTCTCGCCTGTATACTCTTTACCATTCGAATCTACTAAAACCGTCTCAATCGTATTGTTACCAACCGGTAAAATAATACGTTTCGTATAGCTCTTTGTTTTTCCGCCATTTAAGATATAGCAAATTGTGTAATGTTCAGCTGCATATAATCTTACTCGATTGCACCGCTTTACTGTCATCGACTGTTCTGTCTTCTCCGGAGTTACTAATTCTCCTGCCGGAGCCACTACAACAGGATACGAAGAACCAACTTGATTCGTTGCAGAGTTATCTGAATCAATGACATTATTGCTATATAAAACAGTAACCATATACTCTTTCTCCTGAACTGCTGTTCCATATGTAAGAGTGGCAGTTAGTACCGCTGTCTTATTCGTAGCTGCACGAGTTATCACACCACTATCTGTAATGATTGAAGTATCTGAGCTCGACCATACGATAGCTGTACCATTATTGGTCTTACTTAACAAAGAAAGATTGTTCGCTGTACTACGAGACTTTGCCATAACTTCATCAAGCTCCGTAATCGCTTCTTCTATTACAAGATGGTCTTTGTTTTCCAGTGTTCCTGCCCCTGCAAGAATCGTAATATCAAAGGAAACAGGACCTTTCCTATCCGTTTCATACTTGAGATATGCAGACATGGTTACGGTTGTTGTTTCTGCAACTTTACCGTTTAACACACCATTATCAAATACTACATCACGGTTACCGGATCTCCATTGTAAGATTAATGGATAGGTATTGAAGGCTTTTGTCAATATTTCATTATCAAGCATCTGAATCGTTGGTAACGCTACATTACCGGTAAGCTGATCATACTGAGCCTGATTCGTTTGTAACCACTCTGTTAAGGCATCGGTGAATTCATCAGTAATCATGCTTAATACCGCAAGCCCGGATACTTTAATCGTGTATTCGTTCGCAACATATCGGTCTGCTGAAACATATACACACACACCTTCCGCGATGGTGTCGGTATCAGTAAGTAATGTTGATTTTGCACTGTCACTATATACTTCAACCGTGGCATCTGCCGGACTGGTTGTAATACCTGCCTTCAGTTCTCCAACTGTCATGAAATCATCAACCACTAATTTATCATCAACTATCGTTGCTGTTGTTATAGAATCAAGCGTTGCTTCTTCGTATATCCATTCATAGACTTTCACATTACTGATTGTTACCGTACTGGATGCAAAGACACGTCTCAACTGATAAGTAAGACGAATTACGGAAGCATCTCCTGCAATCGCAATATTGTATGTCTTAACGAGATTACCGTCTTCACCGGTCATGGTATAGACTTCATTCAAGTTCGTTATGTTCTGCTTTCTGCTTGAAACCTTTGTATCCCATGAGCTGACATTCAGATATGTTCCTCTAGGTGTTGAAGAACCATTCGCAGTAAAATTACCCTGCAATTCATATACAATCTTATAATTGCCTCCGGGTGTCAAATCGGAAACATCTACCTGCATGCCTAAACAAGGATCCTCACTAATAGTATCCGGTATCGAAATGGTGGCTGTCCATGGTGCTGCTGTAGAAGTGACACGACACGTACCATCATCCTTTCCATTTCCGGTATTGCTATCACTTCCTAATGCCCATGGATTATAGGTACTATGATTCATGTCAAAAACCTGTTTCCATTTACCCTTAGTAGTTGTGCCGGCACTGGCAAACATCATATATCCTTTATCAGTATATCCACTACCATATACATTTACATAATTACCATCCACAATGGTATCGGTATCTGCAAGCATGCTGGTCATAGTCTTATCACTATATACCTCTATCGTTGCATCCGTCGGATTGGTTACTACTGCAGCTTTTACATCTGCTGCAGTCATTGTTTCATATAGGAAGATACCATCATCTAATAGACTTCCATTTTGTACGGAAACAACACTTGCCTCTCCATAGATTACAGATTCTTTAATCTTAATGGAGTAATCCTGTGATACATATTCGGACGCGGAAACCGTAATAATATTTCCTCCTGTTATTGTGTCCGTATCTGACAACAAACTCTCTTTGGAAGTATCACTATATACTTCAATCACAGCATCTGCCGGATTGGTTGTAATTGCCTCTTTCAACTCAGCTACCGTTACAGCCTCATCCAATGTAATCGTTGTATCATCCATAACCCCATTATTTACCGTTGATATAGAAGCTTTTTCATATACCCATTCATATACTTTTACATTACTAATGGTAACGGTACTAGCTGCATCCACTCTTCGTAATAAAAACTTCAAACGTAGAACCTCTGCATCGGGATCCATAGTAACTTCATAGGATTGCTCTACAGGGTCATCTTCTTTTGTAAGAGAGTAAATCTGATTCAAATCATTTTTATAAGATGTTCTACTCAACGTTGAAGTCAGCATCTCATAATTGAAATAAGTGCCACGCGGCTTACTTGTACTGCTTGTGACCACACTACCACTTACTTCGTAGGTAATCTTGTAATTGGTACCGCCCTTTAGGCCGGAAACATCTACCTGCATACCCATGCACGGTTCTTCGATGATTTCATCCGGTATCGTTAATGTCGCAGTCCAGGGAGCTTGTATACTACTGACACGATAAGTACCATCATCATCACCATTTCCGGTGTTTTTATCTTTTCCTAATTCCCACGGATTTGTAGCAGCTTCACTTGTATCAAATACGGACACCCAAGAGCCCTTGAGTGTCGTATCTTCTGCTTTTACACGAATAGCACAAGTAGGAGCCAGCATTGTAAGAGCCGTTACCATTGCAACGAATTTCTTCATTCTTCTTATCATGTTGTCTTTCCTCCTGTTATTTTACTGTTACTGCAACTTTTAATTTTTTTCTGCTTTAGGTTTTCTAACTTTTACAATTCTTGAAACGGTTGTTGTTACACCATTTCTCGTAATCGTTGCCGTAATAAGAGCTTTACCAACCTTTTTCGCTTTTACTTTCCCTTTCTTGGTAACTATTGCAACCTTTTTATTACTGCTCTTGTATGTAACTGTATCGCTATCCACTAAGTTCGCAATCTTAAACTTACATGTACCACCCTTAGTGATAACCAGCTTCTTGTTCGGAACAGAAATTGTAGAAATGCTGTCTCCGGCATTTATTTCATCATCGGAAGCAGAACTTTCCGTAGGTGCTAATACGATTCCGCCACCGCCACCACCGGTATTTTGGGAAGTTGTGGTTTCATTACTATTCACATTCTTAACTGACACATTCGTGGATAGAATTGCCATAGAATATGCCGGCACTGCTACCACTCCATCCTTGGAGACTTCTCCGTCAATTTCCGCGAGATTCTGTACCGGAGTGCCTAACGTTACGGTTTCATCTACTTTACTGTCATTCGTTACTACATAGATGGAATTTCCTCCACTATGAGTAATCTTGTATGCTTTTACTTTTTGATTTTTGTTTGTCAGGGAAACCTCTGACGTAGTTATCGCACCTCTTCTCTCATTCTGTGGGAATAATACCGTCAGATAGTTATCATTCAATTCATTATCAATATGAATAATATCTGTAATTGGCTTCTTAGAACCGTTCCTATTTGGATATTTACCTTGAGGGATCACACTGCTTAATTTATAGGAAGCTGTGTTTCCTTCTAATATATATACATCTAAGTTAATATCACCAAATCCGTCTGCCCTTACATGATTACCATCTATTGTGTCCGACAGTGGAGTCTCGGTAAGAACCGGCAGTGCCCATCTGGTACCTTGTGTGGCACCGGAAACCTGATCCCAGATAATATATGCTTCAAATTCGTCTTTGACAAAGTTAATTGTTCTGGAAATACTACCATCGGTACCAATACTACTTCCGGTTGTACCTTTGATCGTATCCATCTTATCGGATACATACCATCGATTAAGCTCCGTTGTACCCAGGCTGTCACGGACTGTATTCACACCGTTCTTATAAGATACCATGGCATGCGATGCCGGCGAACGAAGAGCTGCTTTATTCGCACCCCAATAATCTCCAATACCCGGGTCAATAACCAATGGAACAGAATCTGCATACATCACGAATGCTGTCTGATCCGGATGGCTATGTCCTACTTCAACCGGATTCATGGATATTGCCATATAACTTTCTTTTTCAGTATCGCCAAAATTATTACGGAAAATAAAGTTACCATACTTCTTAGCAAAATCATTGGATGTTAAATTCAAAGAACCTTTATAAGCAGATGTTCCACCCGGGAATTCGCCACGTCCAAAGAAGTTCTGGAACATATTATCTTCGGAACCTGTTTCAGATGATGGGCGTCCTGCACGTACCCATGTCTCATAAACCTGCGCAGCCAACTCTTTATCATATTGGTAAATCGTATCCCAATAATATCCCAGCCAGCTAAACTCATCACCGCTCGAGAATATATGGTCACCGAAGGTTGGAGTGGAAATATTACCATTGGCAAATGCAGGAGTCTGAATCATAACGTAATATTTAAAGCTGTCTACCAACGAGAATTCCGGATCCGTCCAGAAGTCTTTGTTCATAACCTTCTGACATACTCTGGCATATACTGCCATCTTACCTAAGAATGCTCCATGATAACGCACCGATTCCGGCCATACACCATCACGCATATTAATCAGAAGCTGACCTTTGATAAAATGAGTACCATTAAAAATATAACGTTGCGCATATGGCATAGCATCGCTTTGTGAAAATGCCATTGCAAACATTGCAGAGCCGTGAACCATATCAAATTCCCAGTTTGTTGTATCATATGCCGCTTCTGCTTCTGTTACCTTAGTCAAATCTCTCATATCACTGCAAGAGTCAATTTGGAACTGTCCCAGTCGTGCGATTAACGCCTCTTCTTCTTCCGTGAATACTCCTGCCTGACGCAGGATTGGGATTATGGTACCCATGGAATTCAACATACGACCTAACTGAACCGCACCATATACGTCACCATAAGCAGGACGCGCATGTTCAATATTCCAACCCCGAATACCCTGACAAGACTCATTCAAATAATTAAGCAATGCATATTTTGCCTGATATGCATAATCCATATTATCCGTTAACAGGTAAGTAATCGTAGCTGATTGATATAATAGGTTATGAGATGGTACTCCTTTTCCATCTATGTCTTTGATATTACCGATATCATTGACTGCAAACCCTTCCGAGCTTCCTAAATCCCTTCCATCCGCATCCAGGAAATGCATCGTGAAGATCGTTCCGTTTTTAAATTTACCATGTTGCTTCACATTAACAGACATGGAATAGGAATCCGGAGGCATAGTAAAAGGATCAGACTGCCAGATTGCATGACTGTTCGCATCCGGGTTTTCTAAATACAAAGAGCATTTACCAGATAATGCCAGATTAGAATTGGTTGTCTGCCACTGTCCGACAGCATTACCGTTTCCCATAAACGTCCAACCCATCGGTTTGGTGCCACTACCCTTTTCAAATCCGCTGTTTACAACTGCAACCGTATCCGTTACTGTTGTTGCTACTAAGGAAATATCATCTACCCATACATGTCCTGCATAACCATCGGTAGCTGCATCATTCTCTTCCGATGGCAGTTCAATCGTTAGATATGCTTGCGTAGTACCTTTAGGAGCAGTAAAGCCAAGTCTTCCTTTTCCTGCCCAGATACGGTATTTTTCATCTCTGGCTTTTATCGAAGCAAGATCCTTTTCTTTTAAGGTTTCATACAATTCTTTATATTCCTGCCAGGAAGCTGCATTATCACATATCGATTTATTCTTCTCATAAAAGCTTTTCAAATCGGTGTCAGTCTTTATTCGTTCTTTTACTTCTTCAAATTCATCTACGGTAAAGAAGAAGTTAGAGGTAGGATCGATTTCTGTTGATAACGCTACATGATCTCTCATGTCTACAACCGCATCTTCTAAATCAATCATAGCTTCTGCAATTGGATAATAATTACCGATCGGATAATTATCGGCATAGCTTTGCTCTAAGGCAGCCATTGCTGCTTTCGCTGCGTCTACCTTATCCTGTGGATATTCACCGGCATTCGCATTGCTGATATCTCCGGTATATCCTTTTGCATCTTTTAACCATTGTTCCTGTTTGCCGACAAAATCCTCATATTTGTCTTTGAACTGCTGTGTGCTAACCATACGATATGTTACACGGATATATGGTAAATTATCAGCACGTCTCTCGTATCCGGAATATTTGGAAGATACATTTACCAGATCTCTTGGCTGAAATTCAATGGTTACTGCTGATTTACCATCTTCAATTCTCTGAAGGACTGTATCAGTAATATTAAGTGTATTGTCTCCACCACCACTTGGTTTGAAATCAATCTTTAGGGATTTCTTGTTCTTTTCAACGTCATCAATCTGAAGCGTTTTTCCTGCTTCATGCTGACTTGAAAGCAATGAACTGAATGTTTTGATTTCATCCATGGAATAATCCGGAACATCATTTAGTTCCATAAATCCGCCGCCGTCAGAGGTTCCATATCCTTCAAATGCAGAGGAATAAATATCTTCTGTTTTTATATTACTCAAATCAGCCTGCACAAAGGAAAAGGAATAATTCCCAATTAAAAGTCCGGCATCTGTTCTCCATGCGTTATTACGCTGAACGGTACCTTCATAATTACTCTCTAATCTCTCACTATAATAGGCATCCATAAGAATCGATTGATCTCGATACCATTCTGTCGCATCTAATATACCCCACTGTTCACGACCAAACCGATTGATACGAACATACTCAGACAACGTCTTACGAAGCATCTGGTCATCATATGCTTTATTAAACTGTCTGTTTAAGGAAAATTCATAATGCAGGGTACCGGCTAATGCTTTCTCTGCACGGTCAATCTGAACCTGCAATACATCTTTTGCACTTTGCGGATATAATTCCGGTTCCACTAACAGGCAAGCCTTTGCTTTCCAGACATATGCTCTTACCATAGAGCGTGTCTGGGAATACCATAACGTGTTACCTTCTGTTAGATATAATTGATACTCTTTTAATTTCGTTTTATAGATTTTATTATCCTGTAGTCCGGAATTCATGTAATCATATCCATAACGAATGATACGCTGCATCTTTGAAAAATAATTTTCCGGATTGGTTTCTGCTTCCGCTTCATCTACTACCTGTTTAAAAGCATCATAAGCTTCTTTGGATAATACTCCCAAGTCGCCTGCAGTAGCTGCAACACCTTCTTCATCCACTTCCGGTTTCACTCGTTCTGCTTCCGGTTTATAGTCTGTTTCTTCTGCTAAGGTCTTTCTGGCAAATGTGATCAGGTTCTTGAAAGACTCTCCCTGATTTCCTACAAATTTCTGTTCTTTTGGAACATTAATGTTAATCCGGATATCCTTTGTCTGTGTTGTATCATAACGATATACCAGATGTGCCTGTAATAATACAACTGCATCTAATGCTGAATCTGCTGCAGGTCTATGCACACGCGCGATTAAGCTATCATCTTTCTGAACCAATTCAATAACATCATTATTACCACTTGACCATTCAACAGAAATACCATTTCCATAATAGCTCGGAAGGATAAAGTCAGTAAAGAAAGTATCTTCATCATATTGATTGATATCTTTTGCCACTTGGATAAAGCGTTCTTCTACCGGTAAATTCTCCTGAAGAATATATATTTGTCTGGAAGCATCACCTAGTGGAGAATATAATGCACCTGCTACATCGCCTTCACAATGCAACACTAAGATCAAGGATTCTTTACCGGCCTTTTTTGCTTCTATAAAGACCTCCGTCAGATCCACACTATTGGTTATATTTAGCTTTGGTATCTCCATCGTAATTCCGGTATTATGTTTCTTCCATTCATAATGAGTTTCCTTATAAATCGTATTACCGGTTTCCTCTGAGATCGGATACTCTCCCTGTCCTGCTAATTCATCTTTTAATTCTGCAACATAGATACCTACATCTGTCGCAGCAGAGGTTCCATATCCGGTTAGATGGAAAACAATATTCGATGCCTGTTCGTCTACTTCTTCCAATGGTATCTCAAAGATGCCTATTCTGGAACGTCCGACAAAAATCTGTTGATGCACTCCATAGGCACTGTTTTTATCAGCTATCTCACCAAGTGTTGTATTTGCACTAATTCCGTTATTTACCGTTCCGCTCGCATAATAAACCATACCTTGTGTTGTAGGATATATATATGGATATTCCTGCGCAATGATAAATTTCAACTCATCGGTATATGCTTGTGAGCCTTTGATAATAGTAAGCTGCATCGTGATAATTTCATCATCTAATGCTGTTTTATCCGGACGGGTAACGACACCTTCATTCGTAAGAAATGTTTCATCCGAAGATTCCCATTGAATCTCATCCACCCCATATGCTGTCTTAGGCAATATGATGTCGTTATATAATGTGCGTCCGCCATATAGCCCTTTGATCATAGCCGCTGCCCGTTTCGCCGAATTGTAATCTCTCATATTCTGATAGGTTTCTGTATTCGGAGCTAATGTCACTTCCAGATAGGTCGAATCCCATACTAAAGAAATACATGCTTCGTCTGTAATCCGATCATCATATCCGTCACTGCCGCTTCCGGTTACTGCATAAGACAATTTTGTGCTGTATTCCGTATCTAAGCCTAGGTTCTCGTAACTGCCTGTTACATCCAGACGCAATTCTTCGCCTTCTCCTTTGCCCTGTTGTGCATCCATGACATCAGAATTCCATTTGCCGCCAACCGTACGATAGGTGGCTTCCGCCGGTGCCTCCGCCCAGCTATGGTCTGTCATGGAATGAATCGTAGCGGTATTGGTATCCGAATCACCAATCATAGATACGAGTTCCATTTTCAATACCATCTGATTGTTGGCTTTTACCTGTTCTGCTATAGAACTCATATCAAATCTGGTCAAAAAATATCGTTTACGACCTAATAATATCAAAGAATTCGCATTTCCATTATAGTCTACAGAACCTCCGTTTATGAAGGTCTCTGCATCCGGTTTAATTTTTATTACTGTTTCAGCAGTCTCTGCCTGAACCGTTTCTATTGGTGTCAGACCACACAAAGAAATATGATCCGTCAAAATCATCGCACCAACTAAAGCCAGACTGATGATTCTCTTTACAATTTTTCTAGCCATATGTCCTCCTTAATATACAAGAATATCCATAGATGCTTCTACTCCATCTCCAAACTTGTAGGTCAGAACAAAGGTATCGCCTGCTTTAAAGCCGGAATAGGATGGTTTCGTTGTACCGTTATTCTTAATCAATCTTGTTGATATGCTTCCCTGTTCCACTTCGATATCATTAATAAAGAATCTTGGTGTCAATTGAGAAACATCTAATTCTGTCTGTTTATCACCTGTTGTACTGGCACCATATTGATCGGTAACATCCATACATGTTAAGAATGTCATAGACGGATCAGAATTTAATTCCGAAGCAGATATCTTGTATTGTGCATCTACCACTTTTCCCTGTTTTGTTACATCTTGTGTATAATCAGATGGATAACGCAGTGTAATCTTGGAAACCTTTGGTTCTTCTTTAGACACTGTTACTTCTTGTCTGACTACTTGTGTCTGCTTGCTTCCAATGACAATTTCAATCTTACGTTTTAATTCTGATACAATGTCTCCATTTACATAGAAATCATCTGCTCCATCGTCTCCTGCTCCATAATTGAAAACAGAATATAATTTACCGGTACCGGTTCCGTATGCAAGACCGACATTCTTATTACCATCCGTTACTGCAATATCTGCTTCCGTTGGCAATACTACACTATAATATTCCGGCTCATTCGGAATCAATACTTTGTTGCTATTACTGATACCATATACTTCAATATCATATGCATACGCATTACCTTCCGCTGCACCGGCATATAACAATGGTACTGCACTTACTTCAAATTCCTTAATCTTATTAAAAGGAACAACTGTCATGTCCATCTCATATGCGCTGGCTTCTGTAAAACATTTTGACAGATTATCAAAACGGGCATTGGCTGCATGCTGGTTATAAACGCCATCTGTGATATCAAGACCAGTTGCAGAAACCAGCTTAAAGCTAACTGTTTTCGTACCGGATGTATAGCTTGGAGTAACACTTCTCGAACCACTAGAAGAAAGTGTCATCGTACCATCACCGGACACTTCCTGAAAGTCTTCCACATTTGTTTCAATCTTGATACGGAAATCATTTACATACTGATATACATCTTCTATCAGCATACTTCTGCCATACTGGTCTTCGAAATCAAAATATCTCGTTTCAAAGGTTACTGCATTGTTTGGCATAGTATCCACTGTTTTCCCATGATATCCTACGATGTATGTAGGTCTTGATTTTGCAAGTAATTCATAAAAGATTTGTGCGCTTTGATGGGTTCGCGTTACCACAACGGTAGATGCATAGCCTACGCTTATATTCCCATAAGCATCGCTCTTGCGATACAACTTAATCTGCTCACCTTCCCTCACAAATTTAAAATCCTTGCCAAAATCAGTTAGCGAACGATCTTCATTCTTTAACAAATCCTTCAAAGATGCCAGATCCGTAACCGGTTCTCCATTCACATCAAGAGCCGTATAGTCAAATTCGATATCTTCTCCTAATACAACCGCTTCAAGCGGCTCTGCTGAAAATGTATGAACGGTTGTTCCATAGTTTACAACGATATCTGCCTGTTGCATCTTATAAGAGCTACATCCAAACATTCGCAGGATTGCTGTACCCTGTTCCGCTACTGTATCCGTTTCTACCTCTAATTTCAATCCAATATACTTTTTACCCTCTTTTTCCACATTGGTAAAGACTGCATGTTTTTCGTTCTGTGCCCGGTTCGTGTTTTCCTCAATAAGAAGATTGGTATTGCAGGCAGTCATGGAAACTTCTAAGGTATCCATAACCTTCTTCGTCATATCATCTCTAAGATCATTATGAACATCACCATATTGGTCTTTGACATCAAACAAAATGTAGAACTCATCTTCGCCATCAAAAGAGTCCGTCAAAGCCAGACCTTCTGCATTGTATAGTTCTGAAACTGAGAAATCATAAGCAATCGACATATCACTCATAACACATTCTTTTGTAGCACTGGTACCGTCATCCAACCGCAAGGTGATCACAACCTTATTGCCAAGCTGATAGTTCCGGAAAATGGAATCTCCTTCCGTTCCCTCTGATACACTGATTAATCCGGTACGAATATTGGCTGCTGCCGCACCCATACTGGAATATACGTCTACTTTTGTATCCGCAGTTAGATCCCCACCAAACTGATCCAGTATCTGATAACGAACATATCCACCTGTCACTTTATCAGATAACGATGCCGCATTTAATTTAAACCGATCATCAATCACGATGTCTGTTACTACCGCAACTTCGCCGGCTACACTCGTCTCCAGTTCACCAATCTGAATCTTGTATTCTTTCTCCTGAATCGCATATGGCAATGTAATCTCTATCGTTTGATAATCTTCCGAATAGGTCCATTTACAACCGGAAACCCTGCTGCCATTCTTTAGGACTTGTATCTCTTCTTCGGAATTTAGGGGAGCAGATGCCTGAACACATATTGTCTTACTTCCGGTTTGTGCAGCGGTTAACACACAATCTGCCTTATACTTCTTTACTCTTACCGTAACCTTACGTTTTACCGTAACACTGCCTTTCTGAAATGTAACAGTTACTTTCGTTTTACCTTTTGACTTTGCCTTAACTACGCCTTTTTTCGTAACAGTTACAACGGTTTTGTCGGCACTGCGATAGGTAACCTGATATCCTTTATTTTTTTTCAATGTTATTTTTTGCTTTGCTGATGCTGCGTCGCCATTGACATACAGCACGATCTTTTTTTCCATCACCGTTGGCTTAGCTGCTTTTGCTGATGATATCACAGGAAGATTACTTGCTGACAATACTGCTACCACGACAAATGTTATTCCTCGTTTCATTTTGTACATCTTCGTTCCCCCAATCTTATTGAGTCTGTAAGAATTCATTCACTTGTTTCTCTATCTCAGACATAATCTCCGGCATACCGGACTTCATACTTTGAGCAACATTATCTTTTCTCATTTCACGAATCGAATCATATCCCTTTACTGTTAATCCATGTCCCATTGGAGTCGACACCTGACTATTTATCGCACTTACTTTCGCAATCTCTGTCTTCACCGGTTCCTGATTAAACACAAAACCAGCCAACGGAGTACCAATATAAGATTCCTCTTTCAATGTGTACTCTTCATAGGTTCTCTGTTCCTGTGTCATACCTGACTGAAATCTCTTAAAATGAGGATTCCAGCTCAGGGTATAGCCCGGGAAGAAATAATTCAGATCCAATACTTCATAGGTTCCATCCTCTGCTGCTTTCCAGTCACGCCCTTCCAATCCCAAGGTGAACAGATCGTTATTTTCCTGAGAAGAGAAAACCCAATCCAGAAATTTTGCGGCCATATCTTTTTTCTTTGAAACTTCCGGAATACAGATACAGTTATTCGCCAAATAGCTGGTTGGTATAGATTTCTCCTTCATAGCAACCTGATCCGGGTCATCCAAAAATAAATCTACTTCTGCATCCGGAATAGCACTTTTCATCTTTTGCTCTGATGTATACCATGAACCAATGTCGCTACAGATCGCTGCTGCCCTTCCACCATAGAACGGAGTATCTGCATCTAAGCAGCTCATAGAATCCGTACTCAGGTATTTGTTCCAGTCTTGTAATAAATCATATCGATCCATAGCAAAATCATAATTAAATCCTTCCGGAAAATCTGCAAAGCCTTCGTCACCAATACCTTCCGGTACGATCTCTACTACTTTTGTTCTATCCTCATTTAATAAAACATAATATGGAGAACCACTCACAACGATTCTATGTATATTCGCCTTTTCCAGCGCCGCCTCATCGATTCTCTGGAATTGATAAAATCCTCTGGACTGTGTGACTGCTAGTGGTGTCATGTCTTTTTCATTTTCTAATATTACATCAAAGAATTCCTGTAATTTCTCCACAGAGTCCACTTTTCCAACGCCATATTTGTCTGCTAAATCTTTACGGTACATAATGCCGGTCACACCCGAACCATAGGACTGCTCCAATGGAAAATAGTAATTCTTTCCAAAGTATCTGTTCTTATCCATATACGCTTCAGAAAACGCCGCTTTTAGTCCGGGATACTCTTCATTGTGTAAGTACGCACTAATATCAGCATATACCCCATCCTTTGTTAACTCACGCAAATGACACCAAGGGGCATCAAAAACCAGGTCGTAATCTTCTCCTGCCATCATTTTCACGCTCAATTTATCTTTGTAATCACCCTGCGGAACCCATGTGATATCAAGAGTAATATTCAAATCATCCTTCGTTCTTTCATAAAACTCTGCTAGAACCTCTTGAAATCCTTTTGGCTCATCCCCCATAAGCATAATACGCAACGTATTCGTTTCTACGGTTTCCTCTTTAAAACCACACCCAACAAAAAGAAACACAAGAGAAATACACATAGTAATTACAAAAAGCTTTTTTACATTTTTCTTCCTCATATTCATCATATTCTCCTATTCTATTTTTTAAGAAATCTCGCCTAATATCTAGGCTTCGCCAGACATTAGGCAGAACATGAAAACAAATATCAAGACTACCTATTGGTATAAAATGGAAGGAAGGGGCATCAATTCACAATAATTGAGCATCTATTTTTTTTAATATACATACAACCAATTCTGTAATCCATATTATTGATTTTCATACGAAAATTATATAATATGATGTTGGGGTCAAAACCATAAATAGCTTTGCCCCCATTTCTATAGCACCTT
>JBJELB010000023.1:0-16846 GCA_051878935.1 Lachnospiraceae bacterium | reverse complement strand
TCCTTGTTTTTCATCAAGATAGCGAACGAGCTTAGCGAGTTTCGCAATTACCTATTTATTTGACAACAACTTTTACGGTTACATTTTTATATTTACTTCGAATCTGAGTACCTCTATGAATATTTAAAATCGGTTCTCCGTTTTCATCATAATGCACACGTTTCATTGTGGTTGTCCTGCCAGAACCTGCTTTTCCCCAGTGATAAACCAAAACATCATTACCTTCCTCATCCTGTGTAAAGCTACTATGTCCCGGTCCCGGTTCTGCATTATTATTAGCTGTAGACAGGATTGGGAATCCTTTTGTATGCCAATCTTCCGGAAGCAGTGGATTACCACCTTCCTTCAAGGTCAATAACTTAATTCCATAAGAATAATCCGTTGCATTCGCTGCAATCGTCATGCATAGTCGATTATCGTGAACTAAAGTATATGGTCCTTCATCGACTGGTGTTCTGGAACGCTCCCATGCATAATAAGGCTTTGTAATAGTTACCGGGGTAGTCACAACGCTTGTCATACTCTCTTCCGGTTGATATTCTGCGATTAAAATATCTGAACTTCCTGTGCCATATTGACTATCGCCAATAACACGCTGAGCCCATGCCAGATAACTCTTGCCTTCCCATTCAAAGTATGTCATATCAAGTGAGATTCCGTTAGTACACAGATACGTTCCATCCGGCAATGTAATTCTGACAGGAGTAGACCAATCATCCGCATTAGTTGGATCGGAGCCTTCTAAAGTCATGACATGGGATTGCACTTCACTCCATACAGAACCGGTAGCAAAATAAATCGTTAAAGTGCCATTTACCTCATGTAATTCAGGAGCCCATACTAAATTGCTACCACCATCATAAATCAAATATTCTTCTGCCGTTGCCAGTCCCTTAAGTGTGTCAGCATGTCGAATATAAATAACAGTTTGCCCACCGGAATCTCTTGTAGCAACAAAATAATAACCGTCTTCGTATTTCAAAACGCAAGGATCCGCGCGATTTGGAATCAAGCTCGTATTATAGTCTGTTGTTTGAATCGTACCACTGACTGTATATTCTCCCTGTTTCGATAAATCCAGAGTAGATGTATCCCAGTTTACAGAGAAATCAGAAGTTGAACCATTGCTATATTTTGCTGTTGCATACTTTGGCATTTGCAGTTCTCCGCCAACGGATACTACGACATCATCCAGCTTTTCAACTCCAATATTTTTCGGAGTCATTAATTTACGTTTCAATTGCTGATATGTTTTCGCATCAATGGAAATTACATTAGTTCCTACCGCTGTAGAAAGATTGGATGTAGGACGCTCATATGAATCTGTTATTTCCACTGTATCGTTTACCTTTTTAAAATCAGTTGTCACAGCTGATTTACGGATGCCACTCGAGTCGGTCCATGAAATTGTATACACTGAGTCTGCGTAAGTACAATTCAATTCCGATACTTTACTATTATCCAAGGGTAAATATCCTAAGAAATTGTAATTAATCAAATCATCCGATTGATAAATCATGGCAGAACCATCCTTGGAATCAGCAGTTGTCAGTGACTGATTGGAACGACTCGCAATGACTCCATAAGTTCCATCTGCCATTCTGAAAATACATGGATCCACCAGCATTTTTGCAGTTCCATTGACCGGATTGCTCTCTTCATAATCAGCCTCAGCAAACAAGACACCAACGCCTTCATTCAAGGCTTCATATGTTTCGCCACCATCGGCAGAAACTGCCAAATGCAGACTGTTTCCGATCAATGCAGTACCATTTGCCCAGGTACCATAACATTCCTTACCATCTGTCGTGTAACTCAATAAACTATATTGTGCATCTGGCTCTCCGGCATATCCACCGGTTACTGTCCACTGAACACTGTCTGTTACCGGTTTCATGGTATCCTGTTCCCAGGCCATTGCTTTTATTTGATATTCCTTTCCGGCTGCTACCGAGAAAGCTCCTTCTAACTGGTTTTTCTTCACATCTAACAGCTTATGATTCTGATATAATGCTACATAAACATCACTCTTGTCTGCTTCTGCACCAACTGCAATATCATAAGTTAATGTTTCATCTTCTAATGAAGCATCTACAATATCTATCATATTTGCCCTCGTATGAACACGCATAACTACAAAAGAATAGGCAGGCATAATATAACGAAAACTGTGTTCAACTTCTATATCGAAAGTAATTGTTTCAATATTGTTCTCAGAATTGATTGCATTATACTGGGCAGGATCTGTTCCGGTTAATAACTGAATCTGAGCTGTACCTGTCAGTCCAAAAGATTCATCTAATACAATATCAGCCTTTTGTTCCAATTCATATGGATTTACCATTTTTATAATAATATCGCCAGTTTCAGCATCATATGATGTTGACTGATAGAATTTGTCCAGTTCATTATTTATCTCTGACTGTAATGTATAATCTCCCAGATTATTAGAATACATACTTTGCACATAATAATTCGGCGAAGCATAAGAATCCTTATCATCAAACCAAATCATATCCGGAGCCCATTGCACATAATTGATTCGCGCAAACAATGGTGCGTAGGATGCCATCGTTACAACATCTGCATTCCGTTCAACACCTGTTAAGAACGCAGCTTCTGCAATCGCTGATTCCAAATTGTTCTTCTTACCTGCATCACTCGTTAATGTCGTATGTGCTGCATATTCTCCGGCAAATACTTTCACATTACGGTCATATCCATCATAACGGGTATCATTTGCCAAAAACCATTCAGGACTCATGTAATAATGCTCATCCACTGCATATGTAAAACTATCATTCTCTGCTGCATTATTACGAATCCAACTCCATGCACTATTGAAACTGGAACCGGAAGCAGACGGACCTGACGTTGAGATTAATTTCATATCAGGATACACTTTATGAATCTCTTTTTCAAAAATCTCATATCGTGTATACCATTGATTTCCATTTAATTCCCATTGTTCATTACCAATTCCCAACATAGTCAGATTGAATGATGCTTCATGGCCCATTTCTTTACGTAGTCTTCCCCATTCTGTATCAGTATCACCATTTGCAAACTCAATTAAATCCAAGGCATCCTGAATATAGGACCAAAACTCACTGGTATACGTCACACCATCTGCTTCATAAATCGGTACAGTTTCTTTGCCTTGATATTCACAAGATAAGCCTGCATTCAGAACCGGTACTGCATTACAATCTAAATATTCACAAAGAATGAAGTATTCATAGAATCCTAAACCTAGAGTCTGGTTATAATCTAAATAATTTGGACGATTGGACGTAGCCCAACGGTTCCAATTCTGCACTCTTTCTTCAACCGGACCTACTGAATTTTTCCATTGGTAGCGATTGTCTAAATCCCAGCCCTCAATCACACAACCACCTGGGAATCGAAGAAATCCCGGATGTAATGCTTTTAATTTTTCTGCTAAATCCTTTCGGAAAACTCCACACACAGCATCCTCAGGAAATACAGAAATCATATCAAAATCAACTTGACCTTCCTGTGATAATGTAATGATAAAATCAGAATTACGCACCGTCGCTGTTGCTGTTAACTCCGCTTCATACTTTTTCCATTCATTTGTAATTCCGGAAGCTATCGTTCCAGACATACCTACAACGTCATTTTTTTGTGAACTTGCCTGAATACTGCCAGCGTAGCTGTCAGACTTTGCATAGAAGGATACTTTATATTTCTTTCCTTCCTCGATATACATTCCTTCATAGGCTTTATTCTTAAAGCTTGTACCATGAAAGGATAAATAATGTTGATTCTTATCATTTAATGGTTCTTCTGTCCGATATTCCATCGTACCGGAAACTGCACTCCACGCATATCCCGAATCCAAATATGTCTCTTCTGTGGCTGCATCGTTATTATTATGCATAATCGTTTCAAAAGAGCGATTTTCTACCATTTCCGCATACAATCCACCGTCTGCCGCATAGTTGATATCCTCAAAAAACAGACCGAACATGTCTTGTTGGACAAGAACATCTTTTTTATTTTTGACAGCGACTTGGAAATCATAATAATCATTTCCTAAAATGATTACTTCGTATTCTTTCACCATTCGTTGTCCACCCAAAGAAAATGTCGCTTTTAATGTAACAGCAGCCTTTCCCTCTTCCGGTCTCGTTACCTTACCATCATTCGTCACAATGCTTTCATCACTTGACTTCCATGATAAGGTATATCCATCTGCTGCTTCCTCAGCAGTAAGAAGACTAATATCATCTTTAAAAACATTCGTTTCAAATGGGACATATGCATTTACAATATAATTCAATATCTCATATGAAGTATCATATACAGATGCTGCATCATATAAAATCTGCGAATAAGAAAGTGCATGATCATATAATTTTACATCAGCAAGATTCGTTGCAAATTCTTTTCCTATGTAATTATTTACCGATTGATAATCACTTAATTTTGAGGTTGTCTCCATGGTTCCCCACAACACTCCGTCGACGTAAAGGGAGACCGTATCTCCACTTTGTGTTAACAGCACATGATTCCAATTGGAATTTGGCACGCTGGAAGGTGCGATATTCATTGTGAAATCTTTCGATATTCCTCCCTGATACATCCAGGACTGATAAGAGTGAGATGTATTACCCTGTGCCACAAAATACATATTACTGCCAAAATTAAATAATTTCTTGTTATGAATGTTCGCAGCACGCACTTGTGGAGATGCCCACATGGAAATCGTATATTCATCCAGATTATCCGAAATATTATTCGGCATCGTTACATATGTTGATGATGCATCAGTAGAAAGGGCAGTTTTATCCCCAAAGGTCGTCGTTGTAACCGTACCAACTGTTGCATCATTTCCGTTACCGGAAATATCTGTTACTACACCTTCTTCTGATATTTCTTCAAAATCATAATGAAATACTTTTCCTGATAATTGTACCTTCTCGAAAGAAGGATCATCTGCAGTCAATTCTGCCAAAGACAAAGCTCTATCATAGATGGTAATATTATCATAATATGCTTTTGAATACTGATCTGCACTCCATGCTGAGAAACCAAAACGAAATACCGATGCATTGATTTCTCCCATTGTGTAGCCTTCTAACATTCCTAACAATACCCTGTCAGCGTATACTTTGACAATGCCATCCGAGACCACCATATCGATATGTCTCCATTGTTCTTGTGCATTGGCTCCACTGACTGTTGTCTTCTTCTCCGTTCCATTTGCCGAAGTAGATATCAATACCGAATCCGAAAGCTTTAATCCCAAATAACCTGTTCCTTTACTGGCACTGCTTCCATCACCAATATATACATTAAAATAGTTTCCTGTAGTAAGGTTATTGATATCTAAAGATACAGTAAATCTCTCCAATGGATTGTCTGATTCATCGTTTAGAGCCGGAAACTCCATATAAGAACCGGTTGTTCCATCTAAGTACAACACATGACTTCCAAGTTCCTCATCCTTTACCAAACTGGCGCCTGTTGTAAACGTCGCACCGATAGAATCCAGGTCAGATTCCTCAAACGTGTATTTCAATATCGGATCCGGTTTGGCAATCTCAGGTACACTTGCCAAAACTGCAGCTGCTGATAATGCCTGTGAGTATAATGTTACATTATCATAATATGCTTTTGATGCTGCATCTGTACTCCATGCGGAAAACCCAAATCGAATCACCTCCGGACTGATATCTTCCATAATATAGCCTTTTAACGTACCTACCAGAGAATAATCCTCATAGATTTGGACAAAGCGATTTGACACTACAACATCAAAATGCTTCCATGAATCTTGTGATGATGTTCCGGAAACATTAATTTTCTTCTCTACAGAGTCTGAGGACGTAGATGCTAATAATGTATCTGCAACCTTGAGTCCCAAATAATTCGTGCCTGTAGAACGGCTAATACCATCACCAATATACAAGTTAAAGTAATTTCCTGTCGTCTTATTCCTGACATCAAAAGAAACTGTATAAGATTCCAACGGCTTACCATTATCATCTGTCAGCATAGGAATCTCCATATAAGAATCGGCTGTTCCATCTAAATACAAAACCCTGTCTGAAGCATCTGCCTCTGCTGTTAAACTGGCACCCGTAGTAAATGTCGCGTCAATATCTGTTAAGTTATTCTCTTCAAAAGTATATTTTGCCACCGGTTCCGGTAATACTTCACTGTATTCCGGTTCATGAATTCCATAATACTCATTTACCGCTTCATATTCTTCCTGTGTTAATTGGATTATTCCACCATGCTTAGGACCTGATGGCATAGTAAATCCACTCTTCAACCTGGTAAATGTTAAGGACTCTGTATTATCCAATGACTCAATAACGGAAGGGAAGAAGCCTACTCCTGCATTTGGTCCATTATAACCATCCAGCATCAAACCATACTGATAACCGGTTTTTTCACGGTCATCCTTATTAAAGCGGAAAAATCCAGGTCCCTCTGTTCCAAGAAAATCTTTTTCACTTAGATTCGTTGTTACTCTTGAAAAGTTTCCCAACGGATAATCACTTACATCAAGAAAAACCTGCGTCGGTGATACCCCTTCATATTTTGTTACACGATAAAACTTGCCATCATTACCTTCTATCATTGTGGTATCAATGAAGCTGTCACTCGTTCCCGATATCACTCCATCATTTTCCTCAGGCTCTACAAACTTCTTCTGCGGTGTAAAGGAATAGAAATCTCTTGTTTTAACATAGTACACTACTTTCTTTCCATAGGTATCACTATCCGAATTAATATCATGTCCTGACCAATAAACAATATATTCTCCTGTTATTTCATCATACAATGTCTCTGGTGCCCACATACATCCGGTATACTCATCTGCAATCGTAACCGCTCTTTGGTCTGACCAATGGATTAAATCATCCGATTCCCAAACCATAATATCCTTGCTTCCTGCTGTAGAATACTGAGACCATTGTCCACCTGAAGCGTCTAAGTCCGTCGCTATCAAATAAAAGTGATCCCCTTCCGGTGAGCGAACCAGAAAATGGTCGCGTAAGCCCTTAGTTCCTAATGTAGATTCAATAACCGGGCGGTTATAGTTAAGATTCTGCCAATTCAAACCATCATCTGAAGTTGCAAAATGAGTTTGCTGACACTCCTTTCCATTTTCATCTCCTGAAAAGTATGCATATAAATATGCTTTAAAGTCCCCATCTTCATCCATCTCTTTATAAGACTTCTCCGGAGCAGCTTTTACGTAGACAGAATAATTCCGTGAATATTGTTGATCATCTATTGTCGCTTTAGCCGTCAGGGTAACAGCTGTATCTTCAGCAGGTCTTGTAACAAGACCTGCCGGAATTTGTGTATAATTTGCACCATAATTACCATCCAACTCATGAGTGTTTACGTCAATAATCTCCGGTTTATCACAACTCCATGTAATTTCTACGTTTGAATCGTTGGATACCTTTGTTGGCAATGTGATATTGCCTGTTATCATATAACCCTCTACCGTGTATGGTAATTCCAAATCATCTAAAACAGAAGCAGCACGAACCGGAATCGACTCAAATGCAGTTCCTATTAACATGACAGAACTCATGATTGTTGCAATAGCCCTCCGCCATTTTCTCATGTTATTCTTCTCCTTCTAATTCATTTTGCACAAATAATAATGCATCTATTGCTGTGATACAATTATCATTATTCCTATCAGCTGCAGCCTTTTCAGCTTCTGTTAATGAAACTAATCCTGTAGCTGCGTTAAGAATTTTGTATACGTCCATTTCTGTTTGTATTCCGGTTAATGTTGGTGTAACAACCTTCATCATACCATTTTCATCAAACTCAAGATAATCGATACAGGTTTCTCGATTATATCCTTTCTGACCGGAAGAAATATCATCACCCGGCATAACAAATCGATGATATGCGATGATATATTTATCCTGATCCGGCAGCTTCACAATTGAGTGGTGTCCTGTTCCTAAGATTCCCTTTGAAGTATCTTTCTTTAACAGTGTATATTGATACGTGATCGGACCAAAAATACTATCGGATGTTCCATAATTTACATGATAATTTTCACTTCCCGTATCATCACAGGACCATGTAAAATGATATACACCATCTCGTTTTGTTACTGTAATTGCCTCTCTGAAGTCAGTTGCTCCTTCATAATTCTGGAGTGTTTCAGACTTAATGGACAGCATATCTTCATTTAATTCTGCTATCGCAGGTTTACCATTACCAAATAATATATATGGCGTACCTTCATCTATCACTACCGAAGGATCTATCGTTTGTCCCATGGAAATACCTGCAGCTGTACACATATCTACGGTCAATAACGGAGTTTCTTCCGCAGTAAACGGGCCTGTCGGACTTGGTGCCGTTGCAACACCGATACAGGATTTTCCATTTGGAAGCTTTGCACAGAAATAAAAATAATAAGTTCCATTTTTTTCTGCAATACATGGTGCCCATGCACTGCCAACAGCCCAAGGTACATCGTCTGTCGCAACATCTAAAATAACACCATGGTCTTCCCAATCAACTAAGTTTTCAGATGAAAATACGTGAAACTGTGTTCCGCTCCAACCGGAGTATCCATCTGTTGTAGGATAAATATAGTACTTACCATTAAAGTATGCAATATCAGGATCTGCATATTTTCCATCAAAGATAGAATTGTTACATATTACTGTCTTAATCGTATAGATCAGCTCATTCTCACCTAATTTGAACACATACTCTTTCTCATTTGACAAATCAACTGTTGTCCCGTTCGCCGGTGTGCTGGCTGTTTCGACATTTTTGAATTCAAATGTTAATGGAACTTCAGTGATATCTTCATATCGATTGATATATAGTGTAATTGTTCTGCTTTCCGCGTCAACATCTGTAAATAATATATTCACGTCGTCTCCTTTTACATTTGTGACGTATGGTTGTTCTTCGGAAGCATTTACAACTTCATATAGTTCTAATTCTGCCAGATTACCATACCAGTTATTGGCATTATAAAGACGAATATAACGATATTTGTCTTCGTTCTGAACAGAAAGATTTTGCCACTCCGCTGTATTCACTGCTTTTGCCGTAAGATCTACCCAATCGCCATTCAGATCATTACTTCCCTGTATCAACGCTCCGTTAATTCTGGCTACCTGATCGGCTCTGGCCAGGATAGAAGCACTATGAATTCGTTTTTCCTGAGTTGCATCAAAATCAAAAATAATATATCCACCATTCGGTGATAAAGTACCATCTGTATTTGTGTAACGGAAATCAGAGAATGTTGCCTCGTCTCCATCACTAATTGCTAAAACATTATCTTTTGTCTGGGCAGCTGTCCGTTTTTCATATCCATTAGAATTATAGGAATCGATCAAAGTGACCTGACCATCAGCTATCAACTGTTTTATATCAATTTTCTGAATACTACCAACTTCTGGCCAAACCGGTACCACCGTTGCCAGAAACGTCTTTGTCACTTCGAAGTCTTGATAGGATACTGTCGCAGTTAAACGCACCTTAGAATGAATATCAGGTGTTGTTACCACTCCTGTAGTAGAAATAACACTCGTATCACTGCTCTTCCATGTTACATGAATAGCAGCATCTCCCTCTTCTAAATCTAAAGCTGTCATAAGATTTAAATTAGAAGAAACAGATGAAAGGGATGTATTATCTGCTAACATTTTACTTGCAATCGTATCAACTGCTGCATTGAAATTCTCTTCTAATGCCGGATCATATACAATTTCACCATCAATATCATCCATAGCAAGAGAAATCTGGCTTGCTGAAAGAGCGCCATCATAAATCTTAAACTCATCCATTTTCAGCGTAGAGTACTCTCCACCTCCCCAGGTAGACTTACCGATATAAGAAACCGGAGAGTCACCCAGAATCGTAGATAATGGTGTAGTTTCTGCTACATAATTCTCCTGATATTCTCCATTAAGATAAACATCTGCACCTTCCGAAGTTAATACCACTGCTATATGCCTCCATCCGGCATCCAATCCGGTAATGTCTGCAGTACCTTCTGCTAAACGGCTGCCGCTATTGTTATACTTTTCAACTGTTACCTGAGTGTTTTTTGATATGATTCCAAAATATTTCTCATACTTATAGGTTGGAGCTGAAGCATCTGCATGACTAAAGAAAGCCCAGCTTGTGCTGCTGTCCTCATTGTTTTCCCAATAAGAAACGGTAATCTCATCTTTACCCGCCAAAAGAGAACTGCCATCGTTCTTGAAGAGTTCCAAGCATCCCTTGTCTGCAGAATTCACTGACATTCCGTTAGAAGCAATACCATTCACTATGACTTCTTCTATCGTCACAGTAGATTCCGGTTTTGCTATACCGTTGCCACCATTATAATATCCCTCTTCGTTTAAACCGGATTCAAAATCCAGGTCTATGATCGTTTCCGGCAGGGCTTTCACACGATAAAACTCTACTTCTGCTATATTACAATTTCCACTGACCGGAGCACATAAACGATAATAACGATACTGTCTATTGGTCTCTACCGGTATTTCCATATAGTCCGGATTATCTAAATAATCACTTTCTGTAATAGTTGCAAGAGTTTTCCATTCCTCCTTATCATTCGATGCCTGAATCATAACCCCTGACATACGAGTAGTGTATTCCTCTCGTGCCATCACCTTTACTGCCTTGAGTTTACAAGTTTCTCCTGCATCAATTCCTAGATATCCGTTTGATTGTCCATCGAAGTATGTCGTGGAATCACCATCAAACGCATTAGAATATGGAGATGAAGTTTCCCATTGTCCGTTAGCACTTCCAAAAATTTCGGATGGAATAATTTTCTCTGTATCATCGTATATGACTGACTGATTCGGATATCCAGCCACTACATTGTCGTATTCCGTCTTAGTTAATGGAATGACTGCACCATGTCTCGCACCATCCGGCATATCATATGACTCCGGAATTTCAAATTCTGCTGAAGAGAGATCATTTGTAATCAATGGATAATAACCACTGCCGCCATAATAATCAACTAGCACACACCATTTATCTTCTCCGTTAAATTTAAAACACTCCGGTCCTTCTACCGCATGCGAGCTGGATTGTCCATCTAAACTTGATGACGAAACGTCAGACCATTCGCCCAATAATGTATCGCTGCTTTCCATCAGTATGTGGCCATTTGGATATTCCGGATACGCATCAGTATTAGCTGCTATGGAAGAAAATCTAAAATATTTATCCTGTGCTTTTATCACCGATAAATCAATCTTACTGGTATTGTCGATCTCCGTATATAAAACCGGATCACTAAACGTATAGAAGTCTCGTGTAGTCGCATAATATACGCGGTATTTGGCAAAATTATCTTCTGATGTATTCGATGACCAGAACACCACATATTCACCCGTTTCTTCATTATAGGCTGCCTCCGGCGCCCATGCAGAACCAGCTGTGTCAAATGCTACCTGAACCATTCGTGGCTCAGACCATGTTACCAAATCATCTGATTCATAGATGATAATACTCTTACTTCCTCTTTGCATGGCATCGCCCCAGCTCGTATTTGCAATTTTTAAATCAGTTGCTAATATATAATACTTATCCCCCTCATTGGATCGTATAATATATGGATCACGTAAGCCTTTCGTTCCTAGCGTAGAAGTGAATACCGGACGTTTGCGATTAATTTCCGTCCAATTCAATCCATCTTCACTGACTGCCAGATAAATACTCTCAAGTCCACCTGTAAAATATGCAAACAGATATCCCTCATATTCTTCTTCCTTTGGAAGTTCGCGAACAACACATGGAATATCACGGCTGGCTGATTCTGTTCCGCTATTTGCAGTAACTGTCAATACAACGGATGCATCGCCCGTTCCATTTTCCGGACGATTCACGATACCCGGAGCCAGACCATTATCAGGATTCACATCAATAATATCACTATTTGATGATGTCCACTCGAGCGGTGTACCATCAATCTCCTCCGGAAGAGTAATATTACCCTTAATATTATCTGAATTCTTAATTTCTATTGCATTTAATGACACTTGCAATTCTGATTCCTCTTCCGCCTTACATAGCATGATTGACTCCGGTATGCTAATCATAAATACCATCACCACCACTAAAAGACATGCTATTGTTTTCTGTAGTTTTTGCATATAATTTCTTTCCTCCTTTTTTCTTTTTATACATTTTGCTCTATTTAAAAGAAGATTTCTAATACTATACAACTTATTTATAATACTATTCTGACACACTGTGGTATAACAAAATGTGCTGATTTTAAGACAAAATAACATCAGATACTAATTTCAAAAAATATCTTAAACTTTTCAAAAAATATCACAATTATATTTGAATAAATAAAAACATGCTCATTTAGATAATCATCTAAAACAAGCATGTTTTTCATGAACCCTATAGTTTCATATCACATTTCATCATTTTGAATGCATTCCAGGAAAGAAAAATCTGCATATCTGTCATGCATCAAATAGTCACAGCAAACCATTCCTACAAAAGTGCCGGTAAACCCCTGTCCTCCCACACACTCTTCATCCGAAAGCAACGTGGTCTGATATACATCACCGATTCTCTCATAATGAGTACCATCCAAAGACCAATAGAAAAAGGTGGAACGCCCATCAATCACCATACGAAGATACACTTCCTGATTCGATGGCACAGCCGTTTCCGTTTCTACCCGATCCATCCGTTTTCCTTTTTCCATTATTACAAGCATCAGAGCCTCACTCTGCAAGTCGTCACTGTAATATTTTTTCAAATAGAAATAATTCAAATTATTATAATACAGAGTCAGTCCTGCCTCATGCTGATAGCGCATTGGCGCAAAATCTACCTTTGTAGTAACCGTCATATGTAAAGAAGTAAGCTTTTTCGCTACAAGACTTACTTTATCAATGGATGTCAACGAGTCACAACCATGAATGCGCAAATAACCCGGTCTTTCTGTCAGACTGGTAAAGGTATCCAATCCTCGACGAGGTGCATAATAATAAATCGGTAACTCCGTCTGATTAAAATCATTGCGTTCCGGAATGGTGTCCCATTGACACTCTGGAAGATCCGGCGCCGGTGTCGATTCCGAAATAATCCTGCCATTGTTTCCTGCAATACGTAACCATCCATCCTCCGACCATTCCATCTTCTGAATACAGGTTTCCCGACCTAATGGACTGCGTTTCTCCGGCAAAAACGGTCTGCCTGCATGAAAGACCGCATATACTTCCCCATTTTGTGTTTCAATCACACTACTATGTCCTGCCTTCTGTAAAGGAAGTGTCGGATCGATTAGATTCAGTTTATTTGTAGCAGTTAAGATAGGATTTGCAGGGTCCGCTACATAGTCTCCATCTACACGGTGTGAACGGCACATCGTTGTACAATGATTATAGAATGTACCTCCCTCTGCACACAGAAGATAATACACACCCTTTCGTTTGTATATATGAGGTCCCTCGACCCAGCCGCGGTCACTTCCGCCTTTTAAAATACGTTTTGGAAGGCCAAGAGTTTTCTTTGCAACCGGATCATATTCAACGATGCAAATATAACCCGGTTTGTAATGATTCATTCGAGATTCCCACTCAAGGCAGACCACCCATTTACGTCCATCATCATCATGGAACATCGATGGATCAAAACCGGCAGAATGGAGGTACACCGGCTCACTCCAGGGACCCATAATATCCGGTGCAGTTACAACATAATTATTCAAATCGTCACATCCACCATGCATGGAATTCATAATGGTATATGTCATGTAAAACAAACCGTCCTCCTCACACCATGTCAGACATGGAGCCCAGATGCCATTGGATGCCTGAACACGGGTAAACGAATCTGCCAGTTCATTTCCTAATACATGCGTCAATAAGCGCCAGTTCTTCAGATCTTTGGAATGGTAGATTGGTAATCCGGGTATCCACTCAAACGAAGATACTGCTATATAATAATCATCCCCTCTTCTGCAAATGCATGGATCCGGATTGAAGCCCGGTAAAATCGGATTTTGAATCATATTATTCTCCATATGTTATCATCCTTTCTATAGGTACAAGTATTATTATCCTATATTCATTGTACGATGATATGACAAGATTTTCTTCCAAATAGTTAATAAATTTTGTCCAATAAATTAACTATAAAATTGGAGCGTCGTTTAATATCTGGAGACACTTCTTTTTTTATTTATCGATTCATAAACCACGACATCATGCAGCCACCGGCCGCGCCGGCATCTAGCATTTGACGAATGTTGTCCGGCTTTATTCCTCCGATGGCAAAAACCGGAACTCTAATCTGTTCACAAACTTCCCGCAAAAATGCAATTCCTTTTCCGGGAAGTCCTTTTTTACACTCCGTTTCCAATATCGTACCCAGTACAATCTGTGTGGCTCCCAAACGTTCTGCTGTTTTTGCCTCTTCCAGACTATGGCATGACACGCTGATTCTGTCAAAACTTTGTAATGAATTTGGATCATTCAGGAAATCCTTCATGGACAAATGAAGATTCGGACACCGGAGATTTTCTGCGATACTCCTATGTGTATGTATATAACAGGGAACTTCTGCTAAATGACATAATTTCATGACTTCGGCCGCTAATGCCTCATACTCATCTTCCTGCAAACCCTTTTCCCGCAGAATCAGCGCATTCGGTCTCATAGAGACTACTTTCTGAATCTGATGAAGATAATTGCCGGTACACAGGGTTCGATTGGTAACAGCGATACATTTTGACATATCACACATATAGATAATCATTCAGCACCGGCTGAAGTCCTCCTTTTTCCATATCTTCATACATCTCTGTAATAGAACGTGCATCATCGATTTCAAACTGTTCATCACCGGCCGTCTCTTCTGTTTCTCCTTCGTATTTCGCCTCATGATCTCCGATTCCGGTCGACACTCCGGCAGATACCTTGGTGGCACAGATTTTTGTTATTCCATCACGGAAGGAAACGCTCTCTCTGCTCGATACGGTAATGCCAACAAAAGGAAGAAAAATCCGATATGCACATAAAATCTGACACAACTCTTTCTCTCCGACATCACGTGGATTCAGCTTATCATTATTTACAATTGGTCTGATTCTTGGACAACTGAGACTAAGTTCCGCATGAGGATATTTACGATTTAAATAATACACATGAAGCGCACTTGCCAATGCATCCTTTCGAAAATCATCCAATCCCAGTAAAGCAGAACATGCCACTCCACGCATTCCCGCCATCAAAGCACGCTCCTGTGCTTCAAAACGGTATGGCCATATACGTTTATGTCCTAAAAGATGCAATGTTTCATATTTCTCCGGATTATAAGTCTCCTGAAACACTGTCACATAATCCACTCCGCATTCATGCAGATAACGATACTCATCTGTATTGACCGGATAAATCTCAATTCCGATATTCCGAAAATACTTTTTTGCAATCTTTACTGCTTCCCCAATATACGGTACATCAGAGTATTGTCGGCTCTCACCGGTTAAGATCAGAATTTCCTCCATGCCGGTATCTGCAATCACCTGCATCTCATGTTCTATTTCTTCCATCGTTAGTTTTTTACGCTGAATCTGGTTATAGCAGTTGAACCCACAATAGACACAATAATTCTGACAATAGTTTGCAATATAGAGAGGGGTGAATATATAGACGGTATTTCCAAAATGCTTCTGAGTCTCCATCTCTGCTTTTTTTGCCATTTCCTCCAGATAGGGCATTGCTGCCGGGGATAAGAATGCCTTGAAATCTTCCACACTACAGATTTCATGTGACAAGGCCCGCAATACATCCTCATCACAATAGGAATGATAGTCGTAGCCTTGCATCTGCTCCAACACCCTATCTTTCATATCAGAATCAATCTGTTCCATTCCCGGAAGATACTTCATATAATCCGTACGAACCGAAGGGTCCTGTTCTAAACGATGTTTTCGTTCCAAAGCCTCCTGTGAGAGGGTATCACTATCAACAAAAAAAATTTCATTTTCCTGTGTCATTGGCTGCCTCCTATCGCAAAAAACCTGTTAATGGATCCGAAGCACTTCCGCCACGGGTCAAAACTCTTCCCATACCGGTCAAATAAGCGCTTCTACCTGCCTCAATCGCTTTACGAAAGGCTCCTGCCATAGCCGGAATATCACCGGCTGTTGCTATCGCAGTATTTGCCATTACGGCTGCTGCACCCATTTCCATGACTTCACAGGCCTGCGACGGCTTTCCGATACCGGCATCTACGATTACCGGTAAATCAATCTCATCGATCAGAATCTGAAGAAACGCTTTTGTTGCCAGTCCCTGATTACTGCCAATCGGAGCTGCCAGCGGCATCACGGCTGCTGCTCCGGCATTCTGTAAATCCCGGGCAATGTTTAAGTCGGGATACATATATGGTAAAACTACAAATCCCTCCTTGGCAAGAATCTCTGTTGCCTTCACGGTTTCATAATTATCCGGTAATAAATACTTTGTGTCCCGCATAATCTCGATTTTTACAAAATCTCCACAGCCCATCTCACGGCTGAGACGTGCAATACGTACCGCCTCTTCGGCCGTTCTTGCTCCTGAAGTGTTCGGTAATAACGTGATTCCCTTCGGAATAAAATCCAGTATATTTTCACTTTCCTGAGTATTTGCACGACGCAACGCTAAGGTAATAATCTCTGCACCGCCCTGTTCTATCGCCGCTTGAATCAGATTCAGGTTGTATTTTCCCGAACCGAGTATGAACCGGCTATGAAATTCATGTCCACCTAATATCAACTTATCTTCCATGTTATTCTCCTTCTATAATTAACTGAATCACTTTGTTCGCC
>JBJELB010000022.1:0-16913 GCA_051878935.1 Lachnospiraceae bacterium | reverse complement strand
AGCGGTTGACGAAAAACTTCGCAACGGCGCGTTGCGTGACGTCCATTGGAGTGCTGTCTTTCTAAAAGCCGGGGTGTCACCGAAAAAACAGATACGCACCGCAGGCAGCGGCAGCCACGGGGCAAGCGACATTTTTTCGTAAAAATATTCTTATAAGAAAAGGAGCGAAGAACTATGATAATTACATTAAAAGATGGCAGTACAAAAGAGTACAGTCAGGCAATGTCAGTGTATGATATTGCACTTGATATCAGTGAAGGTCTTGCACGTATGGCTTGTGCAGGTGAAGTGAATGGAGAAGTAGTAGATTTAAGAACGGTTGTTGATTCGGATGTCGAATTAAACATACTAACGTTTAATGATGATGCAGGTAAAGATGCATTTCGTCATACTGCATCTCATGTTTTGGCGCAGGCAGTAAAACGTTTGTATCCGGATGCAAAATGTGCCATTGGACCGGCGATAGAAAACGGATTTTATTATGATTTTGATATGCCTTCTTTGTCCAGAGAAGATTTGGATAAGATTGAAGCAGAGATGAAGAAGGTTATTAAAGAAGCTCATCAGATTAAGCGTTTTACGTTAGACCGCAACGAAGCAATCGCTCTTATGACAGAAAGAGATGAGCCGTATAAAGTAGAATTAATCAATGATTTGCCGGAAGATGCAGTGCTTTCCTTCTATGAGCAGGGAGAGTTCATTGATCTTTGTGCAGGTCCGCATTTGATGAATACAAAAGCAATCAAGGCGTTTAAATTGACCTCTGCTTCCGGTGCATATTGGAGAGGAAGCGAGAAGAATAAGATGCTGACTCGTATCTATGGTACAGCTTATACGAAAAAAGAAGACCTGAAGGCTCGCTTAGAGGAATTAGAAAGCATAAAATTACGTGATCATAATCGTCTTGGCCGTGAGATGGAATTGTTTACTACCGTAGATGTGATCGGTCAGGGCTTGCCACTACTCATGCCGAAAGGTGCAAAGATGATTCAGACCATGCAGCGCTGGATAGAAGATGAAGAAGAACGTCGTGGTTATGTCAGAACGAAAACACCTTTAATGGCAAAATCAGATTTATATAAGATTTCTGATCATTGGGGACATTATAAAGAAGGCATGTTTGTACTGGGTGATGAAGAGAATGAAGAGGATGAAGTCTTTGCCCTTCGTCCAATGACATGTCCATTCCAGTATTATGTATATAAAGCAAGTCAGAAGAGCTATCGTGATCTGCCACTTCGTTATGGTGAGACATCGACGCTGTTCCGCAATGAAGATTCCGGTGAGATGCACGGCTTAACCCGTGTACGCCAGTTTACGATCTCGGAAGGCCATTTAATTGTAACACCGGAGCAGTTAACGGACGAGTTTAAAGGCTGCGTTGATCTGGCCAAATATTGTCTGACCACTTTAGGGGTAGAAGAAGATGTAACGTACCGTATGTCAAAATGGGATCCAAGTAATCCTGATAAATATCTCGGCACTGCTGAAATGTGGGATGAAGTTCAGGATAATATGCGTCGTATCTTAAATGAAATCGGAATTGAGTTTACAGAGGAAGAAGGAGAAGCGGCTTTCTATGGTCCTAAATTAGATATTCAGGCGAAAAATGTATATGGTAAGGAAGATACGATGATTACCATTCAGTTGGATATGTTCCTGGCAGAACGCTTTGATATGTATTATATCGATCAAAATGGCGATAAGAAGCGTCCATATATCATTCATAGAACCTCTATGGGCTGCTATGAGAGAACGTTGGCCTGGTTAATTGAAAAATATGAAGGTAAATTCCCAACGTGGTTGTGTCCGGAACAGGTTCGTATCCTGCCTATTTCTGAAAAATATTTTGATTATGCAAAGAAAGTCGATGAAGCGTTAAAAGCAAATGGTATCTTAAGTACGATTGATGATCGTTCCGAAAAGATTGGCTATAAGATTCGTCAGACATGGATGGAAAAAGTTCCTTATATGTTGATCGTAGGTCAAAATGAAGAAGCAGAAGGTTCCGTATCTGTCAGAAGCCGTTTTGCAGGTGATGAAGGTGTGAAACCTCTGGATTCCTTTATCGATGATATCTGCAGAGAAATCCGCACAAAAGAAATTCGTAAAATAGTTGTTGACAACGATAATGCGAAATGATATTATATTTTAGGTCGTGAAAACATGACAACGAAGTAGAGTATCCGCTCTCACCGTAGCACGCATGAGTGACTAATGGTTCATATAAAACAGTTTAAGTTTTTTATGGTTATAAGTGGATAGTCTGACTATCCACTTTTTTAATTAACGGAGGTGTACGAACATTAGCGATTTATTTATTAATGAACAAATCAGAGACCGAGAAGTAAGGTTGATAGGGGCCGACGGCGAACAGCTTGGTATTGTTTCTGCAAAGGAAGCATTGCGTATGGCACGTGAAGCTGATCTGGATTTGGTGAAGATTGCACCAAAAGCACAGCCACCTGTATGCAAGATTATCGATTATGGTAAGTATCGTTACGAACTTGCACGTAAGGAAAAGGATGCGAAGAAAAAACAGAAAACAATCGAAGTGAAGGAAGTTCGTCTTTCACCAAATATCGATACCAATGACTTGAATACGAAAGTGAATATGGCCAGAAAGTTCATTGAGAAAGGCAACAAAGTAAAAGTGACACTTCGTTTTAGAGGTAGAGAGTTGGCACATGTGAACGCAAGCAAGGTTATCCTTGATGAGTTTGCTGAAAAATTGGCAGATATCGCTGCTGTAGATAAACCTGCCAAATTTGAAGGAAGAAATATGATAATGTTTTTGACAAAAAAACGTTAGTTCAGAATTTACTTATTTTAAGGAGGAATTATCATGCCAAAAATGAAAACAAGCAGAGCAGCTGCAAAACGTTTTAAGAAAACAGGAACCGGAAAATTAAAAAGAATGAAAGCTTATAAGAGCCATATCTTAACAAAGAAGTCTACTAAGAGAAAAAGAAATCTTAGAAAAGCAACTATCACAGATGCTACAAATGTTAAGAACATGAAGAAAATCTTACCATATCTGTAAGAAAATAAAGAGTAGGAGGAAATTTCGATGGCAAGAATTAAGGGTGCAATCGGTGCAAAGAAAAGACATAATAGAACATTAAAATTAGCAAAAGGATACAGAGGCGCTAGAAGCAAACAGTATCGTGTGGCAAAGCAGTCCGTAATGAGAGCTTTAACGAGTTCTTATGCAGGCCGTAAACAAAAGAAACGTCAATTCAGACAATTATGGATTGCACGTATCAATGCAGCATGCAGAATGAATGGTTTATCATATAGCAAATTTATGTATGGCTTAAAGTTAGCCGGTGTTGATATCAATCGTAAAATGTTATCTGACATGGCTATCACAGATGCAGAAGGTTTTGCAAAATTAGTAGAAGTTGCAAAATCTAAACTTGCATAAAATCATCACAGATCATCAAGCGGAAATCAGTTTTGTATTTCCGCTTTTTTCTATAAAATATGCCGTTTTCCCCGCTGGTCTGCCGCTGAGGGCGGTGCGTATCCGGTTTTCCTTGCACCGTTTTCCGGTTTAAGAAAGACATGGCACGCCATGTCCATCACGACTTATTACGCGCCTTGTAACAAAACTCGTCAACCAGCAGTGTTTCATGTATCTTTTTGGGGGCGTTTGAAAACGTCGGTGCTTAGCTCCTGTTCTTTGGGAGCTTACGCACCGTTACGTTTGAAACCGTGCGAAAGCTTTCCCCCAAAAAGATACTGAAATCACTAGCGGTTGACTCAAACAAGTTAACGGCGCGTTGCGTGACGTTCATTGGTGTGCCAGTCTTTCTAAAAACCGGGGTGTCAGCGGAAAACCGGATACGCACCGCAGCCGGCGGCAGACCAACGGAGCAACGGCATATTTTCATCTCGAAAAAATGATAATATAAAAGCGAGGAGCAGGGTTGTATGAATTTAAAACAGATATTAGCCAAAGTATTGGCAACGGGACTTGTCATTACGATGCTGATTCCGGGAGTGTCCGGCAATACTGCCGGTGAGCTGTATCCACAGATAACCGTTTCAGCTAAGACAGTAAAACAGATGAACCAGCTGTCAAGAGAAGAATTAATCACGGTAAAAGAAGCGGAATATGTATCCTTGTATCCGTCTAATTGGTATAAAAACCGCAATGAAGTGATTACGAAAAAGCAGATGAATCATCTGGCAAAGTCTTTTCATTCACTGATAAAAACCTTTAAGTTTAAAAAGGATTCATCCTTTCAGAAAGAATCTGTAAAAGGAGCCATGAACAGAAGAAATGTATTGGATACATTATATAATACTCTTGGACAGTATAAAATGAAAAAAACATTTCAGAAGAGTAAGAATGGAAGCGTGGATTTTTTTACCGACAGAGGAATTCTTTCTACTAAGAAAAATCTGTATTTAGATAAAAAATGTACCATAGGTCAGGCATTGTATTGGACATCAGCACTTTTATATGATGTTGTTGATGAATATGATGTAGGTAGTAAGGGATTGTTCTGGAAGGTGCAAAAGGGAGCAAATACAGTATACCTGCTGGGATCAATTCATGTCGGCACGACGGATTTGTATCCACTCAGTAAAAAAATCAGAAAAGCATTCCGTGAGGCTGATGAACTTGTTGTGGAAACGGATTTCACCTCTGAAAGTAATCTGTATAAATACTATTTGGCGTCCTTTTATACAGATGGAACGACATTGAAACAGCATCTTTCTTCCTACCAATATCAACGGGTATTGAAAGTATGTGATAAATATGGTTTTTCTGAAACAGATATCCAGTATTATCGACCATGGGCTTTGGCAAGTGCTCTCAGCTCATATATCGGTAGTTCCAGTGAAACAGATGAAGAGATGCTGGAGACATCTTATTACGGAATTGATAATCATTTTATTGATCTGGCGCAGGCGTTCGATATTGAGATTGGTGAACTGGAAACCATGGAGCAGCATTTGGATGTCTATACTTCTCTGACGGATGCTCAACAGATAGAATATCTCCAGTATATTGTAGATGAAGCGTTGCAGGATAATAGTCAGGAGCTGACAGAGGAAGAGAAAGAACTGGAAGAACTCTATCTGAATTATATGTGGTATACATGGGCAACCGGTAATCTGAAAAGATTTAAGAAGCTTTTTACGGTTCCATATGAAGAGCCGGATGTAAATACAACCTATACAAGTGCTGTGGAACTGGTTGACAGCAAAATGACAGGAGAACGCGACAAAAATATGGCAAAGAAGATTGGACAGTTTCTTGATAAGAGGGGAACCAAAACATATTTTGTTGTGGCGGGTAGTGCCCATTTCGCGACAGACGGTCTGGTCATTGATATGCTAAAGGATGCCGGATATCAGGTGACAAGAGTAAAGTAAATATTTTACTTGCAAATTAACCATAATTCGTTAGAATAGAATAGACAAATAGATTTGAAAGGTGAAAGCTTTATGATAAGTGCAAATAATGTGACGCTGCGTTTAGGTAAGAAAGCGTTGTTTGAAGATGTGAATATTAAGTTTTCTTCAGGTAACTGTTATGGATTGATTGGTGCGAATGGTGCCGGTAAGTCTACATTTCTGAAGATTTTATCCGGGGAACTGGAGCCGACCAATGGTGATGTTGTGATTGATCCGGGAGAACGTTTGTCTGTGTTAAAGCAGGATCATTTCCAATATGATGAGTATGTGGTTCTGGATACCGTTATTATGGGAAACCAGAGATTATACGAGATCATGAAAGAAAAAGATGAAATCTATGCAAAAGAGGATTTCACAGACGAAGACGGTATCCGTGCCAGTGAACTGGAAGCAGAGTTCGCCAACATGAACGGATGGGAAGCGGAGTCTGACGCTGCTACGTTATTAAACGGTCTTGGAATAGAAACGGAGCTTCATTATAAAAAACTAAGTGAATTAGCTGCTGCCCAGAAGGTAAAGGTTTTACTGGCGCAGGCTTTATTCGGAAATCCGGATATTCTGTTATTGGATGAGCCTACTAACCACTTGGATTTGGATGCTATTGCGTGGTTGGAAGAGTTCCTGATTAATTTTGATAATACGGTTATAGTTGTATCGCATGACCGTTATTTCTTAAATAAGGTTTGTACTCATATTGCAGATATTGACTATGCAAAGATTCAGCTCTATTCCGGAAACTATGATTTCTGGTATGAATCCAGCCAGTTGATGATCAAACAGATGAAGGAAGCGAACAAGAAAAAAGAAGAAAAAATCAAAGAGCTTCAGGATTTCATCCAGCGATTCAGTGCGAATGCCTCCAAATCAAAGCAGGCTACGTCGCGTAAGAGAGCGTTGGAGAAAATTCAATTGGATGAGATTCGTCCATCGAGCCGTAAATATCCTTATATCGATTTCCGGCCAAACCGCGACATCGGTAATGAGGTATTGACGGTTGAAAATATGTCCAAGACCATAGACGGTGTAAAAGTATTAGATAACATTTCCTTCACAATTAATCACGATGATAAGGTTGCGTTTGTTGGACCGGATACGATTGCGACGACTACCTTATTCCAGATTCTCGCCGGTGAGATGGAGCCGGATGAAGGAAATTATAAATGGGGTGTAACAACCTCTCAGGCATATTTCCCAAAAGATAATACGAAGGATTTTGATTGCAACGACACGATTGTGGAATGGTTGACACAGTTCTCGGAAGAAAAAGATCCTACCTATGTACGAGGCTTCCTGGGACGTATGCTCTTTGCCGGAGATGATGGTGTGAAAAAAGTAAAAGTCCTTTCCGGTGGTGAGAAAGTGCGTTGTATGTTATCGAAGATGATGATTTCCGGTGCGAACTGTTTGATTCTGGACGAGCCGACAAACCATCTGGATATGGAGTCTATTACAGCGTTGAACAACGGATTGATGAAATTTACCGGAGTGGCATTGTTTGCATCCCAGGACCACCAGTTTGTGCAGACAACCGCAAACCGTATTATGGAATTAGTAAACGGCGGATTGATTGATAAGATGTGCACATATGACGAGTATCTGGAGAGCGATGAAACAGCACGTAAACGTCAGGTTATGTCATATAACAAAGAAGATGATGAAGATTAATTTATGTAGTATTGATAAAGTATTTAAATGAAAAGGGGATTACAATGATGACAACGATTACAAAGAAACCATTTGGAACCACATCAAACGGAGAACCGGCAACCTTGTATACGATGACAAATGCGACAGGAGCATCCGTAACGGTAACGGATTTCGGTGGGTCCATTGTATCCGTATTGGTACCGGATAGAGACGGCAACCTGCGTGACGTGGTTCTGGGCTATGATGATGTAACAGGATATGAGACACAGACGACCTTTTTCGGAGCGTTAATCGGACGTTGTGGAAACCGCATTGAAAAAGGCCAATTTGAATTAAATGGGAAGACTTATCAATTGTACTTAAATGATGGAAATAATCATCTGCATGGCGGAAGGATCGGATATGATAAACGCTTCTGGAATGTAACAGAGAAGGATGGTGCATTGGAATTAACGCTTCACAGTCCGGATGGTGAAGAAGGATATCCGGGAAATCTGGACATCACAGTAGTCTATACCTTTGATGATAACAACGTATTAGGCATGGAATACACAGCGACTACGGATGCTGATACCGTATGCAATCTGACCAATCATTCCTATTTCAACTTAAACGGTCATGATTCCGGCAGCATTGTGAATCAGCAGGTTCGTATCGTGGCGGATCAGATGACATTAGGAAATGATGAATGTGTTCCAATCGGTGAGATTGTTCCGGTAGAAGGTACAGTCTTTGATTTACGTGATCTGACAACGATTGCAGATGGCATTGATGCCGATGATGAACAGATTCGCTTTGCAGGCGGATATGACCATAACTGGGTATTGTCAGACCAGACAGGCAATCTGGCATTGTGTGCTCAGGCATATGCACCGGAGAGTGGCATTTTCATGGATGCCAGTACAACATTACCGGGTATGCAGTTCTATGCAGGAAACTTTATTACCAGTGACAACCCGGTTGGTAAGAATGGCGTGCATTATGATAAACGTCATGGATTCTGTTTTGAATCGCAGGTATATCCAAATGCGACGACACACCGTCATTTTCCATCTCCGTTCTTAAAGGCAGGGGATACCTATCATACGAAAACTACATATGCATTTTCTGTAAAATAGTTTATATAAGGGCTGCAATCACAGCCCTTGTTGTGTGGTTGAAAAAGGAGAAAACATGAAACAACGAGTACTAATTAATCCGGAAAAGAAAATTGGTCCGATTAACGATATGATATTTGGTAATTTTATTGAGAATCTAGGTTATTGTATGTATGGTGGAGTCTATGATTCGACGAGTCCGGTAGCGGATGAAGATGGATTTCGTAAAGATGTCATAGAAGCAACAAAAGCAATGGGAGTGACGAATGTACGGTTTCCGGGTGGATGTTACGCACCATTTTATCATTTTTATGATGGAATCGGACCGAAGGAATTGCGCCCTAAAAAACGCTACAAGGATTATAATCCAAGTCATGAATTTGGAACAGATGAGTTTGTAAAGTGGTGCCGTAAAATTGATGCAGAACCATATATTTGCGTCAATATGGGAAGTGGTACAGCCGAAGAAGCGATGCAATGGGTGGAATACTGTAATGGACAGCCGGGAAGCTACTGGGCAGATAAACGTGTGGAATATGGTAACCCGGAACCATTTAACGTGAAATATTGGGCAATCGGTAATGAGATTGGTGGTGATTGGGAATATGGTCACTGCTCTACGCCGGAAGATTATATTAGACAGGCAAGAGATTATGCGATGCTTATGAAAGCTGCTGACCCGAGTATTAAGCTTATTCTTTGCGGGGCACATTTTCCAATTGATTTCATTTGTGATGAATGGAATAAAAAAGTTTTGGAAGAACTCTACCAATATGTTGATTATATTAACGTTCATCATTATATTGGTCATGATTATAAGGATGATATTCGTGATAAGTGGGAAGAGATGGGACCTGTTAACGTTCATTATTATTTGCAGGAATATATGCAGCTGTTGCAGGATGCCTTCTCAAATATAAAAGAAGACATTCGCTATATCAATCTGAAAAAGAATCAGTTTAAAGAGATAAAGATTGCATTGGATGAATATAATCCATGGTACCGTGAAGATGAGCATTCTTTTGTTCCGTTTAATCATGCAGATTCTATGTTGGTTGGTACTTATTTTAATATGTTTTTACGCAATGCAGATCTTGTCACACTGTGTAACATGGCACAGTTGGTAAATACGATTCCGGCTATGGTATGCAAAAGTGGAACTGATCAATTCTATCGCCAGGGAATTTCTTATATTCAGGAAATGTATACAAAGAATAAAGGCAATACTGCTGTTGATGTATGGTGTGAGTCACCTACTTATCAAGGTGCCTTTTATCCAAGCGTCGAGTATTTGGATGTTTCGTCCAGTGTTACCGAAGATGGTAAAAAAATCGTGCTTAATATCGTAAACCGCAATCATGAAGAAGATTATGATTTGGATATCACGATTTATGAAAAACAGATTCAAAATGTGAGTGGAGCAATGTTCTATACAGAAGATATTGATGCTACAAATAGTTTTGAAGAACCGGAGAAACTGACAGCAGTTCCTGTTGAATACGGAATGACAAATGTGATAAATGTGAAACCAATGTCAGTATACGTTTTAGAGATAGATGTCTTATAGAGAGCGTATTTTTCGAAAAACTGAAAATTCTCTTGACTTTTTTGAATATACTTAGTAGAATACACTAGCTTGCTCGGAGGGCAAATCATTCGTTAGAAATGGTTGGCTGGATAAGGCACGGACTGAAATGTCTGTATCTTATTCAGCCTTTTTGTTTTTCGAAAGATTAGGTTATGGGAGAAAAGATATTATGAAAGAAACACAGAAATTCACAGAAGGAAAGATATTTTTACCCTTGATTCAGTTTGCTTTGCCGGTGCTGTTTGCTTTGTTTTTGCAGACGATGTATGGTGCAATAGACTTACTGATCGTCGGGCAATTTGGTGGCGATCTATCAGGGGTGTATGTATCAGCAGTATCCACCGGTAGTCAGGTAATGCAGACACTTACAGTAATCATCACAGGGCTTGCCATGGGCTTGACTGTTTTTGTGGGTAGAGAAATTGGCGCAGGTATGAGAGAAAAAGCCGGGAAAATCATCGGCAGTATTTTCAGAGGAATCGGTGGTTCTAAAATGCCGCTTATCACAGTCGCAATTGCAGCCAGACAACATTTGTTATACTTCAGGGAATTATTGGTGCGTTTGGTGTCAGAATTCCGATTTCCTGGATTATGAGTAAACAAGTTGGAGTTACTTTGTTTCATATTGGCCTTGCAACTCCGGCATCATCTTTGCTCCAGATTATATTGTGTGGAGGTTATTTCTTGATTCTGGTGCGTAGACAGAAGACATGTATCATTAATTGATTAGAATGAAAGCTATTGCTTGCTATTTGAGTCAAAGTTGCATATAATGACTGTAAACGGAAAGAATGTATTCAAGGAGAGAAAAGTTATGATGTATCCTTTTTTAACATTAGATGATGGAACAGAAATTGTTCATTCTGAGATAAGAGAAGACAATAGTGTAAAGGTATATTTGGAACGACCGGATGAAAAGGATGGATTTCATCATGCAACGTTTATATTACCTGGCTATGAATTACAAGATGTTTTAGGGTTTTCTGCTACTGAAATAAGCAAATATACTGAAATAATCAAATCAACGTCACATTTGATTATGGAGTTTGCGAAAGAAGGTGGATTTGAACATGCCTCAGGTTTTTAAGATTGGTTCATATTGGGTGTATTTCTGGTCTAATGAGTCATGTCCGATAGAACCAATTCATGTACATGTTTCAGAAGGTAGTCCGAGTCAGAATGCAACTAAGATTTGGATAACAGAAACTGGAAAGTGTCTTTTGTGTAATAATAATTCGTGTATACCTAATCATACATTAAGAAATATTATGAGAATTATAGAAGCACGAAGTGCAGATGTTATTGAAAAATGGTATGACTATTTCGGAGAAATTAGTTATTACTGCTAAATGATATAGTATAGAAAAACACGCACTCCGGTGTAGCTCTCATTTGCTTACGCTCACTTATGATAATTTATCAACCGAAGTGTTTCAAGTATCTTTTTAAGGTCGTTTGAAAACGCCGGTACTTAGCCCCTGTTCTTTGGGGGCTTATGTACCGTTGCGTTTGAAATCGAGTGAGAACGAGCCTTAAAAAGATATTGAAACCACTGACGGTTGTTTCATAAAGTGAATGATGTGTAAGCAAATCTGCGATACACCGGAGTGCGTGTCGTCCATTAAAAACTAAGCCTCCATTTTAGCTATAATTTTATCGTACAAATCAAGCTTACAATGCTCATCTTCTGCAAAATGTTCACAGGTTGAACAACTTGTATGGCAATCCTGGCATTCCGTGTTGCTTTTAAAGGAATATGCTTTTTCTTTCGGTGTATATTCACTACACTGTTTTGCTACTTTTTCATATACAGATTCACTGGCTCTCATTATGATAACTCCTTTCCAATTATGAAAATTACAACGATAGTATTTCACAAATGTTGATTATTATTCGCCGATATGCTAAAATATTTAAATCTATAGTTTGATAATAAAGAGTAAGGAAGTGCAAATATGTTAGACGGAAAAAAATCGTTGTTTAGTGGCATGCAGGCAACAGGCACACTGACATTGGGAAATTATTTGGGAGCATTAAAAAACTGGGTAAAACTTGATCCGGATGAATATAAATGTTTATATGGTATTATGGACTTGCATTCGATTACGGTTCGTCAGGTTCCGGCGGAGCTCCGGCAGCGTGCCCGTTCTTTGATGTGTTTATATATTGCGGCGGGACTGGATCCTGAGAAAAACTGTATCTTTTATCAGTCTCATGTTCCGGCACACTCAGAGCTGGCGTGGATATTGAATTGTTTCACCTATATGGGCGAGATGAACCGTATGACGCAATTTAAAGATAAGTCAGCCAAACATGCGGATAACATTAATACCGGATTATTTACGTATCCTGTTTTGATGGCAGCGGATATATTGTTATATCAGGCTGATTTTGTCCCGGTTGGAGCAGATCAGAAGCAGCATTTAGAGATTACACGTGACATTGCAGAGCGTTTTAATAGTATCTATGGAGATGTCTTTACGATTCCGGAACCGTATCAGGGGAAAGTTGGAGCAAAGATTATGAGTCTTCAGGATCCGACGAAAAAAATGTCGAAATCGGATGAAAATCCAAATGCCAGCATTTTATTATTGGATGACGCCGATACGATTATGCGCAAAGTAAAAAAAGCAGTCACAGATTCGGATGGTGTGATTGCATATTCGGATGAAAAACCGGGAATTAAGAATTTGTTGGATATCTATTGTGCAGTTACCGGAACCGGTGTTGAACAGGCTTTGGCTGAATTTGATGGCCAGGGTTATGGTGTGTTGAAACAAAGAGTAGGAGAAGCAGTAGTAGCCGATTTACAGCCGCTTCAGGATAAATACTATGATTTGATTAAGAATAAAGACTATATTGATTCGATTATCAAATCGAATGCGGAGCAGGCTTCGTATTATGCAAACAAAACACTTCGTAAGGTGCAAAAGAAGGTTGGATTTCCGGAACGTATCAGATAGTCCATAAAGGGGGGAAGATTATGGTTCGGGGCAGTTACAAGATTCGGAATCCGAAAGGAATTCATATGAGACCGGCAGGCGTCCTGGCACGTTCCATGTCGGAATACCAGTCACAGGTTTGGCTGGAAGCAGAAAATAAAAAAGTGAATGCCAAGAGTTTACTGAGCCTGCTGGGTGCATCGATTCGCTGCGGAGATGTCGTCACCATAGAATGCGACGGGGTGGATGAGGAAGAAGCTCTTGCCAGAGCGATGGAAGATTTGCATGCCGGTCTGGGTGAAAACTTGGATTCACTTAAATAAACAAAAAAGAGAGGAAGAAAGAAATGGCAGATTTAACATTGTGCGTAAAGAATAAAAATGGAGAGGTGTTAGTAGAAAATACTCATGCAGACCGTGTCAATCTCGTTTATCAGGCAGCATTTCAGGAAGGAGACAGCATTGTATTTAGTACGATGGCTGTTAATCGTTTCTATGTGATTCAGGTAGATGATGCGATTGCACCTGCATTGATTTATTTAACAAATCCAACATGGACGTTTGATATTCCGTTTGGGGAACAGAAAGTATCCTATTCTCCTAAGAGCTTTTTGGGTGAAATGCAGTATATGACAGTAAGAGCGGCAACCGATGAGGAGGTAGGAAGGTATCGCAATCTTGCCTTGAATTCCCATGACCAGCATGGTGACCGTGGATGCTATCCACATGCAAGTGCGAATGTAGAAACACGTGGGGAAGCGGTGTTTGCAGCCCGCAACGCAATCGACGGTATTTTGGAAAACCATTCCCATGGATTCTGGCCATTCCAGTCCTGGGGTATTAATCAGGATCCGAATGCAGAGATTATGATTGAGTTTGGACGGACGGTTGAGATTGATAAAATGGCATTGTGGTTCCGCTGTGACTGGGTCAATAATCACGATAACTGGTGGGTCAATGTTACCTTTGAATTTTCCGATGGTACAGTATTATCTGTTCCGACAACGAAAACGGATGAGCCTCAGTACATAGAATTAGAAGAAAAGAAAAAAGTGGAGTGGATTAAATTAGGCAAATTGATTAAGTCGGATGATCCGGCACCGTTCCCTGCGTTAAGTCAATGGGAAGTATTTGGAACGGAATGTAAATAATCAGACAGAAAGAAGGAAAAGCATGAAGGTTTTATTAATCAATGGCAGTTCAAAAGAAGGATGTACCTACACTGCTTTGTCGGAGATTGCAAACACTCTGGTAGCAGAAGGAATTGAGAGTGAGATTGTTACCGTAGGGCCGGATCCAATCAGAGACTGTATCGGCTGTTTATCCTGCACACAATTGGACGGGGCATGCATGTTTGATGATGATTGTGTGAACAGGATTCTGGCAAAGGCAAAGGAATGTGATGGATTTGTATTCGGTACACCGGTTTACTATGCACATCCGAGTGGACGCGTTTTATCGTTACTGGACCGTTTGTTTTATGCAGGCAAAAAAGTATTTATGCATAAACCGGGCGCGGCGATCGCATCAGCCAGACGTGCAGGTACCACAGCTTCGATTGATGTACTGAATAAATACTTTACCATTGCTGAGATGCCGGTAGTATCCTCTTCCTATTGGAATATGGTTCATGGTAATAAACCGGAACAGGTACTAAAAGATGCAGAAGGCTTGCAGACAATGCGTAATCTGGCAAGAAATATGGCATGGCTGTTGAAATGTATCGAAGCCGGAAAAGAAAAAGGAATATCGATTCCTGAGAATGAATATACGAATAAGACATCATTTATTCATTAGGTTCATATCTTATATAGAGAAATGGATGAAGGGATACCGATATGCCGGAGCTGACAGGAAAAGGTGTAATCATTGGAATCATTGATTCCGGAATTGATTATTCCCATCCGGATTTTCGTAATCCGGATGGTTCTACGAGAATTATTGCTATTTTAGATGAGACGAAAGATGATACCATCTATCGTCGTGAAGAGATTAATCTGGCATTGTCGAAACCTACACGCGCCCAGCAGATGGCAGTGGTACCGAGTTTCGATCCCGGCGGTCATGGAACTCATGTGGCAGGAATTGCGGCAGGAAATGGCAGGGCTTCGGATGGCAGAATCAGAGGTGTGGCTCCGGAGGCAGAATTACTGGTTGTAAAGGTAAATCACCCGATCCCGGATAACACACCCAATTCCTCGGGGATTCTTCGAGGCGTACAATATTGTATTCAGACAGCAATGGAGAGGAAACAACCCATTGCTGTTAATCTTAGTTACGGTACTAACTATGGAGCACATAACGGAGCCAGTGAACTGGAACAGACGATAACCGAACTTGCACTGTTGGGAGAAACCGTTGTGTGCGTAGGTACCGGAAACGAGGGAACGACCGGGAGACATTATGAGGATCGCATTGTGACCGGAGAACGGGCAAGAGTTGAATTTCAAATTGGATTGGGAGAAGATCTTATCAGCATTCAGTTATGGAAAAGCTTTGTGGATGATTTCCAGGTTACTCTGATTGCACCCAATGGGGACAGGGTTCTGACATCACAGCCGGATCTTTCGGAACAGGAAAGAAGGTTTGAAGATTACCGTGTCCTGTTTTATAATGTGGCGCCTACACCCAAACAGGTAGAACAATTATATTTTTATATTATTCAGGCAACAAATGAGTATATTCCATCGGGAATCTGGCAGTTAGAGGTACGATGTGAGAGAGCAGTTTTAGGAACATTTCATGTGTGGTTGCCGGTAGCATCCGGCACGAATCCTAATACTGCTTTTTTGTTGCCGGATAGTGAAGGAACCTTGACGATTCCCTCTACAGCAAGAAATATCATATCGGTCGGTGCATATGATGAAAACACGGACCGATTTGCAGCTTTTTCCGGTCAGGGACCGACTGCTGATGGCAGGATAAAACCGGATCTTGTCGCTTCGGGAGTGGACGTTTTGTCGTGTGCGCCGGGCGGAGGGTATTCTGTGAGAACCGGAACCTCGATGGCTACGCCGCACGTAACCGGGACAGCAGCATTGATGATGCAGTATGGTATTGTAGATGGAAATGATACAAATCTGTATGGGGAAAAAGTGAAAGCATTTCTGATACGCTGTGCGAAACCGCTGCCGGGCTTTATACAATACCCCAATCCACAGGTGGGATGGGGTGCTTTGTGTGAATGGAATCTATAACTGCTTTCTGTATTCTGAGGGGGAGATACCTTCATGCTGCTTGAAAAAATTTGAGAAATGCTGAAGGGACTTAAATCCGCACAGTTTCAGAATATCGGAAAAAGAGTATCCGGCTTCAATTAACTGCTTTGCAACGGTCAAACGATAGTCAGCCAGGTCTTCGATAGGATTCTTACCGAAGACCTTTTTATATTTGCGGTAAAAGGTGGCAATACTCATATTGATTTGTTTTGCCATTTTTTCTGCTGTCCAATCATAGTCAATATTTGCAAACACGGTCAGTCTCAAATGGGACAGTGATTCCCCTTCCAGAAGAGGGGCATGGTGATTGACATCATGCAATTGTTCATGAAGATTGGAAAGGATCCGTATTACATAGGCATCTTCTGTTTCCTGTCGGATAGCCAGATCAGAACGGTGGATTCGCTGTAGCTCCAGAAAGGTGTGGTCAGCAAAGGTTAAATCCGGAACAAAAAATGGCTTCATATATGGCAGGTCCAGCTTCCTCATAAAACGGGAATCCGCTTTGAAGATAATCAAATCATGGAGATACCATTCAGAATAGCTCTTAAAATACATTGGCGTATTCGGAGGAACGAGATAAATTGAGTTTGCAGGAGCATCCATGATATGACCATCTGCATCAAAGACCTGCATTTTCGTTTTGAAGAATTGCAGATAATAATATGGTGCACCTTCAGGATAGAGACGCTCGTTTGTCTTTTCCAGTTTACAATAGAATAAACGGTCTGTTTTAATTATCATCCTGGTTCTCCTTTGTCAGAATCTAACAATATCTTTGCTATTAACTATAACATGACTGATGAAATTGCACAAGGATAAATTTCATCATTTATATCACATTCTACATGATTATTCTCAAATATGGCATAAAATATTGTTGTGATATTGAATATCGGTACAATAAAACTATTAAATAAATGGAGGAGATACTATGAGATTAAGAAGATTGACAGCTTTTTGTTTATCCACGATACTGGCTGCCACTT
>JBJELB010000021.1:0-17343 GCA_051878935.1 Lachnospiraceae bacterium | reverse complement strand
TCCAGCGTGAAAACATTCTTCCCTCAGAACGGGCAAAAGCCTATAAACTCCGCATAGATTGTAAGTTGTGGAGCGAAATGATACTTCTCACTGGCAAGTCTAATGGCATAGGGTATACACTCCATAAACAAATAATTAACATCTAAAGCGGTTGACATTCTAAATCTCTTACTCATTGAAATCTCCTTTCTGGTGCATGTACATAATCTTGTATTTATTAAAATATAAGCAGTCAAGAAATACAAATACGAACATCAAATCGACACACAACAGAAAGCACGTTGTTTTTTATTATCTTCCCTGCCTCTTGTGTAGTTGTTATCATATCCTAACTAGTATACTTGTTAACTCAACGATACATGTTTTATAAACAAAAAAATAGCATTTTCAAGTTTTTTGAAACCAACTAGTTTGGGGCAGAATTATACATAATACTCCTATGGTTTTACTCAATATCATGATTTTCCTAAATAATTGTTTGGCATTTTCATTTTTCCTCATTGCTGGAAAAACTATAAAATAGTTCTTTACAAATCAAAATATATCGTATATACTTGTATTGTTACCTGTTATTCAATCACAAATCACCCTAAAGGAGCAAATCAAGTAGTAATGAACGTTGTTACTTCGCCGAGAATAGACCGCTATTCCCCGATGCCTGTATACCAACAAATTGCTAATGATATTATTTTGCGAATATCTCAGGAGGAATGGTTAATTGGAGAGAAAATTCCTTCTGAAAGCGAATTGGTAAAAGAGTATGGAGCTAGTCGTGTTACTGTTCGTCAAGCCTTATCCAAGCTTGAAAATGACGGTTTGATCGATAAGCAGCGTGGTCGCGGTGCTTTCCTCAAAGCCAATCCAAGACGCTCTGTTCAGGAGCTTTTTCTTCCCCAAGTCGGTGTTCAGCACAAGTCCGAAAACACTACAGCTCATGTTGTATTTTCTGTTGTGTCTGAAGCCAGTTCCCAGGTTTATTCCTCACTCTCTCTTCAACCTGGAAGCAAATTGATTTATCTTGAGAGAGACTTTCTTCGCAAGGGAAAAATCGTTGGTATCAATCGTGCATGGTTTCCGTACTCTCTTTTAGCAGGTATGGAGAACGAGGGGCTTATTAATGGAAGTGTTACAACTACACTTCAACAGCGGTACAACATTCAGTTTAACTCAGTAGAAAATTTCATCGAATCTGTAATGCTGAATGCAACTACAGCTGAACAGCTTGAAACCATCTCCCCCTCCCCTGCACTGAGAATCAGTTCAATTTATAAACTGAAAGATAATACACCTGTGCAGTATGCTGTGACAACATGGAACGGACGAGACACTACTTTCCGTCTCATGCTTTCTTCCAAATAACTCTACCTTCTTTTAGCAGATTCGTATCTCATTAGAATCTGCTTTATTTTACGAAAAATACCGGAGATCAAATGATCTCCGGTATTTCTATTTAATTGAGGTCATATGGGAATCTACGAAGTCTGCTTTCTGTACAATGCTTATCCATCAGAGCATCAAAATAAGAAGTATTCTGATTATTAACAATTTGATTATACTCCTCCACCAGATGGGGATGCTCTTTACAGATCCAATCCATAACCTTTCTGGCCTGAATGCTGCCAAATGCACACTGCAAGCTATCTACATACACAGGAATATCAGAATTCAGTGCTCCAAGAATTGCATCAAGGTCAGTTACACCCGGAAGTACCGGTGCTACAGTTGCCCACACTTCCAAGCCTTGAGATCGAAGATAATTCGCGTTTTCAATTCCTGCATGTGGTCTTCCCGCATTAAACTCACGAAGTAATCCCAAGCGTGACAATTCTACAACAACAATTACCCGTTGTGGCATCGACTTTAACAGTTCCACATACTCCCTGATCACATCATTTGTAGCAGAAGTAGTAATCAGCAAAGGCATACTGTGCTTTTTAATTACTTCCAAGCATTTACGAGACAATCTTTGCTCTCGTTCAATTTCCATGAACGGATCACAAACACTACCCAAGTAAATGAACTCATCCGGATTCCATGTCGTAAGCATATCATCTAAAATGCTTACGATGTTCTCGCGAATCTGAATTCGGTTTTCCCAGCCTTGCTGAGACAACCAGAAGCAGAATGGACATCCCGCTGTGCAGCCATTATATGGATTAATGAATGCATGATGATGCGGGGACCAATCAAATGCTTCCTTACAGATTACTCGCTCAATCAGAAAATCCTTCATATTAACCTTCGATCACTTTAACAAAATAGCTACGCTTACGAGGACCATCATGCTCCAGGAAGTAGATACCCTGGGAGCCGCCCAGCAACAGCTTACCACCGGTAATGATGAAGGTCATGGACACACCGATGAGAGAAGACTTGATATGACCAGCTGCATCAGAGGGGGTATCAAACTGGTGCTTGAAGTCAATACGAGTCGGAATCAGACGGTTGATTTCATCACGCAGATCATCAAAACCGGCAGGGTCCATCTTGGAAGTCACGCAAATGCTGGCAGTGGTGTGAGCAGTATAGACAACAACAATGCCTTCCTGAACACCGCTTTCATTTGCATACTTTCTTACTTCTTCAGTAATATCGAAGACATCGTCTTTCTGAGTAGAAATATTAAACTTCTGCAGCATATTATTCTCCTTTACAGAATCTCCATTTTGCTTTCACGAATGCACTTTGCGCCCTTGGCAATGTGCCACACACCCTGACAGCCACGACCATCAACTTCACCAATCATATCCATAATGAAGCCCAGGATCAGACAAATAGGTGCATACTGGGTAAGGGGCATATTGACAGCATACTTGGATTTAGGAACCTTGATATAAGTAGTATCCACACCAAAGTCTTCCTTGCCACCATCAGTGATAACAACAAGAGGACGGGTCAGATTATGAGCAAATTCAATCAGTTCCTTGTTTCTGCCCATTGCAGGGTTTGTGGTGTTGGCAATAATAAATGTACCAATCTTATCCACATTACGCATGAAGAAATTCATGTGCAACCACTCTTCTGAGTTGATGTGCATTGCATACTTGCCCAGTGCCTCAAAGACCTTGGCGTGGCCAAACCAAGCAGCTGCATAGTCAAAGCCGGAACCAATGAAGTCATAGGCCTCCATGCCCTGCCACTTCTCAGCGATCTCGTGGCACTGCTCACACATCTCAGGCAGCATAGCTGCCAGCTGCTTTGCCTGTTCCAGCATATCATAACGCATATCCATAGCGGTATCCATGGTGTAACAAGCTCTTACTTCACCGATACGGATTGCAATCAGAAGCAGAGACATAACAGAAATCATATAAGATCTGGTGCCGGGAGCAGCCTCGAAAGGAGGAATATTCAGATCCATAATCTTATCCACGCTCTGACCCAGCAGTCCATCACGCTTGCCGGTGATACCTAACGCAAAGGCACCATGCTTTCTGGCCGCCTGAATTGCTTCACCGACACGAACAACACTGCCAGAATTGCTGACAGCGATGACCAAAGGATTGTTGGGAGCAAACCCCAGCTGTTTACGGGAGTAGAAGCGACTCAGTTCAATGGCAGGAACAACTTCACAAGGAAGGTTGGTCAGCATTTCAAAAGCATGCTTGGTTGCAAGAGCTGCTGCATAGGAGTCACCACAGCCAGTCAAAACAATTCGCTGGATGCTGAAAATTTCAGGAGTGGTGAGCGCTTTTCTTGCCTTAGGTTCCAGATCATGGTACTGCTGTTCGATCAATTCAGGCAGGCTCAATACCTGGCGAACCAGTGCATTTTCATTTTTCATATTAAAACTCCTTTACTTCAACGATAATAAGAAATTACCAACTTCTACACTATATTTTAGAAGCGGTAATAACAATTCGTCAGGAAGACGATTTGTACTTTGGTGTGCCTCGTAGGTAAAATCACCGTTATAACCGATGCGTTTTAGTGCACCCATAATTTCATACCAATCCGTAGTTCCATTGAAGGGGAGGATATGGTCATTGTTGATGCCGGTATTGTCAGAAATATGCGTAGCCTTAAGTCTACTTCCAATTAACTCAAGACAGGCTGTTTGATCTTGTTTCATAATATCCGCATGTTCGCAATCCCAGCAGATTCCCACATTGGGATATAACAAGCTAAGTTCGTCGACTAACTCAACAAGTTCTTCTGAGGTGGTTGTATATCTACGCAATGGTGAGATATTCAGATCCCACAGATTTTCAATCGCAACACCAACATTGTGTTGCCCCGCATACTCAATAAGAGGCTTAAAGTATTCGATATTTTTCTTCTTTGAGTCATACACCGAACGAGCAGAATTAAAATCTGTACCTGCATGAATTACTGCCCACTTTACGCCCAAAAGTCCTGCAGCCTCCATGCTTCTATAAACCATCTTGTTCATAAACTCTTTGTTCGGTGCATAGGGATCGCAAAAATTAAAAAAGCTGGAATGACATTGACTAAACTCAATTCCACAGTCATCAGCTGTTGCCTTGACGTCATCAAGCCATTCTCTCCAATTATCCGTGACAAAAGGAAGCTTAAAGGTAGTGCAATCATGGAAGTTCATATCCATTACCCTATAACCGGCAGCGCTGCAAAGCCGAATAGATTCCTGAATTGTCGCTTTATGACCATCAGGCCGATTAAAGACGATATTCGTCGATGTAGATAAGCGCATATTACCCTCCAGATTTTTAGAAAAAGGGCGCAAAAGATATTTGCGATCTTTTGCGCCCTCCTAAAGTTTTAGAAATTAGCCGTTAGCGCGATTGTACTCATCGAACAGTTTGTTGCACTCAGTGACAACAAATTCTGTAGCTTCTTCAGCAGTCATAGTACCTTCAGCGACATTCAGAGATGCTTCCTTGATGACAGAGTCAACACTGCCCTGCATCATCATAACAGGCTCCTGAACGTTGGGGTTGGAAGACTCGAACTGAGCCAGAGCAACCTGCAGAGCAGGGGTGTTTGCCAGATGCTCAGCAAAAGCAGCAATATCCTTGGTGCCCAGGTTGATGGGCAGGTAGCCGGTAGCCATAGACCAAGTTGCCTGAGTCTCAGCGGAAGCGGCGTACTGGATGAACTCCCATGCAGCTTCCTTCACAGCAGAACTGCCGTTGTCGAACATAACCAGAGAAGCGCCACCGATACCAGCGCCGCCCTTATCAGAGGTGTTGATGTCGGGCAGAGTGGTGCAAGCCCAGTTAACACCGGAGTCAGCAGTCAGCTTGGTAACGGAACCGATACGGGCGGAAGACATCATGGTCATAGCGTTCATACCAGTTGCGAACTCTTCGTTCTGGTTGTCATAGGTGTACTTCAGGCCACCAGTAGCAGCCAGAGCTTCCCATGCCTTGTAAACATTCAGAATCTGCTCACCAGCAACAACCTCGGTGATCAGGCCAGCACGACCAGACTCATTGTCACCGAAGTAGGAGCCCTCACCCTGGTTGCCGATCAGGTTAACCATCTGATAACGGTCCAGAACAGCATTGTAACCATAACGGGTAACATTGCCAGAAGCGTCCTTAACAGTCAGCTTAGCACATGCGTCAGCAACTTCGGCCATGGTCTTGGGGGGATTTTCGGGGTCCAGACCAACTTCCTTGAATGCGTCAACGTTGTAGTACAACAGCAGAGTAGAGCTGTTGAAAGGCATGCAAATCTGGGTGCCCTTGTAGCTATAAGTAACAACAGTAGCGGGAACGATGTCTTCCTTTGCCAGGCTTGCAGAGCCAGTGCCGTACATGGTGTCAACGGGAACGGTGCCAGCGTACTCAGCAACAACAGGCAGAGATGCGCCGTAGACCAGGCAGACGTCGGGCATGTTGGCAGTGTCATTGGTCTGGATCAGAGTCTTCAGCTTGCTGGCAGTATCGTTGCCCTGGAAGACGCTGTTAGCAAAAATACCCAGTTCCTTACCCTTGCCCTCATTGAAGTTTTTAACCATGGCCTCGAAAGCCTCACCGTTGGAGCCCTCCATGGAATGCCACACATCAATGGTGACAACACCTGCTTCAGCTGCAGGAGCATCTGCTGCAGGTGCATCAGAACCGCCACATGCAGCCAGGCCCATAGCCATGACGGCAGTAAGCAGAAATGCGATGATCTTCTTCATAATCTTTGTTTCCTCCATTATAATTTATTTTTTATGATTTACAAGCATTGCTTGCAATCAACCCTTAACACCACCGGCCATCATGCCAGCGACAATTTTCTTCTGGAAGGTCAGGAACAGAATCAGAGTAGGCAGCAAAATAATCATGGAAGCCGCCATGATGGGACCGTAAACCGTACCTTCAGAGAAGTTCAGCATGGTAACACCGACCTGAACCACACGCATATTAGTCTGATTCGTAACCATCAGAGGCCACAGGTAAGTATTCCAAGTACCGATGAAAGCGGTAATGAAGACAGTCAGAATTGTGGAAATATTGGTGGGCAGCAGAATAAAGCAGAAGAATCTGAAATTGGAGCACCCATCAATATGAGAAGCTTCCTTCAGAGAAGTTGCAAATGTCTTGAAACTCTGTCTCAGCTGGAAAATGTTGATTGCAGAAACAAAAAACACAATCATCATACCGAGATAGGTATTAATCAAGCCCATTCTGGAAACTGTCTGATAATTTGCAACCAGAACAACATCTGCGGGGATCATCATGGTTGTAAGGATCAGCATAAACCAGAAATTCTTAAACCGGAACTCCAGAAAGGCAAATGCAAATGCAGCCAAAGAGGATACAATGACGCGAATCAGGCTGGACACAAATGCAATGATGAAAGAGTTCAACATGAATCGCATCAAAGGTGCTGCGGTAAATGCAGTAACATAGTTTTCCAGTGTCCATTTTTTAGGAATGATATTGACACCGCCGGTCAGAACCTGGGCAGGTGGCATGAAGGAGATAAAGAACGCATAGATAATGGGGAATGCAATTACAAGGCCTACAATGACATTAATTACCTGCATAGGAACATTCCAAGCATCTCTGCGGGCAAGTCTTTTTTCTCTTGTCTTAGACATCGTAGCTCACTCCCTTCTTCTCGTACAGGAATGTAATAGCTGTAGCAACCAAAGTAATCATAAATGCAATAACTGCAGAAGCATAAGCTGCGTTATAGTTTGCATTTTCAACCGTCTGCTTGTACATGAAGGAAATCATTGTTTCCGTTGCGCCGTTGGGACCACCCTGAGTCAAGATCAAAGACAGGCCGGACATCATGAGCATCTTTGCCAGAGAATTACAGATCAGGAAAAACAGTGTGGGAGAAACCATGGGCATAACAATTTTGATGCCCTTGCTCCAAGCATTTGCACCGTCAAGATCTGCTGCCTCAAAAACATCTAAAGGCAAACCTCTGATTGCAGCCAGGATAAACAGGAAATTGTAGCCCAGATTCATCCAAACCTGAATTGCGATAACAACACCCAGTGCAGTATCCTTGTCATTCAGCCACTGAATGTTACTATTCAGCAGAGCATTGACAATGCCCAGAGTGGGGCTAAACATCAGTTCAAAGATCATTGCAGAAACAGACATGGACATTGCCATGGGCAGTGAGAAAAGTGTCTCATAAATAGGAGACATCTTTGTCTGTCTGTTTGCCATCATTGCCAAGAGGAAAGCCAAACCAACAGAGAAAGGACAAGTAAAGACAACAAACTTCAGTGTGTTTCCAATAGCCTGAATGAACTTGGAATTGTTCAAAACATTCACATAGTTCTCAAATCCCACGAACTCTCGGATAACACCCATAGAATTCTGCAGGAAGAAGGACGAGAAGAATGTTTTCACGAAGGGATAGTAAACGAACAATCCCAGGAAGATGAATGCGGGAGCCAGATACAGTACGGGCTCAATTCTCTCGAATAACGTCTTTTTTCTTCTTTGGGTAAGTGCGCGCATAGCTTACTCATTCCCCCTTAATATAAACTTTTGAATTGCTTCAATGACACCCTCAGCTCTTTCGGCCTCAGTGATATAGTCTGCTACAGCACGCAATTCAGGAACTGCATTGCCTACCGCAACACCAAGTCCTACCATTTGTAACACTTCTATATCATTGGTGTGGTCACCAACTGCCATCACTTCATCTTTGGTGTAACCCATGTATTCAATGAGACGCTCAACACCCGTCGCCTTGGAACACCCCGCAGCAACAATCTCCATGGAGAATTCACCATACTGGTAGCAACTTGCAATTTCCGGCATAGCCTTCAGTTCTTTTGCCAACATGCCAATGGAACCCGTTTTCAAATCATCCACTACATAAATCTTGTGAACTTCCTGATCCCAGACACTTGCTTCGCAGCCCAACGGCTCACTGTAACCAGGGTATTTGTAGAAACGATCTGCGATCCATTTTGTTACACGCAAGGGGCGTTCTCTATCCTCGTAACTAAACAAGACCGTAAACTCAGGATTATCGTCCATGTACTTTTGAATCTTGCTATGCAGCAACTTTGCATTCAACATCTTCGAATACACGATTTTACCTTCGCGAAAAAGGATGCTGCCATTATTTGCAACGAAAGGGATATTCAAGTCAATATCATTTGCAAAATTAATTGCACGATAGGGCATTCGGCCTGTTGCAAAAGTAAAGTTAACACCATGGTCTATCAACTCATTGATCTGCGCAATGACTCGATCTGACAGATGATCATCTTTATGAATCAGAGTGTCATCCAAATCAGACACAATAAGCTTGATCATAGTCACTCACTTCCTTATCTTAATATAAAGTTGTCTACACTTTAATACAAATTATGTTGCGTGTCAACATACTTTCGACACAAATCATTCATTTTCGGCTTCTCAACCAAATTGCAAAATGGTGTTTTGTTCTATTTCACCATTAGACAAAATGATGAATTTTCAATTTAGCGATTTGTACGGTTTGACGCAAGTATCATGCAGATCGTTTATATTCAGATAATCACCTGTTTAATTCACGAACAACCGATATTAACAAAGAATCTTTTTCTTGAAACTTTTACCAGCGGTAGCATACTCAACGCGAAGGATAGCGGTCACTGTTGCTGCAATATCAGCAAAAGAGCTTCGTGTCCCCAGATTAACAGGCTTCACCTTTTTACCCAGAATCAACAGCGGAACATATTCTCTGGTGTGGTCAGTGGTAGCTGTATAGGCAGGATCGCAACCATGATCAGCGGTGATCATCACAAGATCATCTTCATTCAAACCCTTCAGGAATTCACCCAGCCAAGCATCGAATTCTGTTAGTGCATTTGCATAACCGTCAATATCCCGGCGATGGCCATAGACCATATCAAAGTCTACCAGATTCACAAAACACAAGCCCTTGAAATCCTTCTTTGCATAATTACTTCTCCATCTTTCTGGCAGTTTCCAGTGCCACTTCCATCATCTGTGTAAAGGAAGTCTGTCTTTCTTCTGCGGTGAGTGCCTCACCGGTCAGAATATGGTCAGATACAGTGCAGATTGCAAGTGCATTCTTTCCATATCTTGCAGCATTCATATACAATGCTGCGGATTCCATTTCAATGGCCATAACGCCCATCCTGGCCCATGCCTTATTAGCCTGATACACTTCGGGTACACCTTCTTCATCTCCGTAGAACCGATCAGAAGACAGAAGATTGCCTACATGATATCTTGCTCCAACCTCTTTACAACTACCAACGCACTTCTCCAGCATCTCATAAGATGCAATGGGAGAGAAGGAACCAGGGAGATGGAACTGGCCTGCCCAGTTACTATCGGTGCAAACAGCCTGTCCGATAACAATATCTCTCATCTTGATATTCATGTTAATAGCACCGGCAGAACCGATTCGCATGATGTTCTGAACATCGAAAACATTGAACAACTCATGGGAATAGATACCCATAGAAGGCATACCCATACCGGACGCCATAACAGAGACCTTTACGCCCTTATAAAATCCAGTATAACCCTGAACTCCACGGACATTGTTTACGAGCTTCGCATTCTCCAGGAAGTTCTCTGCGATAAACTTGGATCTCAGAGGATCTCCTGGCATCAGCACAGTCTGACCAAAATCGCCGGGAACGGCATTGATGTGGGGAGTAGGAAACTTCGCCATAAATAAAACCTCCAAATTAATATTTTATCTCTCCGGGATACTTGTATAGATTATAATATAAGTAGTCATTTTTTGAAATATGCAATTTCGACAATTTTTTCTTTTATCGACTATCAAAACATCCAATTTTCGATTTGCTTTAATTATCATGACTAAAAACCATTGACAACTTGTCTATCTTTCAATACAATTATACATATTAACAATTTGGAGGTATTTTCCTATGAAAAAGATCATCCTTGATTGTGATCCTGGTATGGATGACTCCATGGCTATTGTAATGGCTGTTAAGTCTCCTGATCTGGATCTCCTTGCTGTCACTACCGTCAACGGCAACTACCCTGTTGATGTAACTTGCGTTAACGCCAGAAAAGTCCTCGAACTGATGGGAAAGGAAGAAATTCCTGTTGCTAGAGGCATGGCAAATCCCATGGTTCGCCCCTGCCCCAGCGATCCCTTCACCCACGGCAAGGATGGACAGGCTGAAAACTTCCTTCCTGATCCCAAGACTCCCCTCTCCCCTCTCCATGCAGTAGATCTGATCATTGAAACTGTCAAGCAGCATCCTGGTGAAGTTACCATCCTGTGTACCGGACCCATGAGCAACCTGGCAATGGCTCTTACCAAGGCACCTGAGATCAAAGAAATGATTGCCGGTGTTATTGCTATCTCTGGAGCATTCGGTCTGAACAGATATTCCTTCGCCAACGCAACCGGCGATACTCCTCAGAGCGAATGGAACGTCTATGTTGATCCTGAGGCTGCCAAAATCGTTTACGAGTCTGGTATTCCTCTGGTCGCGCTGGGTCTGGATGTAGCAACACACTTTGATGTTAACTTCACTGAAGAAGACATCAAGTCTTTTGCTGAAAGCAAGAATCCTGAAGCACATTTCTTGCATCAGGCAATTAAGTTTGTGCATGGCCGTGGCTATGACGCATACTGCACGATCATCGACTGCATGGCAGTTGGCTATGCTATTGATCCCACATTGGTCGAAACCATTAAGGGGCATGTTGGTATCGAAACCCAGAGTCCTCTCACATTAGGTATGACCGTACTCGATGGTAGACACCATCATGTATGGACACATCTGCCCGTCGTTGAAATCGGTGCAAAGGCCGACTGTGGTCGATTCCTCCAGCTTCTGAAGGAGCTTGTACTGGCTTAATATTTAGATAGGAAGGTAGAATAATGAAAAGAGAAAGCATTTATATTGCCGGTCCCATGTGTTTCTATGTTGATGGCTATCCCCGCTGGGATGTCATGAAGTTCCGGGCACAGACCAAGGGCTACAACGTCACCATGCCCAGTGATGTTCAGCTGGATCTGTCCAATGAAGATCTGCGTGAGAACGCAATTACCATTTTCAAAAACTGTGCCCGTGCAATGAACGAATCTACCGCTATCATCTGCAACCTGGAGTTCTACCGTGGTGCTGATGTTGACGGCGGCAGCATTTTTGAAATTGGAATGGCTTACGCTAAGGGTGCCCATTGCTACGCATACACCCGTGATAAGCGTCCTATGTTCTGGAAGTACCAGGGTCACTCCATCAAGGATGGTAAGGTCTACGATCAGAAGGGCCGTGTCCTCCCCTTTGGTGAGCTGCCCTTCTCCCCCAATGTCATGGGTTCCTGCAAAGTTGTCGAGGGTGACTTCGATGATGCACTGGAAGTCCTGACTCTGGATATGGAAGAAAAGCGCAAGAGAGCTGCTTTCCCTATTGTTCCTCAGGAGTCCAAGAAGACTGAGCTGAACAACAACGGTATGCCTGTTGTCTATCTGGCTGGTCCTGAGCGTTATGACGCAGATGCAGCAGAAAAGTATGCTGCTATGAAGGAGCTGTGCGCTAAGAACGGCTTCTATGCCATCGTGCCTACCGATGAGGTTCCTGGCATCCCCGCAGCTAATACCGATGATATTTACACCAATGCTTATCTGACCTTCATGCGTCAGCAGCAGCATGTTCGTGACTGCGATATCATTCTGGCAAACCTGAATGACTTCCACGGTTGGGAACCTGACAGCGACACTTCTTTCGAGTGTGGCATGGCATTCCAGCTGGGTAAGAAAATGTTCTCCTACATGGAAAGTACCGAAAAGATGATCAACCGCGTTCCCAACTTTGGTGCTGACCGCGACTATCGTGATCACTGCGGCTGCAACGTAGAGAACTTTGACTATCCCATCAATCTGATGTTCTCCGGCTCTATGCCCGTCTTCGAAGGTGACTTTGAAGCTGCACTGAACCAGATGATCGCTGCATTGAAAGTCGAAGCATAATCCATAAAAACTCGCATAGCGTCAGATTCCCGTTGAAAGGCTTCTGACGCTATACGTTTACTTAACTATTGATTATTTAAAGAGAAAGGTAGGCATATTTCCCATGCGCAAGTATGAAAGCTACACCGGTAAGATTAACCGTAAACTGTCTAAAAAAGTCCGCATTATTGACGTGGCCGCAGGTCGCATTCCTGCAGATCTGGTTATCAAAAATGCTTCCTTCGTTAATGTTTTCAGCAACAAGATCAGCCATGGCGATATTGCTATCGCAGAAGGTCTGTTTGTGGGTATTGGTAAGTATGAAGGTGTGAAGGAAATCGATGTAACCGGAAAGATTATCGTTCCTGGCTTCATTGATGCTCATATCCATCTGGAAAGCTCTCTGGTCGCGCCCCACGAATTTGCAAAAGCGGTTCTGCCTCATGGTACTACCACCGTCATTACTGACCCCCATGAGATTGCCAATGTTATGGGTACTGATGGCATTGAGTACATGCTTCAGGCTACCGAGAATCTGCCTGTCGATGTTCGCTTTATGCTCCCCTCCTGTGTTCCTGCAACTCCCATGGACGAAAGTGGTGCAAATCTTGACTACCGCGCAATCGACTCCTTCTACGATCATCCCAGAGTACAGGGTCTTGCTGAGATGATGAACTTCGGTGGTGTTGTTTCTGCCGATGCAGAGGTCATCGAGAAAATCGTTGCTTCTCAGGCTCATCACAAGAAGATCGATGGTCACGCTCCCGGTCTGTCCGGTAACGATCTGAATGCATACATCGCTGCTGGTGTTTATTCTGACCATGAGTGTTCCGACATGAATGATGCACTGGAAAAGCTGGATCGTGGACAGTACATCATGATTCGCGAAGGCACTGCTGCAAGAAATCTGGATGCACTGCTACCTCTACTGACCCCTGAATATGCAGACCGCTGTATGTTCTGCTGTGATGACAAGCATCCCAGTGATCTGCTGGAACTGGGTCACATTGACTACATCGTACGCCAGGCCATTGCAAAGGGTGTAGACCCCATCATCGCTGTTAAGGTTGCCTGCCACAATGCTGCCCGCTATTTCCTCCTGAATAACCGTGGTGCCATCGCTCCCGGTTATCTGGCAGACTTCATGGTGATCGACAGCTTCGAGAGTTTCAACATTGAGGAAGTTTATAAGAAGGGTATTGCCATGTACTCGGATGGAAAAGTTCAGGATTTCGTAGCACCATCCATCGCCCCCTACCTGGATGAAGTTGCCCATGATACCTTCCATGTTCCACAACTCTCTGCAAATGACTTCATCGAACAGCGTCCCCGTGCTGTTCTTGGTATGATTCCCGGTGAAATTGTCACAGAGGATCGTGGCTATGCTGACCATATTGATGTTGAAAAGGACATTTTGAAGATTGCTGTCATTGAGCGTCATAAGAACACCGGCCATATCGGCATTGGATATATCAATGGCTATGGTTTAAAAAGCGGTGCAGTTGCTACCAGTATTTCTCACGACTCCCACAACATCATTGCCGTCGGCACCAATGAGGAAGATATTGCCCTGGCAGTTAACCGAGTCATTGAAAACAAGGGCGGCATCGTTGTTGTTAACAACGGTGTTGTAACTGGCGAACTGATTCTCTCCATCGCTGGTATTATGAGTGAAGATTCCCTGGAAAAAGTCAATCAGGATCTGGAAGATGCCAAGGAAGCTGCTTTCAAGTTGGGTGTCAACCGTGGTGTCGATCCCTTCATGACTCTGAGCTTCATGGCTCTGCCTGTTATTCCCACCCTTCGTCTGACCACTCGTGGTATTATTGATGTAATCTCCCAGAAATATGTATAAGGAGTAATTTGTATGATACTTGTAGTCGGGAGTATAAATATGGATATTGTACTAGGTGTACAGGATATCCCCGCACCAGGTCAAACCGTTCTCTCTCACAGCAAGATGACAACACCAGGAGGAAAAGGTGCAAACCAAGCCGTTGCCGCCTCTAAGCTTGGAGCTGATGTTGTAATGCTTGGTTGTGTTGGTAACGATGCAAACGGCAAGCAATTGATTGAATCTCTAAACAATTCCGGTGTAAATACCGACTATGTGATTCGTACAAACAATGCAGATACTTCTGCAGCTTATATATGCGTATCTGAGGTTGGCGAAAATGCTATTGTTGTTGATTCCAGCGCCAATAATTTAGTTACACCTGAATACCTGATGGCACATGCGCATCTTTTCAAGCAGGCAGATTATTGTATTCTTCAGATGGAAATTCCAGAAGATACTGTCAAAAAAGCCATTGTCCTCAGTCATGTAAATTCCACCAAGGTTATTCTGAATCCATCCCCTCTTGACCATTTTGACATGTCAATTCTGGATGGAGTAGAGTACATAATTGCTAACAAAGACGAAGCCACTACGCTAATCGATATGCCCACTGTTCCCGAAATTAGTGCTGATTCCTGGGTGCATTTTATGCGGTGCCATGGTATTCGAAATCTGATTATCACGCAGGGTGACAAGGGTGCTCATCATTATCTCGCATCTGGCAACGATGCGTTCTACCCCTCACATGCTCAGCATGCCATTGACACAACCGGTGCAGGAGATACTTTCCTGGGTGCATTTACCTATGCAATCTCAAACAATTATAGTATCGAATCTGCAATTACATTTGCCAATGCAGCTGCTGGTATTACTGTTACTCGAAAAGGAGCTCAAAACTCTTTCCCCACAAAGGAAGAAGTCAATCTATATCTCATAAATATCAAATCCACAAATTAAGAACTAAAACAGGTAGAAGGTGGTGTTTCTATGTTAATTAGCGAAAAGCAGCATCTTAAAAAGATTACCATTATTACACTCATAATGGGTGAACCAATGATCCAGTTTTTTGAAAAAAAGATCAAAAGATTCATTCTGGCATTTAGCCAGCAATATTGATGTGATTCGTCAGCTGGAAAACCATAAGAATTCGATTGCCAGTCATTTTTTCATAGTTTATACACTCCTATTTCATTGGTTAAGTGCGCTGTTAACTAATGTCAAACTGACTATGAACATAAAAGATCCGCTGTACTTTCGTACAGCGGATCACATTTTTATCAGGTGCATTTAGAAAGTTATTGTGGATAGAAATCATAAAGCCAATCACTTTGCCATGTTTTTTCGTCGCTTTATACATAATTCAAGCACATTTTTTTACATCGATGATTTTCATTCTTTATTGATTTTTCTGTTGTCTTGTATTATTATATATACATGTAAGCAACCCGCTTACCACATGTGATTTGATGTAATCAATACCCTATACCCCGTCTCCATTTTTTCTTCCATGCTTGTTCTCTTTCTTTCAAGTATTGTCTTTTCTACCTTCATTCCCCACTGATTGTAAAGTATCGATACATAGGCAAAGCAAATCTCTTGGAATCAAACCTGTGGAAGCAGGTTTGATTTTTATAACATCATTATCTGCACAGGAAAAGGAGGTTTAGCAGTGGTTGATATTGATTTATCTGCAGTAACATTAAGCATGGAAGAAATATTCATACGTTTTGGTATAGCAATGTTGATTGGTGCTTTGATCGGTGTTGAGCGAGAATTTTCACATCGTCCTGCTGGTTTGCGAACTCATATACTGGTTGCTCTCGGTTCATGTGCAGTCATGCTTACAAGCCAAATGATATTCTGTCAGTATCGGGTATACGGCGCAACCGCAGATCCTGCTCGGTTAAGCGCTCAGGTAATTGCAGGTGTAGGCTTTCTGGGAGCCGGTACGATTCTTCGTGAGGGAGCAATCGTCAAAGGACTTACTACTGCAGCAAGTGTTTGGATGGTTGCGTGTCTGGGCATCGCAGTTGGGGCAGGCTATTATGAAATCGGTTTGATAGGTACTGCATACATTCTCATCACACTTACTTTCTTGGAACGTTTTCAGCATAAAGTCTTTAGAAATAAATATAATCGCTACACTATTTCTCTAAAATGTAAAAGAGCCATTCCTGTTCTTGAAAAAACTACCACTCTTATTCATCAAAACGATGCTCGGATGGACTCTATCCACATTGAAGAAGACAACCAAGGCATTTGTACAATCATATTTAATACTGACTTTGCCGGCAGGCGAGCTCTCAAACGCCACGAAGCATTTATTCTCGAAATGACTGAAGATTCAAACGTCATTTCAATTTCCTCAGAAAAAATCGTTAGTTAGTATTTGTCTTCCATATTGACTTTTCTTGTATGCTCATATTATTATATTCTCATTAGTACATGTCAATCGCTAATTATCATGGTTTTATGTGGCCGATTTGTAGATTGAATCAACAGTTTAACAACAACCACATCTGTGTTCGCAATCGCACTGATGTAGTAACCTCACTTTACCATATAAATTTGGTTACATAAACGCTCCACTATGATAATTAGATTGGAATCCAACCTGCGAAAGCAGGTTGGATTTTATAAAAACAGTGCTTATGAGGATCACACTCTTAACAAGGCTGTGATTAAAGTGAAAAAAACATTCGGACAGAAATCTTTCACAAAGGTATCACATAGTTATACTTGGTCAATGGATCGCGCTTGCATTGATGACTTCATTGCATGGATTCTTCAATTGTTAAAAAAGTAATTCGAGAATATACATTTCAAATGATCCGGAGGACAACAATGAAAATTAGAAAGACCGAATGTGGTGTTCATTACGAAAGAAAGCTAAAGACTCCAAACCACAGGAACTATATGCCACTGTAAACGCTGCTTTCCACAAACAACAGTCTGTGGAAGCCCCCGTTTCTTAGTGTTAACACATAGGTTAAAACAGGATAGAAGGCCAAAAAGTGCTTGAATACCAATGACTTTTTGGTTTGAAGAATGTTCAGTACGGTCTGAAGGCCGCCCGTCGCACTCCTCAGTTCTCCAAGCGCTAATTTTACGCCGTATTTCCGAAAAACCCAAGAACCGCAATGGCAAGGCTTAAT
>JBJELB010000020.1:0-66703 GCA_051878935.1 Lachnospiraceae bacterium | reverse complement strand
GGTAAAACATTTGATTGTATTGTAGAGGATCCTTATTTTGGACAGGACAGCTGGGAAGAAAGCGAGAATGAATTTCAGAAACGCACAGCCACACTTGCAATTGAAAAAGCAGGGCTGGTGCCGTCGGATATCCGATACATCTTTGCAGGTGATTTGTTAGGGCAATTAATCGGAACGACCTTTGGACTCATGTCGCTGGAGATTCCGTGGTTTGGACTGTACGGAGCATGTTCTACGATGGGCGAATCGCTTTCGTTAGGGGCGATGACGGTTTCAGCCGGCTATGCGAATTATGTGGTAGCTATGACATCGAGTCATTTCGGGGGTGCAGAGAAAACATTTCGGTATCCGATGGAATACGGCAGTCAGCGTCCTTTAGCGGCTACCTGGACAGTAACCGGTTCCGGGGCGGTTGTATTGTCAGACAAAGATGGTACTGTGATGGTCAAGGGGATTACAACCGGAAAAGTCGTGGATTATGGGCTGAAAGATAATATGAATATGGGAGCAGCAATGGCACCGGCAGCTGCTCATGCCATTTATCAGAACTTCAAAGATTTTAATGTCAAGCCTGACTACTATGATAAGATTATTACAGGTGATCTGGGAACGGTTGGAAGCGAGATACTGATTAAACTTCTGAAGGATAATCATTGCCAGATAGGTAATCTGCATATGGATTGCGGCTGTGAGATCTTTGATGCCAAAAAGCAGGATACGCATGCCGGAGGTTCCGGATGCGGATGCAGCGCGTCTGTTTTGTGTGGATATATTCTGGAAAAGATAAAAAGCGGCGAATGGAAACGGGTATTATTTGTGCCGACCGGAGCGCTGTTAAGCACGGTTAGCTTTAATGAGGGACAGTCCGTTCCCGGTATCGCACATGCAGTCATTTTAGAAGGAGGTTGTCAGTGATGGTTTATGTAAAAGCGTTTGTTGTAGGTGGAGTGATTTGTGCCTTGACTCAGATTTTAATGGAGAAAACAAAATTACTGCCGGGACGGATTATGGTCTTGTTAGTCATACTGGGAACTTTACTTGGAGCAGTCGGAGTATATGAACCTTTTGCAAAATGGGCAGGCTGTGGTGCAACGGTTCCGCTTACCGGATTCGGCTATAACCTTTGGAAAGGTGTCAAAGAAGCAATTATGCAGGACGGTATGCTGGGACTGTACAGTGGTGGCTTTAAGGCAGCGGCTACCGGATGTAGCAGTGCGTTAATTTTTTCTTATATTGCTTCGCTGGTATTTAAGCCGAGGATGAAGTGAGTTTTTGAAAAGTCAGAAAATGAATGAATTTACTTTATGATTGTTCTGTCACTCATAGTAATATCCATAAAAAAATAACGCCAGCCTCCAAGCAAGGGCGTTATTTTTTATAACAAACAAACTTGGCACAACCGTTTGAGGTCTTGCCTTTTTTCAATTTTATTGTAGTGAATGAGAGGCAAATTGTCAATAGGAAAAGAATGTAAATAATTCATGTCGCTAAAATACAATCATTCAACTAAATAGTGCATGGAAAATGCCATTTTATCCTCTTATTATTAACGTAGATAGAATTAGAAATAGGGAGGATTTTATGCACAATACATGGAAGAATATGATAAGAAGAACGATTGCTGTTGCTTTAACAGCAATGATGGTAATTCCTATGATTGGTATTAGTACAAAGGCAGAGGCAGAAGAATATAGTGTTACCTTGCCTGCAGCGACTTTTCAAACGATAAAATGCGCAGGAGATGCGACTGATTCGGATATTGCTTATCTTAGAGGAACCGGCAACGATCAGAGTGAAGGTGCCTATGCTGCATTTGATGCAAGTGCATTGGATTATGATAAAATAACGATTAAAAATATCGTTCTTCATTGTGACCAGGTTGAAAATCTTACTTCCGATGTCTGGCTGAAATTGTATCAATCGACAGATGGAACATACCAAGGAAATAACATTAATAAAAATGGCAAAAGCATAAGCGGGGCTACTGTGGTTGATGTGATTGAAGCAGGTTCCAATGGCAATGATGAACAATATATCTATGTGCCAAAAGACAGCACCTCGTTTGATTGTTATGTTGGGACAGAACAATTTCAGAAGACAGGCGTGATCGGATTACATTTAGTGAAGACCGGTGGTAGTGCGAAGCCTAATTTATCAAAAACGAATATGACATTAACCGTAACATATGTGCTTGGAATGGATGACGGTACATCCGACGATGAAACTACCGGGGAAAATGGTTCTGACGAGGAGGTAATCTTGCCACAGACAGTGATTGATTTTTCAACGAATACAGGTGTGAGTCATAGAGTAGCCAGTGGTGCATTGCATGCCTTTGACTACAAGACTCCTGCACAGTATTTGACGGATGGAATCTATCTTCGTGCGATTCGCGGTCAGGCTCACCAATATGATTTTGACAATACATATGAATATTTACCTGGATTCTTTGATGAACCGACTTATAATCGTTTACTTTTTATGGAAGTAAAGCCGGAGATGATGATTGGTCTCTATTATGGATACAAGGGAGAACAAAAAAAGTTAGGTACTGATTGGCAGACATCTGCTCTTGAAAATAATGGAGCTATATGGCGCGCTTACATAAAAGATTTGATGTCAGAGGCATACAATGAGGATGCAACACCAAGTAAAGATATTTATTCCTGGATACCATTTAATGAGCCGGATCTTCAATGGAAGAATAAGTTAAATGATTTCTATAAAGCATATCAAAATGCGTATGAAGCGGTCAAAGAGTTTGATGGAACTGCCAAGGTGCAGGGACCGGAGTGGTCCAGCTATGATTTTAGCAAGATAAAAGATTTTCTTCTTTATTGTAAAAAAAATAATTGTTTGCCGGATGTACTTAGCTGGCATGAGATTCGCAATTACAAGTTGAATATAGATGATCATTGTAAAGAATTATATGAGTTCATGATCGAATATGACATTGATCCGATGCCAATGGCAGTAACAGAATATCAGGGACAAGGATATAAGACGAATGATGCCGGTCGTAAATCTGATGGTAACTACAATACCGGTTTGACGATTGCTTATATTTCAGAGATGGAGCGGGCCGAAGAATACGGATTTGCCTATGGTCTGCAATCTGCATGGGGATTATCCGGTGACAACCCGGAGGCAAAAGCATATTTGGGTGAGATGACAGACTTTGAAACAGGTACCATGCCAACCGGTTTATGGTATGTCTATCATCATTACAAAGACATGACAGGACATAAGGTAAATGTCTCTTTAGATGAAGCATATATCGAGGGACATGCTACGGTAGATACTTCTATCGATACCATGTCAGCATCTGCTTTGCTTGGAAACTGGGCAGAGACAGAGTATCAGACAGAAGTTGTATTAGATCAGCTGCCGGAGGTATTAACAAGAGCCGGTAACGTGCATGTGACGATGGAAGCAATACCGGAGACCTTAGGTGTTCCGCTTTACAAGACGACTACCATCTTAGATGAGGATGTAGTATTAACGGATCATACGTATCGTTATGATTTAACGATTCCTGCACGTTGTGCAGTAAGTATTCGGGTTACTCCGATAACAGAAGAAGCGATCGTAATGCCAAGTGAGATTGTCGATATGCCGCAGACTGCTGCATTGACAACTGATGGAACATATCGTAGTATTACAGGCTTGCAGCCACCATCTTACTTAAATGGAGAAAAAATAACCTATGTAGATAACGGCGATAGCATTACCTTAACAGGACAGATAACAGATGCCGGTTATTATACTATAAAATCCATGCACAAGACAGGAACAGACAAAGGCTTTATGCAGTTGTACTTAGATGGTAAAGCATATGGTAAACCAATCGACCTTTATGAAACATCAGAGACTGAATTGGAAGTAAGCTATGGCAGAACCTATTTGACTGCCGGGGAACACACCTTTACCTATAAATTGGTAGGATATGGTAAGAATAAAGCAAGCTCTGATTATAACGTGAATATTGGCGATATCTTATTGCTAAGAGAAACAGATGCAGAAGATACCATTACCATTACCTTCGACGATGGCGAGACCGGTGCAAAAGTATCACAGGATAACAGCATGATAAAAACAAATACATCCATCGGAAACTTGCCGGAAGCAACCTTAGAAGGAAAACGCTTCCTGGGATGGAGTACAACAGCAGATGGGGATGTCGATGTAACAACTGAGACAGTATTTACAAGCGATACGGTTCTCTATCCAATCTTTGAGACATATTATGAAGCAACCTTGCAATGCAATATCGCACATCAATGTGAGATGGAGTCAGATGGCGAACAGGTAACTTTAATAACAGATAATGTTTATATCGCTACGGTAACCGCCAATGGTATTGACATATCGGAACAGGTTGTTTATGCAGGTGGCAAAGCAACCGTAACCTATACGATGACCGAGGATACAACGTTCCATGTAACGTTAAAAGAAAATGAATTGCGTATCAAACGCTTATTCTTAAATGCAGTTGACCATATGAACGATGGCAGCAAAACAGGAAACAGCAAAGCCGTTACTGTTTCCAATGCAGCATTTGATTCCTTATTCGACTGCAATGTCGATACAACAGCCTATGAAACAGCAAATCAAAAATCTTTATATATCGATCTTGGAAAAGAATATCGAATCAAGAAAATCGTAGTTCATGATACCGCGATAAAAGGAACCTTGTTTGTTTCGGCAAGTAAAGACATCGCAGATTCCGGTTTTGTGAATCTTATGCGAGCAAACGGAAGTACATCATCCGGACTTGCCAGCACTTATACCGATATCACGAACGATGAGGGTATAGCAGTTCGCAGAGTAGCTGAGGTTGACAGTATTTATCATACGAGCGGGTTGGAAAGTTTCCGTTATCTGAAACTTCATGATTGGAGTAATTATGCGAGATTATCGGAATTAGAGATTTATGTTGTATCCGATTCCTTAAAAGGAGATATGAATAACGATGAGAAATTATCTGCAGTCGATGCGATGCTGGCATTACATGCAGTCGGTGCAGAGACGATGCAGACAGAGTTGGTAAGTCAGGGAGATATGAATGATGATAACCAGCTCACAAGTGAGGATGTACAATTCATATTGGATTATGTAGCGAAATAAATCAAACTTGGAAGTACAAACAAGTCTTTCAGAAGAAACAAGAAAGGATGAAGATTATGAAGAAAACAATGAAAAAAGTCATGGCAATGGTGTTAGCTATTGCCATGGCAGTGCCTATGATGGGGATGAGTGTGAAGGCAACGACAACGGTGACAAAGAATGTTGTGTTACCGGTTGATTATTTTATTCATATGAAGTGTGCGAGTACTGTACAAACAGATACTGAGATTGGTTACTTGAGAGGAACAGGAAATGATCAAAGTGAAGGTGCATATTTTACGTTTGATGCTAGTAAACTTAATTATGATAAGATAACCATTACAAGCTTACAACTTCACTGTGATGAAGTTGCGTCGGTTACTAGTGATATTTGGTTAAAATTGTACCAATCTGTAGATGGAACTTATCAAGGTAATAACATTAATAAAAATGGTAAAAGTATAAGTAGTGATGCTGTAGTCGATGTAACAGAAGAGGGTTCATATATATATGTGACAAATAGCAGTACATCCTTTGACTGTACTGTATGGGTGGACGAATTTCAAAAAGCGGATACGATTGGTTTGCATTTAGTGAAAACAGGTGGTAGTGCCAAACCTAATTTATCCAAAAGTAATATAACTTTAACCGTAACCTATACAGAAGAAGTATCAACAGTTACTATTGATGGTGCTAGTCACACATTTAATGAAGGTCAGATTGTAAAAGCAACAAGTGATGTGTCGGGTATCTGGAAAGTAAATGGAGAAACAGTATCAGTTGGGAAAACACTTCTTTATACACCAAAAGATGGTGATGTTGTCGAGTTTGAAGAAAACGCTGATATCGTTGATACATCTATTGGTGCAACGGATATTATAACCGGAGAAGATGGTGCTGCAACATTTACAACAGCACAAGTTGATGCAGGTGAATATGAGATTAAGTTATACGCAACTGGTGATGACGGAAAAACGTATGCTATGAAAACAATAGCGACATTAGAAAATACTCAGTATGAATTCACTGTTACCGGTATTCCTACAGGTATGACATTGTCATCGGTTGTTTTGACGAAATAACAGGTTAGAATGAATATAACGAAAGGATGAACGTGATATGAAGAAAGTATATATTGCTCCGGAGATGGTAAGTGTTGAATTTGAAGTTGCTGAGATTATTACAGCAAGTCAGACAGAAGTGAAACTTATGACACTTAATACAACTGCTGATAGTTGGATAGAAGTTACAGATGTGTCTGCAGCACAAGCAACAAACATTTGGGAATGAATTTGAATATGCGATGATTAGGAGTCTGGCATTGTATGGTGCCGGACTTCTTTTTATAATTTGATGTGGGATACTATCGTATTTAAACTTCAACGACATTTTGAACTCACAGCAGAACGGGCACAGTATATGTTAAAGAGTGTGCGAGATAAATGCTAATTTTGCGGTTGCTAGTTTCTCGTTCTACCATTAACCTTTAGGTTGCTTTTTATTTAACAACGCATGACGAAAAAGTGCATATGATGAGCAAAACAGTCCATGGAATTCCGTTCTTTCATAGATTATCTTTTAAGTAGTATATATTATCAATGTGAAAGGATGGAATTTCAAAATGATGAACAGGATGAAACGAGTAATGAGTGTGATACTTGCTTTCTTGTTCTTACTATCAAGCGTAATTGGAAATGCGTCGTTGATTGTTGTAGCAGAAGATACAGAGGCGGAAGAAGTGACGACAACGATAGTTTCAGAAAAGCTTGAGTTTGAGAATGATGAGAGTATCATATGGGGGAGCGGTAAAAATTCAGGCAGTATGATTGATTCGACGAAGAAAAATATGTTGGTATATTTAGGCGACATCGATTTTGACAGTCTAAAGTCTATCACAGTTCATGCTTCCACACAGACGAAGACACCGACACTTACCTTTTATGCTCTTGTTGGTGGTGTGACTTACACAACGGATGTGACACCGAGTGTTCCGGATACGGAAGCGATTGGCAGTGTTACATTAGAAGCAACAGACAGTTGGACAACCTTTACAGATGCAGAGGTTGTGATTGCAGAGCGTACCGGAATTTATGGTTTGTTTATGAAGATTACCAACAACTCAGATAGTTCTTGGGCAGGAAACTATGATTATCTGATGCTCAACTATGAAAGGAATGCAGATGATCCGATTCGAATTGTTTTAAAACAGAAACCAAACTCCAGATTTCATGATGGAATTTTTGAAGGCTGGGGAACGACCTTGTGTTGGTGGGCGAATCGTACCGGTTATAATGAAGAATTAAGTGATCGTTTGGTAGAGCAGTTTTTTGGTGAGGAGGGCTTAGGATTGGATATCGCTCGTTATAACATTGGTGGTGGCGATGATCCAACACATAACCATATTGCTCGCTCGGACTCCAAGATGCCGGGACTGTTAAAATTAACGGAAGATGCGACGCAGAATGAGGATGGCACTTGGAATTATGAGGGCAATACCTATTATAACTGGGATGCAGATTACAATCAGGTCAATGTCATGAAGAAAATTCTGGCATTGAATCCGGATGTACAGGTGGAAGCATTCTCTAATTCTCCACCTTACTTTATGACCAAAACCGGTTGTAGCAGTGGCGGTTCGGGAACGGATGTTGATAATCTAAGAGAAGACAGTTATAATGATTTTGCTGACTTTTTAGCAGAAGTGGTAAAGCATTTTCGTGAAGAAGAGAATATTGATTTTGTTAGCTTGGAACCGATGAATGAGCCACAGAATGGTGGTGGTAGTTTTAATGGTTCTTGGAAGGGCTTTAATAATAAACAGGAAGGCTGTAATTTTTACAGTTTGGACCATCAATCTACGATGTTAGTAGAATTAGAAGCAGCGATGCGCAAAAAAGGTGTGTCTGACATTCCTATCTCAGCTACTGATGATGGCAGATTTAGTTTTATGAAACGTTCTCTAAACGGTTTGTCGGACGAAGCGATGGCAACGATTGACCGTGTGAATTTTCATACCTATTCGGCAGATTGGGATGGCAATCGGGAAACCTTTGCCAATCTGGTAGAGGAAAAAGGCAAGAGCGAGCTTTGGATGGATGAGGTGGATAATGGTGATTGGAGTGCCGGTGTGGATGCTGGCGATATGTCATTACCATTAGGCTTTGCACAGCATCTGATGGAGGACGTAGAAGGTACCGAAGCATCTGCCTGGATCATCTGGCAGGTAACGGATAAGCATTTCGACAGCAATTCTACGGTTTCCTCGGAGACAACCGATAAGAGTCTGCCGACTTGGGGATTAGGTCTTACGAATCATGATGACAATACCTTTACACCAAATAAAAAATATTATGCGTATGCACAATTTACGAAATATATTCATCCTGGGGATATCATTACCGAGTCCGGTGATAATCTGATGGTGGCATATCAGCCGGATACCGGCAGAGTGACCATTGTTGCGATTAATGATACCGCAGAGGTGCAAAAATACAGCTACGTATTATCGGATTTTGATTATTTAGGAGATACAGCGACAGCAGTTCGTACGAGCGGCAGCTTGGCGGCAGGTGAGAACCTTCGCTCTTTGACTGATGTAGCATTAGAGAATGATACATTAACAACTACATTAGCTCCGAATTCTATTACAACCTTTGTGATAGAAGGGGCAGATAAGTTAGAGGGACTGATTCCATCAGAAGAAGTATATGGCAATCTTAATATGCCGACAGAATATAGCGGATTGAGTTTGATCTGGGATACTTCCGATGACAGTATCATAACAACCGATGGTGTAGTAACCAGGCCGAGTGAAGATACTGAGGTTACGTTATCTGTAAATGCGTATTCAAGACAGCCGGTGTTATTAACCGATTATGATGCAGGTTCCTATCAATTATGGGCTGATAACGAAACGGCAAAACCAATTACGGTATTATATGACCGATATGGTCAGATGAAGGATTGTTCCTTGGAAGAGGCAGGAGGTTTTGAGGATGCTATAGATAGTGATGATGTAAAAGTATTTGTATGGGATGAGAATATGACACCATTAAGTAAACCGGTCACCAAGGTGGCACAACCAATGATAACAAAAGAATATACAGTAACCGTGAAGGCGCAAAGTGAAACAGAAGAGGCATATGCGTATCTCTTTACTCACTTTGTAGGATCTGAGTCCTCGGAAGATGATGAACAGATTTATTTTTCCGTGTCGACCGATGCCTTGAAGTGGACCTTGTTAAATGATAGTCAGCCAATTCTTCGCAGTAGCATGGGTGAGAAGGGACTTCGGGATCCTCATATCATCCGGTCTCCGGAAGGGGATAAATTCTACATGATTGCTACAGATTTATCGATTTATAACAATCTGACAGAAGATGGTAAACAGGATTGGGGCAGAGCGAATTCGAGTGGTTCTCATTCTATCATGGTATGGGAATCTACGGATCTGGTGAATTGGAGTGAACAACGCATGGTAGAGATTGCACCGGAGGGTGCAGGCTGTGCATGGGCACCGGAAAGTGTATGGGATGAGAAGAAGGGTGCCTATATGGTATTCTGGGCTTCGAATCTTCAGTTAACAGGAGATAGCAAACGTAAGCATCGTATCTATCGTTCCTATACCAGAGATTTTGTGACATTTACAGAACCGGAGATGTATGTGGAGAAGGAGAATGATATTATCGATTCTACGATAATCGAAGCAGATGGTGTGTATTATCGTTATTCAAAGGATGAATCGCAAACAGCGGTAATCTGTGAGACAGCGACTGATTCATCCGGAACATGGACCTTGCAGGAAAGCTTCACACCGATTGATGATTGCGAAGGACCAACTGCATTTCGTATGATCAATGGAAAACAGTGGGCATTGTATGTAGACTTTTTCTCCAGTAATAGTGGATACCGTCCTCGTGTTACCGACGATATCAGTTCCGGTGTATTTACAGCGCCATCCGGATTTACATCCGATGTGAAATTACGTCATGGTACCATTATTCCGATTACGAAGACAGAATATGATGCGCTGTTGGAAAATTATTAAGGGGGACTTGTGATATGAAGTTTGGTAAGAAACGTTTTATAACATATATTTGCATGGTCGTGTCGCTGCTTTCTATAATGAGTTCCGTATCAGCAGAGGAATTGTATCAGGTAACAGTAACAGGTACCTATCCGCAGTTTCAGATTACAAACCCGGAATTAGCCAATGCTGAGGTGGCGATGGTAGTTGTATGCGGTGATATGTATCAGGAAGAAGATATCGTATATATCGATCAGCTTACAACAAATGATGAAGGTGTAGCAGTTACCGATATCAAGATGAAAGCGCATATCCCAGATGATACCGATGAGGTATACTCGGTATACATTGGTGCCAAAGCACTGGGACAACGAACACTTGTAGCTACATTTCCGATAGGAGATGCCAGACAAGTCGGAGATGTCAATGCAGATAGGAAAATCACAGCGATTGATGCATTATTGGTATTAGAATTAATAGAACAGGATACTGTGACAGAGGGAGAGTTTCAATATGCGAATGCCTACGCAGATGAGGAGATTAATATGTTAGATGCATTAGCAATTTTGCAGCTTGCAGTTTCAGTATAGAGATGAATCCATTTGATGTAATATCATTATGATAGGATTGATAGGAGAAAATGATGTATTTTGCAGGTTATCATAGCGAGGATCAAAATTTTATCGATGAGACAGGTACGGTAACAGTTCATGCTTGTGGCCACTCTAAACCATTGCGCCGAGAACGCTCGGAAACTAAACGTGAAAATGGAAGAGCGGATTATCAGATTCTGTATGTATATAATGGTGTAGCTTATTTTAAAGGGGAAAAGGGCTACCAGAAAGTTGATGCAGGTAATATCTATATTTATCGACCACATGAGATGCAGGATTATTATTTTGATAAAAAGGATCAGGCGGATATCTATTGGATTCATATCAATGCTATCAGAGGAGCAAGTCATCTGCAGGACTTTGATCTGCTGGAAGAACCTGTGATATCAGTAGGTATCTCTTACGAATATACAGAAGTTTTTGAAAAAATCATTTTGGAATTACAAAACAAAAAAGAATGCTATGAGCAGCTTGCAGAAGCATATCTCACCGTTTTGTTAGGCATGATGAATCGAGGCAGAATCAATATGAATTTAGAGCAGGATAAATGCTTTACCAATTCCATTTCCGGTTCGATTCATTATATCAATCAGATTTTTAGTCAAAAGATATCGTTTCATGAGGAAGCAGAAAATTGGGGCATGAGTTTTCGCCAATACGAGCGTCAATTTAAGAAAATAACAGGCAAGACGCCACAACAATATCTGATTGATCTGCGTATAAAAAAAGCAAAAGAATATCTGAAGAATCTGCATTATTCGATTGCAGATGTAGGAACCTATGTGGGATATCAGGATGCATTTTATTTTAGCAGAATCTTTAAAAAGACAACCGGAATGACTCCAAGTGATTACCGGAAGCAGCTTTTGGAAAAGATTAATCCATAAAACAGATGTCGAATTAGTCCATTATCTTATGCAAAAAACCTATGTTTTTTTCTCCTAAGAATCTTATAATAAGAGGTAGAAAACTAGGAGGAGGAATACGCATGAGAAAATGGGCTAAATTTTTTGGTAGCATTGTTGCGTTATTTAGTATGACAATAATGAGTGTAAGTGCATTTGAAGCAGTAGAAACCGTATGGGAACCGGAACCGGGGATGGAGTGGTATGCCAGTCCGCATATCTATCAGGTAAATCGCCGGGGGGCTCATGCGACGTATATGACTTATGCAAATGACACAGAAGCATTACGAATGAATCGGAAAGATGCAAAATACTATCAGTCATTGCGTAGTTCTTATGAAGAAGGCGGAAGAGAAGAGTGTGATGACTGGCAGTTTAAACTGGTCATGTCACCATCACATGTCAATGATTCCGAATATGGTGTTTGCGATTTTTATAAGACCGATTTTGTGATGGATGACAGTTGGGGGAATATCATCGTTCCTTCCAACTGGCAGGTAGATGCTTACAACAAGGATGCGTCTCCATTTGGTGATTATCCAATCTATCGCAATTACTATTATCCGTGGGACAAGCTGACATGGAATGGGGTAACGGAAATCTACAATCAGGCGGCGCCAACCAATTATAACCCGGTGGGACATTATATCCGTACCTTTACCGTACCGAAGGATTGGGATGGACGCGAAATTTTATTGAATTTTGAAGGCGTCGAGTCCGCTTATTATATCTGGGTAAACGGTCAGTATGTAGGATACTCGGAGGACAGTTATTCCGGTGCAGAGTTTGACATTACCGATTATATAACCTGTGACGGTGTGACAGAGAATAAGATTGCTCTTCGTGTATATCGCTGGTCCGATGCAAGCATCTGCGATGACCAGGATTTTATCCGGTTGTCCGGTATTTTCCGTGATGCTTATCTCTATGCAGTCCCAAAAGTACATATAAGGGATTTCAAAGTTGATACCTTATTTGAGAATCAGGATTATACGAAGTCCAATCTTCAGGTTCGTGTCAATGTTGAGAATATAGGAAATCAGGCAACCGACGGTTATACAGTTCGCACCCGTTTATATGACTGGGATGCCATGGCATCCACTACCCCTGTTGCTGCGTTTTCCAATGTGGTGGGAGAGTTCAACTATGATACAGCGAAGGATTATTATGGGCAGTATGATGCAGACATGAAATACGCATTGGACAATCCGGAAGCACAGGTAGTATTATCGAAAACGATTGAAAATCCGAAATTATGGTCTGCAGAGAAGCCGAATCTGTATAAAGCGGTGATCACACTGGAAAAGGACGGTCAGGTGGTAGAAACTGTCAGCACCAGAGTCGGTTTCCGGGAATTTGTCATCCGGGATGAGGTGATGCAGATCAATGGAAAACGCATTTATATCCAGGGTGTGAACCGCCATGAAACGAATCCTGACACCGGAAGATATATACCGGAAGAATTGATGCGGAAAGATATTGAACTCATGAAAGAAAACAATATCAATTCTGTCAGGACATCGCATTATGGCAACGATCCGTTGTTTTATGAATTGTGTGATGAATATGGAATCTATGTGATGGACGAATGTAATATCGAGTCGCATGGAGACGTTCATAACACAACCGGAAATGTCAAGATTCCGGGAGACCGTGAGGACTGGTTAGAAAATAACTTAGACCGGATTACGACTTTTATGCACAGGGATTATAATCATCCGAGTGTGGTCATCTGGTCAGTCGGTAACGAGAGTGGTACAGGCTCCGTAGAGCGAGCATGCCAGGAACGAATGCATGAGCTGGATACGATGCGCCCGACACATAACCAGCAGGATTCGGAGAACTGGGATATGTGGTCGGATATGTATGCGTATCCGGAAATCGTAGAAGCCCGTTGTAAGGTCATAGATAAACCGTATGTTTTATGTGAGTATAACCATTCTGTCGGTAATGCGACCGGAGGTCTGTACAACTATATCAGGGTATTTGAAACTCAGAAGCATGCGCAGGGCGGCTATATCTGGGATTATATTGACCAATCGGTTTGGACGAAGCCGACGGCTGCGAATCCGCTGATGAACAGCGCTACGGAATATCTTGCCAGTGGCGGTGACTGGGGAGATTCTCCGAATGATGGATATTTCTGTGGCAATGGTATCGTGTCGTCTGACCGCAAGCCTTATCCGGCTATGGCAGAGGTCAAATATCAGTATCAGAGCATTAAAATGGTACGCGATAAGGATACGATGGCAAATCTGTTAGAAAAGAAACAGGTTGACATTGTGAATAACTTCCTGTTTACCAATGCGAATGAATATACTGCGACATGGGAGTTGTATGAAGATCATAGGTTAGTATCAAAGGGAACTTTTACGGATGAGGATATGGATATCGCACCGATGACAACAAAGACGGTTTCCGTACCGTATGAATTACCGATAGCATTAAAAGCAGATGCCAGATACTATCTCAATATTACTCTCGTTCAAAAAGAGAAATATGACTGGGCGGAGAAGACTCTTCAGATTACGAAGGATCAGATCGAATTCGATACGAATGACGTACAGTCGTTAGGATTAAAGCTTGATGATTTTGCCAAAACGTTAAGCGTTGCGGAATCCGATACACAGGTGACGATTTCCAATGATGATGTGACAGTGGTAGTGGACAAAACAACCGGTTACATCACACAGTATACCTGTCAGGGTATGGATCTGATTGCCAACGGGGATGGACCGGCTCCGAGTCTGGCCAGACCTATGGTAGGAAATGCGAGAAACTTTAATTTAGTCAAGCAGGCAACCTCAGAGTTTGAAAAGGCGGATCAAAATCCATCCGATGTGAAGGTATCAGTATCAGCAACAGGGGATGAACTCGGATATGTAACGGTTACAGCAGAGTCGAGCCTGAAATCCAAATCACCGTGCACATTGACCTATCTGATTATGAGCAATGGAGATATCAAAGTGACCCAGAAGGTAACACCTACGACAACTTCTGCAACCTTTGTACCACAGATCGGCATGAAGATGACCTTGCCGGCTTCTTTTGAAAAGATGCAGTGGTACGGAAGAGGAAATCAGGAAGCGGGTCGTCAGGAAAGTTATATTGACCGGAAAGCAGGAACTCCGATTGGTATTTATACCGGTATGGTAAGTGAACAGCTTGCTGATTATCGGATGTCACAGGAAACCGGAAACAAGACCGATGTGAGATGGGCTGCCTTTACGGATGAATCCGGCAAAGGTCTGATGGTTGTTGCAGATAACACAGTGGATGTGAAAGCACTCCATTATACCTATGACCAGCTCAGTCAGGGAAAGCATCCGGAATATCTCCGGGCGAACGACGAGATTACGTTAGAAGTGAACCAGGTGCAGATCGGCGTAGGTGGTTACGATCCGGGTATGCAGAAGCATATCTGTGAAACGAGATATTTGTTAGACGTAAATAAAGAATATGAATATGCTTATACCTTAAAGCCTCTGACAACAGTGAAAACAACGGAGGAGCTGGACACAGAGAGCTTACGGATTGTGCGCGGCAGCTATCGTTATCGTGTAGCGGATGCGAGTGAGGTTGATATTCAGGATATTTCGATTGCCCAGGATGGTACGGTTTCTGTAACAGTGACCAGCTCCAAAGACAGAAACCTGAAAGTGACAGCCGGTAATTATGATGGCGTGACACTGACCAACCCTGTGACAGTAACCAAAGCAGTAGCCGGAGAAAAGGAAGAGACGATTCTTCTCAGCTTCCCATGGGAGTCCATGGATACGCTGAAACTGAAAGTAGAAGATGCCGATACCGGTGATGTCTATCTGACCGATGCGGTATCAGAAGACGAGGAAGCAGATGAGACAGCCGACCCGGATGTATTGCAATTTGAGGATTGGTTTGAATCCGGTTGGACAGCAAATCCTGCAACGATTTCGATTTCAAATCAAGATGGAACTACAAGAATCGTGGTAGATAATACGAAAAAAGATGATGTGTTCTACCTTGGAACGATTGATATGAAAGGTGTCGCACAATTCGAGGTATGTGCAGCTTTAAAGAGTGGCAGTACACAGGTGACTTATTATGCGGTGCCGGAAACATCCTTTGAAGCAGATAAGATGCGTGAAATGACGAAAGCCCAGGTTATGGCATTATTAACATCGGAAACGTTGATTGCAGATATGAATATGCCTGCAACCGGTGCATATACCACCTTTGCAGAGAGTAAAACAGCGGTGACACAATCTCTGGAAGGAAACTATGGAATCTTTGTGAAATTGACGCCTAGCGGTACATGGGGCGGTAACTTTGATTATGTCAGAGTGATTCGCATGAGTGAGGAGACACAGTTTGCCACCCTGACGATAGCCGGGCCGGAGCATGGTATCCTGCAGCTGTATCAGGGAGGAGATGCAGTAGAAAATGGAGCCTCGATTGCACATGGAGAGACGATAACGGTAAAAGCCAAAGCATATCTTGGTTATCAGGTCAAAGATGTTTTGGTCAATGGAGAATCCATCGGTTATGACGTAACAAAAGATGATAATACTTTTGCAATGCCGACGGAGGATGCTGAAATACAGGTAGTCTATGAAGCGTTACAGACGGATGAAAATGGAACGGTGACCGTACCATTTAACTACAGCAGCTTTGTAGAGCGGATCGCAGGAACGAATGGAATATTGACGGGTGAAACGCTGGATTCGACGCAGAACTCCCCAATCTTTTATCTGGGAGAAATGGATGTTGCCGGATTAAAGGAGATTTCTTATCGATATACAGCAAAAGGCAATGGAGGAGCCGTTCTCAGGATGGTTGCGCTGGATGAGTATACTACGGATGCGGGCGTCGTAAGGGCGGCAACGGATCATATATTGTCTGAGGTGACGACGGAAAGTACAGCCGGCTGGAACAAAGAGGATGCCGTTACGACGGCGGGCGCCGTTACGGCATCGCTGACTGGAAAGAAACATCTGTATATGGTATTCGATAAGAGCGGCTGGTGCGGCAACTATTATCAGATCAATTTTACCTATGATACCAATCCTGCCATAGGTAAGGGTGACGTAAATATGGATGGCAAAGTGACTGCCGTCGATGCGCTGCTTGCATTACAATATGTCAACGGTACGTATACGCCGACGGATGCACAAAAAGAAGCGGCTGATTATGATGGCGATAACAGCTTAACGCAGGATGATGTGACCGCCATTCTTGATGAGGCGGTACAGAAATAGGGACAATCATTATTTTTTACATATATTGTTTCATTTATGCCATAGCGGAAGCCCCCTTCTTAGTTATAATTTAAACTAAGAAGGGGGGATTTTATGAGAAACATTAAAAAAATGATGGGATTATTTATGACAGGTATCGTATTCGTATCATCTATAGGACAGCCGGGTGGAGCAAAGGCAGCGGCAGCGGATAAGAGTTCTTTTCAGAGCGAATTATCTGCACAGGATTGGGAGAGCATGAAGTCGGTTTATTCCGCACCGACATCGGGCGGCTATTCTGCAATGCCTTTGGGAAATGGTCATATTGGCGCAAAGGTAAAGGGAGACGTCAATCAGGAAATCATTGCGCTCAATGATAAATCCTTCTGGTCGGGCGATCCGAAGTATTATGAAGATGGAAGCAGGGGTCTTATTACATTTGCCAATGCACCGAAGACAACGACTCCGCAGAAACGTTTGGAAGCCTTGCAAAAAACAAGGGAATATCTGACGAAAGCTTATCAGGAAGGGGTAAGTCAGGAAGATAGAAATGCTTATATGATCCGGGCGGACAGCCAGGCAACCGAAATGTGGGGAAACCATGGCGTGTGTGCGACGTATCTTCCGATTGGGGAAATGCGGCTGACGCGTGAGGAAACAACGGATTACACGAATTACGTCAGAACCTTTGATATGGATCGGGCGATGACGACGATTTCTTATCAGATTGGGGATACCACTTATACGCGCGAGTCGTTTGCCAGTTTTTCGGATGATGTATTCGTGACCGGAATCAGTAATGATACGGACGCCGTTATGAAGTATAAGCTGGCATTGGCCTTGCCGCAAGAGATGCAGAATGCCGTATATGAGGGAAGTACAGAGCACGTAGCAGATAATCAGGTCACATATGATGCGGACCGTCAGGAGATCGTTATGACCGGACGGGCTCCGTATGATGCCAATGACTGTACCAAGTGGGACGCCGATCGCGGAATAACCTTTGAAGCGCGCGCCAGAATCGTGGTGCCGGAGGGCAGTATACTGACAGAGGAAGAGGGCGCGGTGTCCATAGAAGCAACGGATATCCGGATTATCTATTCCAGTAAAACGACATACAAAGATCCTTTTACCGATCCAACGACGACAGGAATTAATACAAGCGCAATCGTAAAGGAAACGATCGATCGCGCTCTGCAGCAAACTTATGAGAAATGTAAAAGGGTACATCAGGAGGATTTTCAGGGAGAGTTCCGCAGCTTGTGGCTTGATTTAAACGGAGAAATCCTGAATGGGAAGGATTATCAGGCGACGCCGGAGCAGTTTGCAAGGCATTATCAATATACGCGGTATATTATGATATCAGCGTCCAGAAACGACGGAACTGACCGCCCGATGCAGGCGCAGGGTATGTGGAGCCATACGTGGAAGCCAATGTCAAACGGAGCGCATTATTTAAATGAAAATGTACAGAAGATGTATGCGTTAGTGGAGTCGGGTAATCTGGCTGACAGCGGCGACCCTCTTTGGAAATGGATACGCAATCTGTCCATTCGCGGTCAGGAAACGGCAAAGGAAGATTTTGGCGCGGACGGATGGGTGACAGCGCATTATTCGGATATCTGGGCTTCCACAGCATTAAAGGGTGGTACATTGGGTTCCACCAGACAAAATGAAGCGACCGTCTGGACGAGTGCGGGCTTATGGCTGATGAATCATCTATATGACCATTATTCTTATAGTCAGGATATCGGATTTTTGGAAGAATATTATGATGTGATAGAAGGCGCGGTCCGGTTTGCGCTCAGTAATCTCGTTCAGGTGGATGGAGTACATGGAGAACTGAAAAATTATCTTTCTATCATGGGACCGAGCAACTCGCCGGAGGTCGGATTTCAAGTTCCGAATGGAACGGGTACGAGACAGGTGTCAGTCGATATTAACTCGATGAGTGATTTAATGATTTATCGAAATCTGTTTGAAATAGTAACCGAAGCGGCAGCGGAGCTGAAAAGCGCGGGCAGGGGGGAGCTCGTATCTGAGGAGCTGTTGCAGGAAGTCATAGAGAAACGACAAAAGCTGGTGCCGTATGAGATGCTGATCGATGAGGAAACCGGGGCAGTGAAAGATTTCTATAATGAATATACGATTACGGAACCGGAACACCGTCATAATTCCCACCTGCTTGGTTTTTATCCGCTCAATTATACAGGCTTGAACCGGATTCGGACGCCGGAGATTTACTATGCCGCTCAGACGGCATATGACAGGAGGGGCAGCGGTGGCGGACACCCGGACCGCACCGGGCAGGCGATTCGTTTAGGAAACGCTTCTGAGGGACTGGGACGATATAACCATGGCTTATATGAAGTCAAGAGCGGCTATGAGCAATGGTGTCCGATAGGAGCGTCTCTGGTGGAAGCGGTGATAGACAGTAGAAATCATGAGATTGATTTATTGCCGAATATGCCGGAAGAATGGTCCGGTGGATCCTTAATCGGCGTCAGGGCGAGAGGCGGTTATGAATGTAATATCCAATGGGCAGAAGGAGAACTGACGAGTTGTGAGATTCTCAGTTCTACCGGTGAGATACCGGTTATCCGATACAAGGGAGAGATGATTCGCTTATCCGATTATCCGCAGATAAAAATATATCAAGTGACGGCAGCCGGTCTGCAGCAGTCAAAAGAAGCGCGGACGTCTGGAGCTTATACGGCAGAAAGTCTGCACAGGTTAAGCACTGCACAGTCAGAGGAAGAGATAAGGGAGGCATTATATTCTCTGGAACCAAGTAAACCATGCTTTGCAGAGCAGGTGGTCTTAAATGGGCAGACGGAGCAGGCGGAAGGCGAAACAGTATATCAGAAGGAAATCACCGGGGCGCCGGGTGTGGAAACGGGTAATCTGCACTATCATGTAACCGGAGCGCCAAAGGATTCCGAAGTAGTGATAGATGACAGGCAACATGCCACGCTTGTGATAAAACCGCACAATCGCGAGGAAGGAACCTACGACATCGCTGTGGAATTGAGTGATGAACATAATATTACGATAAGAAATTTCCGGCTGGAAGTTACGGTTGGTACGATTGTCGCAGATAAGACAGAGCTGCAGGCGTTAGTGGATGAGAATCCGGATGCGGCTGCACAGGTTTTGCAGCAGGCGCAAACAGCTTTGGCAAAGGAAGATGCAAGCCAATATGAAGTAGACGCGGCAGCCTATGCTTTTTCCGGGGAAACGCTCGGAGTAAAGGCGGCAGCATGGGAGCTTCTCAAAGAAAAGACAGACAAGGCAGAAGAGTATCTATCCGATACGTCCGGTTATACGATATACGCAGTGAAGTATTTGGAATTTATCATCGAATCCGCCAGACAGGCGTATGAAAACAGGGAGGAGACCGGCAGGGCATTGTGTTATAAAACCTATTACCGGTTATTGGATGCCATGAACGAATTGGCGGCGCAGACAGGGACGGCTCAAGAGACAGAACGGATTGAGTTAGCAGGCGAAGTGCAGTATATTCCGAAATTGGTGGAATTCGAAGATAACCTGAATGGATATTCTGATACTTCAAACAGCAGGTATCTTTATACGTCGCAGCCTGCGTATAAGAAATCTGAAGCAGCAGCAAGCGGTGGATATGTGGTTGATAGTACGAAGGATGGTGATATTTTCTATTTTGGCGAAGTTACTATGGACCGGCTCGGCAAGCTTATCCTTCATACGGATGCCGGCGGAGGGAAGTCTTATCGCAGTACAACGATACAGGTGTATGCTGCGGATGCGGCAGCTCCGGTTTCCGGTAACCGTTATACGTTGTCGGAAAGCGATAAAATAGCTTCCTGGCTTGTGGCACAGAATGCGGATAGTTCGCAGAATGTATATGCCGATTCCGAGTATATTCTATCGAAGGCGCTGACAGGCACGAAGCATTTGTATATCAGGCTTTCCGGTAATGGCTGGACTGGAAATTATGATTATCTCAAGCTCTGCTATCTCGAGGAAAACTACGAGGCAGGCGACGTCAACCAGGATGAAGCGGTAGATGAAAAAGATATCCGATTGCTGTTGGATACAGCCAGCGGCAGCAAACAAATGAATGCCGGTCAGATCGCATTAGGCGACAGAAATGACGATGGAAAGATAACAGCCATTGACGCCCTGCTCACTTGGAAACTGATGCTCGATACTGTATAATGTAAGAAAAAGGTAGGTGGGGCGTTATGACAGGTGATGCAGGTTATGCAGAAGGATACAGGCTGGATATGGGGGAATGGGAAGAGAATCCGGCTGTTAAGATTTATGCCTGCGGCTGGATGCAGCCGGTTCATACAAAGAAGATTGAAACAATTAGGAAAAAGGGACGTGCGGATTGCCAGTTGCTGTATGTTGCACAAGGTTCCGGAGTATTTGTGATTGGTTCTGAAAAGCTTGAGGTAAAATCAGGAAGTGTTGTATGTTTCCTGCCCGGAGAGCGGCAAGAGTATTCTTTTTATAAAAAAGATAATCCAATCTATTACTGGATTCATATATCCTCTGCAGCATGGTATCAGCGATTGGCTGTATATGGCTTATTGGACGAAGCAGTTATTTACGTAGGAGAAGCAGAGGAAATCGTCTTCTATTTCAACAAGATTATTTCGGAACTAAAGGCAAGGCAGGAACATACGGAGGATAGCTGTGAAGCATTATTCTTGTCCCTGCTGATATCCTTGAGCCGTTCCTATCATCATCATCAGCGAATGGAAGATGGGGATAGTATTCCGATGGCAACAATACGCGAAGAGATAAAGCGGAATTGTGTATCAAAAAAGAAAGTAGCGGAATATGCCAAACAATATAATATGAGCTACAACTATTTCATTCGCAGGTTCCGTGAAGCGTTTGGCATCACACCGGCTCAATATATGCAGCAGGTAAAAATAGAACGTGCGAAAGAATATCTGGAAAACAGCAGGTTTTCCATTTCACAGATTTCGGATCTGTTAGGATATGATAATTCTCTGTATTTTAGTAAAGTGTTTCGTAAGTCAACCGGCATGTCGCCCAGCGAGTATCGATGCTGCAAAGCTTAGGCTTTCTTTCGATATTCTGTAGGGGAACAGCCCATATATTTTTTAAAAACACGGTTAAAGGTTGCGATGCTTTGAAAGCCTGCCTGCAGTGCAATTGCGGTAACAGGTTGTTTGCTTTGGATTAGAAGAGCGGCAGCAGCTTTTATCCGTGTTTTGTTTATATATTCTAAAATCGTATAGTGGGTGGTGCAGCTAAAAACCTGGGATAAATATCCGTCGGAATAACCCAAAGCATTTGCCAGTTCCTTCACGGTGAGTTCTTCCCGGAAGTGTTCTTCCACATAAGAAATGCACTCATCCACGATTTGAAGATTGCGTTTTCCTTCCCTGGTTTCTGTGATATCCAAAATCGCCGGGTTGGCTTTGATTTCACGTTCCAGATGCAGCATCATTTGGAAAGAATAAGCCGTAATAAAATCATAATAATGGTTGCGTTTATCTAAGAATTCTTCTTCGATTTTTTGAAACAACTCAATGAGTACGGTATGAAAGGCGGGCGCATTGTTAGCGGTAATATGAGCGATGGCAGGCAGCTGAAATAAACCGGCCGTACCGGATGGAAATAATTTCATGGTAGAAACAGGAATATTTAAGATGGAATCTTCTACGTTGTGAGGCGGTGTCCGGAAGCTGTGGATAAAGGTTGCCGGTATAAAGAGAATATCGGACGGACACAGGACATAATCCCTTCCGTTGATGGTCAGCTTCGAATTGCCGTTATGGCAGTAGATTACCTCTATGGAGTTGTGCCAGTGAGAACGAAAGAAATAGTCGGGCAGCTTGGTTTTTACGAAATGAACAGAACGGTTATCTTTGAATAAATCACTTTCAAACAATCCCTTTAATCCTTGAATACTCATTCTTTTTTACCTCTCTTCCGATATCAGTATAAATGATTTTTAAGATACTGACAAGTTCTAACGATTTGAGAAGAAGATGCAGGTTTTTGATAAGGAAAGGGATGGAAAATAAGATATGATAGATGAAGGAAGCAGAGGAGAATCTGGAAAATTATTTCAGCAGGATATTTAAAAAGGTTACCGGTATGACGCCGAGAGAGTATCGGAACATATGATGTCAGATTAAGAAAAGTATCATGAAAAGGAACAGGGGTTATGAAAAAACAATATCTGTCCCCGGAAATACAAATGGTAAAATATCAGATACGTGATGTCATTACCATGAGCACAGGGGATATCTATACTACGATTATGGGTGATAACCGTCAGGACAATGAAGACATGACGGATGCAGCATGGGATGGCTTCTATAACTATGATATGGAAGGATAATACGGAGGGGGATATGAAACAATTTTTTAAATCAACATTACTGCTGATTATGAGCGGTATAGCGCTATATATTGGTATGGGTGTGATGCCGGTGCAGGCAGAAACAACCGATTTTTTCACCGGGAGCCAGGCAGGAAAAGCTGCCTGCATATGGAATGGCGAAGCAGCAGTTTATTACGATACCGTTATGGATGCAATGAATGCGCTGAATGATGTCACGGCAGATACGACGTGCTATATCAGAGGCGGGACGGAACCAGTTGTTTATGAGGAGGCATTCACATGTACGGTTACCGTTCCGGAACAACTGACCATTACCGTAGCGGCATACGGCGGAGAGGCGGTTGTAAGAGCGACGTCCTATGAAAAACAGTTATTTACTCTGTCACATTCCAATCTGGTTTTAGGTGCCGATACGGGAACGTTGACCATTGATTTTCATGGATGTGACGTCGGAAGCAGCAGCCCGTTTTCGGTCGGAGCCATTTCCACGATGACCTTACAGAAAGGTCTTGTGATATGCAATGCCAATGTCAACGATACGGTAAAGCATTCTTTTACGGGCGATGTGTCCTGCCTGTTTTATGCCTGGTACAACGGTGAGGGTTATAATGCGCAGATCGTTATGGATGGAGCGACGATACGTGATTGTCAGGTTGATGAATATGCACACCTGATTTATCTGAGAAAGGGCGCCATATTTACGATGAACGCAGGAAGCATCACCGGCAACACATTGGGAGAAACGAGCAGCGCGGTATATGCACGGGACTATCAATATTGTGAAATCAATCTTTCGGGTGGTACGGTGAAGAATGAGAATGGCTATGCGCTGAGAGATACCGTATCCGGTTACAGCGCCATCCGGTTGTCAGGAACTCCTTCGGTCGGCCGGATCTGTCATGAAAGCGATATGCCGATTGAGGCGTCCGGATATCGTGGCGACCCCATTGCGATTGTCCCGAAAACAATTTCAGAAGGGGCGCTGTGCGTGAGTGGTACGACCGATACCGCTTCCTTTCTTCTGGAAGATAAGAGATATCAGCTGACTGCAGATTCAGAACGAAACGGGCTTTGTATTGTTTCCTCCAGTTTAACAAGCTCAGAAATCATACAATCTTATTTAAATCCTGATTTTGTTCCTCAGGCTGCAGAAGTCAAAACCAGGGATGAAGCAACCGGAATTATGCTGGTTCATCCGGGCATCGTGAAGAACAAAGCCATTCTCGATCAGACGAAGGATCATGTCAGAAATGGCGATCAACAGTGGGTGGATGCTTTTCTGTCGGAGATAGACAGGGTACACATTGTACCGAGAGTGAGTGAGCATGCCAAAGCAGAGGACGATTTTACGATTGGAAGCAAAACAGTGGATGAAAAGCCAACTTATCTGCAGCCGTTTGAGGATGATGCAAAAGAAGCGCTGCAGCAGGTGGATTTGTGGTATGTAACGGGCGAACCGGTATTTCTGTCGAATGCATTGCAGATTATTCGAGGCTGGTGCCATCTGCAAAGCGTAGGCGATGTATTTGATGAACAGATTCAGGCGTCCCGCGGTGTTTACTATATGTGTCAGGCAGCGGAAATCCTGCGATATTCCAATTCAGGATGGACGGAGCAGGATACAGAAAATTTCCTGCATTTACTAACAGTCCTGGAACCGAAGTATAATCGTATAACACATTTTATGAATCAGGATGGCGAGTGTATCAATGCGACAATGGCTGCAGCTCTTTTTCGCAATGATGTTCAAACATATCACAAATGTGTAGAACGAATGACAATCAATCCGGAGCTGACATTGCAATGCAGAGAAAAAGGTTATACGGCAGAAGATGCAGAGTGCAGTCCGGATCGGCCGTGTCTGCACAGCCGTTCGGGTGCGATATTGTATCAGATTCGGGAAGTAACACACGATGCCCGGACAGGAGAAGCGGTAGAGCCGAATATTCAGCTCGTTGAGATGGGACGCGATCAGGTTCATCCCGGGGCGGATATTTACTGTCCGGCAAGAGTAGGAATCATGACCTATCTCCAGGGAACGCTGGTAGATCCTGCAACGGGCTGTGTGACGCAGGATATGATTCATGGAAAAAATGTATTCGAATATCTGGACCACCGTTTATTAAAGGGCGCTGATTATTATTGCCGCTACAATTCGGAAGAACAGGAAGTAGTGGATGCAATGAAGTATTATCCGGCATATAAGGGTGAAACGGAGACCGATTATTATGAAGGATTTTCGGGGGAATCCGGAAAAAGTAAAGTCTGGCATGATTATATAGTCGGTTTGTTATATCACTACTATCAGTCTTTTTATCCGCAGCTGAATACGGATGAAGAAAATCCGATGGACACATATGGGACTTATGTTGAAAAGGCATACCAATATGCATTTGAAAATGGCGAAAACGATATGTATTTCAATATTCCGACGGAAGAAGATGTCATATTGATGAAAGAACCGGATATCCGATTTGATTTTAACGGAGACGGACGCACGGACGCCGCAGACGCACTTCTTTTGCAGGAAAAAGGATTTCGGGAACAGCATCCGACCGCTACGCAAAAAATGCTCTATGACTGCAACGATGACGGTGTGCTGGATGAGCGGGATGTCCATACGTTGCTATCATTAGAAGTAGTAGGAGCGCAGGTGCGTACCGATGGAAAAGACGGTTTTCGCTTTGTTTCCGAACTGAATGTGGATTCCGTACGATTAGAGATGCATCATGCAAATGAGAATAAAACCGGAAAATATACGAATCAGCAGCAACAGACGATACAATACGGAACGCTTTTAATTCCAGCAGCGATCGTTGATAATGCCGTAGAACAGAGAGCCGGTCAGTCCAAAGAAGATATTCTGACGATTTCTGTTGCAGAGGATTTTACTTTATCTGCGAATGCTGTCTCGACAACGAGAGGACAATACAAACCGGCTCTGGTGCAATCAAAAGTAGTATTTGAAGAATTTGATTCTGCCAATAAGATTCAATATACTGCCGTGCTGGCGGGAATGGATTCTTATAAAGATAAACCATTTTATGCCAGAGCGTATTGCGTGATCGACGGGAAGGTGATATATTCGGACGTCATTACCCGCACGTGGAATGATGTATATGCTAGCGTATCAGAAAAGAAAAAGTATATAATGACTACGGGAAGCGAAGAATGGAAAGAAGTAACAGATATTGATTCACAATAACTTAGAATAATAGTGCACAGAAGAAGGTGCCGTGAGTTCGAGAGAGAATGAATTTTAGTAAAAAATGGAAATGATGCTTAAAAATAGAAATTGATATATATATAATGTAGATGTCGGAGTAATCCGACAAGGCAGGACTATCAACAGTGAAAAAGCTGGGCGGTTGTGCCAACATCTCTGTGAAAGGAGGTGTTGGCTTATAGAAAAAGAAATAATCTATTTTATGATTGTTTTGTTGCTTTTAGTAATTTCCATAAAAAAATAACGCCAGCTCCCAAGCAACAGCGTTATTTTTTTAATAACATATAAACTTGGCACAACCGTTTGAGGTCTTGCCTTTTCAACTTCATTCTAATTAGAATTTAAGAATTTGTCAATAGATTTTTTTAATAGTATGGTAGATGAGGGGGGGGTTAAGATGAAGAAAATAGGATCTGTTTTACTTAGTATTATGTTATGCTTTTCCTGTATGGCAGGAATGAATGTACAGGCACAGGAAACGGAGGGAATCATGACAGCAGATGTGTTGACAAAGGAGAAGGGAGATATGAATGGCGACGGAAAGCTTTCAGCAGTCGACGCCCTGATGATCGTACAGTCGTTATCGTCTCCGACGATCGCGCAGTTGGACGCCGGGGACGTCAATGGGGATGACTTCCTCGATGAGACGGATGCGCGGGCGCTGCTTCAGGCGGTAACCGGGGAGAAGGCTCTGCCGGAGCCAGAAACCGGCAGTTTCAAGGTTGTTCAGAACTCCTATTGGGGCGATAATGGCGACGGAACCTTTACGAATCCGGTATTACCGATGGATTATTCCGATCCGGATGTGATACGCATAGGAAATGATTATTATATGGTATCCTCGACCTTTATGGATTATCCGGGCGTAACGGTGCTTCATTCTACGGATTTGGTGAACTGGGAAACCATCAGCTATGCCATTGATGATTTGGCAGGCTTATCGGGTACGTTTGCACCGGATTCTATGGGCGGTTACGGCAATGGTATCTATGCGCCGTCGATCCGTTATCATGACGGTATTTATTACGTCTATAGTCCGTTGTATCGCGGCGGCGGAATCTATGTATCCAAAGCAACCGATCCGAAAGGCCCATGGACAACACAGCAGATCGTAGACAAAAATGATGTGAAGATCGGAAACGGTCTGGCATTAACAGACCTGTGTCCGTTCTGGGATGATGACGGAACTGCTTATCTGGTGGTATCTGTTTTGAACTCCGACAGCCTGATCGACTGGCAGTCGAAAGGAAATGCCAATATCGGACATGCCGCTATGTTATATCAGATGAGTGAAGACGGAACGAAATTACTGGATGCGGATGCAGGCAGCCTGGAGAGCTTTGTGCATTCCGGCGTCGTTATCCGAAATATTGTCGGTACAGAAGGAAACAAGATTTATAAGAAGGACGGTTATTACTATTTCTTCAATGTAGATTTCCAGCATAAGAGTCAAAACGGAGGCGGACCATACGTACGAAGAGCCAGACATATCTATGGAGATAATGCGGATGGAACGGCATTCGATTATGAAGCGGCGCAGGAAGCAGAAGGAACCGCATATTGCCATGCAGGACAGTATGAGATGAAATACTTAGGCTCCGGTTTGCCGCAGCAGGGCGCTTTTATTGATACGCCGGATGGTAAGTGGTATTTCATGGGACAGAAAGGCGATTATCGTCAGGGCGGACGAGAGACTCATTTGGCGCCGGCAGTATGGGAAGAGGGAGAATTCCCGACTATGACATGGGCAGAAGTCGTGGAGAAACCAAGAACCAGTACCAATGCGTATTTGCCGGTGGGAAGCGATGATTTTGAAGAGGGATTATCCATCAACTGGAACTGGAACCATCAGCCTGATAAAAATGCTTATTCGGTGGCAGACGGAAAGTTACGTATGTTTGCACAGACCAAAGCGTCTGCGGGCAGCTTCTGGGCGATTAAGAATATCATCAATCAGAAATATGTTGATACCGATTATGTCGATGTGACAGTGCAGATGAACCTGGATGGCATGGTAAATGGCCAGGAAGCCGGTATTACCCATTTTAATGGCGGAGATACGTATCTGACGCTCGGCGTCGTTATGGAAGAGGATGAGAAACGCATCCGATTTGACGATAATGGAAATGATTTGTATGGCGCGAATCCAATCGGAAGCGATACGATCTATTTCAGAACCATCGTGACTGCGGATAAGACGGCTCATTTCTACTATAGTATGGATGGAACCGCTTACGTCAAGGCAGGAGAAGCAGTATTGCCAACATCCGCCAGCCGTTATTACAAGGGCGACCGCATTGGTATCTATACCTTCCATGATACTGAAAACAACGGATATGTCGACGTCGAGGATTTCCGTTATGAGTTTACGGGACCGACTTGGAGTGATCCGATATCGGAATTGCCGCAGGCAGACGAGATGGAACCGGAGACGCAGTATCCGTTTGAACAGAAGCTTGAGTTTGAGAATTATAAAAAAGCATGGACGCTGAAAGACGGCGACTGCAGAATCTCAGACAACAGTGACGCCAGCGGCGGTAAAATGGTAGATAATACGATTCATAATGAGATTGTATATCTGTCCGATTTTGAAGGAAGCTATCTGGAGCAAATCATTCTTCATGCTGGCACCAGGCGGAACGATGCCAAGGCGGCGATCTATGCTGTAGACCTTACCGGCGTCGACGTCGACAATCTGTCCTATGATGAGATGAATGCCATGCTTACCGAGGAACGGCAGATCGGTATGAGCGGTATCTTAAAATATTCTTCCGACAATTGGAATGCGTATAAAGATAATAAAGTGAAGGTGACGGCAGAGAGCGGTGAGAAGGGATTGTTTGTACGATTCCTGTCATCCGGTTCGAATTTCGTCGGTAATTTTGATTATGAGGTATTATGTTATACCGATTATCCGTTTGCATTAAGCACGCAGAGAATAGAGATAGAGGATTATCTGAATGCCGCATGGACGTCTAATCCTGCAACCAGCGGCGGTGGAATTCTCGGTAATAGCAAGTCGGGGGACGTTTTCTATCTGGGAGATTATGATTTGAGTTCCCTGCTGCAGATTAATGTCAATGCTTCGAATGCGGGACATGAAGCAGCAATAGAATTCTATGCAGTGGATAAGGAGGACTTCTCTGCCCTTACGAGGGCTGAGATGCAGGCGAAGCTAACTGCAGACAACAGGATTGCAGCGGTAACTCTGACCAATACAGTAACTTGGGACAAATATGTTGTTCATAAGGTCAGCGCATCTGCCGTGGAGGGAACGAAGAGTCTGATTGCAAGGATTCAGTCTTCGACGACTTGGGGCGGTAATTATGATTATATTGAACTTATCTCAGTTGATAAATAAGGAGGTTCTATGAAAAAAATCGTATCTATCATAGTATGTCTGTCGTTGCTGGTGTCTAATATCAGCATCTCGGCGGCATCGGCGCAGGAAACAGAAGAAATGACTATTAGTAATATGCAGACGAACTATTCCGTAAATCCCATCGGAATTGCGTTGGAGGATACCCGCCTGAGTTATCAGGTGGAAACAAATGGAACGTTATCCAATAAGTGGACAAAGACAGACGGTAAGATTACATATGAGACAGAGATTCCGTTTGGAACAACCTCGGATATTTATCTGCCTTATGGGGCACAGGATATTACGATAGACGGACAAACGGCTGCTTATGCAGTTCAGGACGGTTACTATGTTATCACTGATGTAGGAAGTGGTACTCATACGGTTACGGCACAGACAGATACCGGCGACTACGGAAGCGTAGAAGGCTCATTAGTACCGGGAAAGGATAGTGTCATCCAGGGTGAGGCAGTGGTAGACAACGGAACGCTGACAGTAGGCGGTCAGGCAGCCGTTCGATACGGAGCGGAAGCAGTGACCCTTGGCGGATATGATACGATCGAGGTCACATCGTCGGGAAGCGGACATATGACATTACGATTGGATGATACGGTTGTGACAGAATCTGATATTGCAGACGGTACAACGGAGATTCCTGTCAGCTCAGAAAAAAGAGGAATGCTGACGGCTGAGATAGAAGGAAGCCTGACCATCTCACAGATAAATCTGAAGAATTACGGAACAGCGGTTGCCAATGCAGATGGAAGCATTACGCTGTATCCGGGAAGTGATTCGGTTATCAGCGGTACGGCAGAAGCCTCCGCAGGCGGCGTCGGTTCCTCGAAAAACGGCGCGGTAGTTCGTTTCGGCGGTGCGGTAGAAGTAGATTTATCACAATATAAGAGCGTTATCGTCCGTGCCGGCGCACAGTCGGCAGACACAACCAAAGCTGTGCTGCAGTGTGGCGGGGAAGATATTGTTTCGGTACCGATAGCGTCGGCAGCGTCGGAATGGTACAGTCATTATTTTGATAACCAAATGAATCTTGACAGTACGAAAACGGGGAAGATTACCATGCGGTTAGAATCGACATCGAACTGGGCGGGAAACTATCAGTCGATTACTTTTCTGACAACGGAGCAGGAAACGGAGAAAGCATCCGATGTTACGGATAAATTACCATTATTCTATATGCCGGATAACCGGAAAAGTGCGGTGATTGTTGAGGTGGATCCGGAGAATAATCCGGAAGATTATTATACATTAGCTTATGCTATGCTTTCACCGAGAATCTCGGTCAAGGGTGTGGCAGCAAAGAGCTGCTTGACAGAGATAGAAGAATTGGTTGCTATGGTGAATGACAGCATTCCGGTCGTGACGGATGCTGAACAGATCACAGATACTTATACCTATGTGATAGGAGAAGAACAGGTAGTATCGGACGGTACAGTCCAGACATCCGGGGTATCGAGTGCAATTTCCAATGAAAAACTGGCAGCCTGCAACGGAGCGGTAGGTGATTGGTTATATCGTCATTATGGTCGAACCGATGATCTGTCAGGCAAAGGCATCACTGCATGCGCTTATCTGGTACATGCGATGCAAGAGAAATATGATTATGCCTGTGAAGACCTGTTATCGAAACTGTATCTGTTTGATGAAAAGGATTATTCAGATTATACAACGGCAGAACTGGAACCGGATTATGACAGCGTCCGCGTGATCATCAATGCAGATTGCTGTAATGAAGTGGATGATGAATTTGCTGTATTACAGGGCGTGTTGACGGAACAATTTGATATTAAGGCCATCATCGGTACGCAGCATCATGGCGGTCCGTTAACCAGTGGTGCGGCAGACAATCGAATCGATGTGCTGGGTATTAAGGAAACCTCGGCGAATACGGCATTGGTTGCATATAAAGAAATGCAGTTGATGTGGGAATACATGAAGACGGATTACAGTGATGAATACGGCAGCTGCCTGCAGAACATTACTCGTCAGGGCACCAATGAGTCCATCGATGATAAAGCAACGGATCAGTATACGGCAGAAGAATTACAGGGCGCTGTCAGTATTCTGGAAGAGATTAAACGTGCCAAGGCAGAAGGCGACACCCGTCCTCTGTATGTCCTGACATTTGGTGCGATGACAGACGTGGCAAGAGCGATTGAGTATGCACAGGCAAGTGAGGAATATGACGATATTACGGCGGAGGATTTTACGGTAATCTGTTCTGCAGGCGGCGGTAACAGCCAGCCTGATTTTAACCGGAATCAGGACAGGACAGCCTTTATGGTTGTGAATGAGCGGATGCCGGTATGGCAGGTTCATTCCGGTGTATATGGCGACAGCTATGCATTAGAAAGCGAATTGTGGGCAAAACTTGGAAAGAAAACCCTGTTGGGCGATTTACTCTGTTCCAACCTGAACCGGTTTATGAGACAAATGCAGAACAATGCCTCCTGGCCAAAAGGGGAAGGCTTTACATTGGGCGATTCTCCGGTCATCTTTGCCTTACTGGATACCGAAAATGCGATTACAAAATATAAGAATGCCGACATTTCCTTTACGGATAAAGACAATTATACGTTGACGGAACAGGAAAACGGACGTATTCGTCAATATACATCCGTAAACGGCAGAGCCGGTATGAACGATTTCTTTGCAAAAATACGGAAATATACCGATAAGAAGAAAATAATGAAAATCGATTTTTCCGATACGAATGTGACAGTGAAACGCATCTCCGGTTCCAACGGGGCAGTCAATTATGAAGACGGCTGTCTGGGTTCTACGCAGAATCAACCATTGTTTTATCTGGGTGAATATAACGTGGATGATGTACAGAGCGTTACCATAAATGCAGCAACCAATGATAATACCCTGAATGCAAGCTTTTATGCATTGGACAGCGCACAATTAAGTAAGGCAGAAGTGTTAGCGGAGGATCCGTTTGCTGTGGTTTCACTCTCGGCGACACAACAGACGCCGGGAACAACAGACTGGAATACCAGAGGCAGCTTTTCTGCTCCTGCCAATGCTTCCGGTACCGGACATCTTTATCTCTATCTGGATAAAACCGGATGGTGCGGTAACTATTATTCCATTTCTTTCCTGAAGAAGACAGCGGACGAGACGGGACGGTTAGGCGATATGAATCGGGATGGCAGCATTACGGCAGTCGATGCGTTATTGGTATTACAGGCAGGACCGGCGCCGGAGGAAACGCTCGTACAACGCGGGGATATGAACGGGGATGGCGAGTTAACCAATGCGGACGCTATTATGATTCTGCAATATGCAAGCGGTGAGCGGAAAGAAGATATTCAGGAGACATAAACGAATCATATAGGTAAATGGCGGAAAAAGCATATTATTTGGCAGAATATACAATGATTTAATTTTTCGAAATGCTAGAATAAATTGTGTAAATTTAAGATTAAAGGGGAGAGACACATGATACATTTTAGTCAGGAAGGAAAAACATTAGTTCATACATGGTCTGCCTGTGTAGGTGCGGGACGTGCCAATGAGGGCTTACGTGCCGACTGGCAGGCACAGTTAAAGACAGCAGTAGAGGAATGTGGGTTCCGATATTTACGTTTTCATGGTTTGTTACATGACGATATGCAGGTTTATACGATAGTGAATGGAGAACCACACTATAATTTCCAATACATTGATAAACTGTTTGATACAATGCTGGATACCGGTATTCGTCCAATCGTAGAATTTGGTTTTATGCCGCTTCCGTTGATCAGCGGTGACGGAACGCAGTTCTGGTGGAAAGGGAACGTAGCCCCTCCGAAAGACTATGCCCAGTGGGGCAGATTAATCGATAAACTGATGAATCATTGGATTGACCGTTACGGCATCGATGAAGTCCGCGAATGGTATTTTGAGGTGTGGAACGAGCCAAACTTAAGACCATTCTGGAATGGTACGAAATCACAGTATTTTGAATTGTACAAGACGACCGTTCAAGTAATAAAAGCCATCGATGAGACATTGCGTGTTGGTGGTCCTGCAACGAGTAATTTCGTGCCGGATGCACGTTTTGACGGTGAGGAAGAAGATACCAAAGAACATATCACATTTAAAGTGGATGATTTAAACAGCTTGGAGTGGCATGGTGTATGGATTGAAGATTTCCTGGCATACTGTGAGAAAGAACAATTGCCGGTTGATTTTGTATCCTGCCATCCATATCCGACAGATTTTGCATTAGATGGGCATGGCGAATGTAACGGAAGAACGAGACATCGCGATTCCCTGCACGATGATATTATGTGGTTAAAGGGTGTGATTGCAAAGAGTGCCTATCCTGATGCAGAGATTCACTTGACGGAGTGGAGTTCCAGTCCAAGCTCCCGTGATTACAGCCATGATTATTTACCGGCAGCCGCTTATGTGATGCGTTCGAATTTGAATTGTGGCGGCTTGATGGATTCCCTTTCTTATTGGGTATTTACCGATGTGTTTGAAGAAGTAGGAGCAGGCCCGAAAGTCTTCCATGGGGGATTTGGTCTTATCAATCTGCAGGGAGTGAAGAAGCCAACATTCCATGCGTATCGTATGCTGCATGATTTAGGAGATGTGGAATTAGAACGTGGCGAAGGCTATATCTTTACGAAGAAGAATGATAAATTGCAGGCAGCATTCTATCATTATCCTGACGATTATACAGATACCGTTCCGATGTCTATGTATCCAAACCAAGTTGTAGCGCAAGAGTGTCAGAACTATGAAGCAGAGCGCAGATTTCAGTTTGATATTGACGGGTTAAATCCTGGAGATACCTATACACTTGAGTTATTAAAGAAAGATCACGTTCCGGTTGTGAGATGGAATGAGATGGGCGCACCAACAGAATGCTCACGCGAAGAAGAAAGAGAATTAATTGCACTTGGCAATTCTTTGGAGGAACAAACCTTTGTAGTTGATGCGGACGGATGCCTTCATATTGATTTTGTGGCAGAAGCCTGGAATATCGCAGAGCTAAGATGCAAGTTTGGTCATGTTTTTTCAAATGATGTCATATTATGACCTTTTTATAATTTCCATTTAAGAATATAATTACTTCATGGGGGTGATTTACATATGAAGAAATGGAAAACAAAGTTACTTATGATGTGTATAGGAATGATTTTAGCGACACCGATTTTACCGGTAAATGCAGCAACTGAGGTCAAATTAACCGGTACGGCTTTTGGTACAGTGCCAACGTCAACAAACACATATCCAAATGCCTTTGATGGAGATACGTCTACAGCATTTGGTGGTGAACAGGGCGGATATTGTGGCATTGACTTGGGTGAGGGAAAGGAAACATTTGTTACCAAGGTTCGATTGTATCCGAGAAAAACTCATGCATCCAGATCGGTGAAAGCGGTATTTCAAGGAGCAAAGGCGGAAGAAGGAAAAGAAATTGACGAACTTTCGTGGGTAACGATTGAACAGGTCGAAACACAACCGGCAGAGAGCGCATGGACAGAGTATTTTTATGAAGACTTTGATACGATGGATAATTATCGATATTATCGTATGGTATCTGCCGAAGACCAATATATATCTGTTGCAGAACTGGAGTTTTATACCGATACGGACTTAACGTTAGAGGATGTACTAGAAGTGATTAACGCAAAAGAGATAGAAGAAGAGCCGGAAATAGAAGTAGATAAAGGAACATTGCTTTATAAGATTGGCTGTATCAGTGATTATCATATTGACTGCGGTATTGAGCAGAAGGATGTGCCGATTCGGGATGATATTCTGACAACAACTTCTGCCATTCGGGAACAGGAGAATCCGAATGTGATGCTGCTTCTTGGTGATGTCACCAGTGCTCATCTGGGTGGGTCATATACTGAGACGATTTTTAATAAGGTTAAGCAGACAGTGAGAGAGAAAACCAATGCAGCCACGGAATCGGGAAGAACGATGTATATTACCGGGAATCATGATTATGCAGCGGGCTTAGATGCATTTGATTCCGGCTATTACACGGATTTGATGATAGACGATATCGGGCAGTTTGATGATGTGCTGTATATGGATGCAGAGAAGAAACATCTGTTAGCATATCATTACCAATTGGACGGACTGGATTTTATTGGTATTAACACACCATATAATCCTACAGAAAATCATTCCGGCTATGTCATCACACAGTCCTCTATTGATTTTCTGGAAGCTGTTTTAGAAAAGATAGGACAGGACAGGCTGGCGATTGTGTTTTGTCACTATCCGCTTCGGGATTCCCGTGGAATATCGGGTGAATCGAAAGGCATGAGTACCACGGATAACCTGAATGAGAATCTGAAAGCGGTATTGAACAGCCATCCAAATCTGATTTACCTATATGGTCATGATCACGGTGGGATGTATATTGACAGCGATACGATGGAACGAGTGACGCCATATTGCAGTGACGGTTCTGTTTTGACAGACCGCACAAAGATGCCGGATGGCTTCGTAAGCTGTTATGGTGGAGCAATGTCCTATTATAATAATGGTCTGGGTTCTCTGACCGCAACAGACCCGACGTTGTTCCAGGCGTTGATGATTTATGTTTATGACAATTGTGTTGAGTTACAAATGAAAAATTATGGAACGACGACAGGAACAGAAACAACGCCAAGATCGTATGTTTTCCCGAAAACATTTTCAACAGACGAATTGGTATATACTTCCAAGTCGGATTTATCCGGCGATATTGATGCAAATGGCAGATTGAATGTTTCTGATGCAATGCAGACATTGATAGCAGCGAGAAATCGCAAGAATTTATATGCACAGAATCTGGATGCCGATAGAGATAAGAATGGCAAGCTGACGGAAGAGGATGTGCAGGATATCCTGGATGAACTGACAGGTGTATCAACAGAGAGTGTTGATAAGCAAAGCATAGTGTTAACGACATCAGAAGCAGATTGGAAAAAAGTAACAATATTAGAATAGTCTAGTGAGGTACTTCCCGGCTTACGTAAGTGAGTTGGGAAGTTTTTCATTGTTTCTCATTTGCTAATGTGTTACAATCTAATATGTCGCGAAATCTATCATGTTGCTATATGGAAGAATGGAGTGTTTTGTAATGCAAGATTTTTCAATGACGGGGATTCATCCCAAAGTAATTTCTGAGATTGTTATGTTGGCAGAGAAATATCATTTAAATAACGTTCTATTGTTTGGTTCGCGTGCTCGTGGAGATTATCGTGAACGTAGTGATATTGATCTTGCCTTTTCCGGTGGTGATGTCGTTCGGTTTGCCATTGATGTTGAGGAAACAACAAGTACACTGCTCAAATTTGATTTAGTAAATTTGGATGGAGCCGTTCAGGAAGAATTGCTGGAATCAATTAAGAAAGAAGGGGTTATATTATATGAAAAAGTTTGAGAATTTTATTCAAGCTTTTGATAACCTAAAAGATATATATAATTATGAATCACCATATGGCAATGTTGAGTTGACCGGACTGGTGGGGTTATTCGAAGTATGCTTTGAACAGGCATGGAAAGCAATGAAGGAAATATTACAGCAACATGGATACGCGGAGGCACAGACCGGTTCTCCTAAAATGGTGCTGAAAACAGCATACCAGGCGGGAATGATTTCCAATGAATCGGTGTGGCTTGATGCATTGGTGTCATGCAATAATGTTGCCCATTCTTATAATAAAGCGATTGCCATGGATATTGTGCATGCGACGAAGGATAAGTATTATGACATCTTTCAGGAATTAATCAAAGAATTAGAAATGAATTGGATGTAAGAGAGGTAAAGAAGATGAGTGAAGAATTTGAAAACCAAACAGAATGTACACATGATTGTTCCAGTTGTGGTGCCAGCTGCAGTTCCGCACAGCAGCAGAAAGCACCGGATGATTTCAGTGAACCATTAAATCAATACAGTAAGGTAAAAAAGGTGATTGGTGTTGTGAGCGGTAAAGGCGGCGTTGGTAAATCCTTTGTTACGTCGTATTTATCTGTATTAATGGCACGTCGCGGTTTACAGACAGCGATTTTGGATGCAGATATTACAGGCCCATCCATTCCAAAAGCATTCGGCATCACAGAAACAACAGGCGCCAATGAATTAGGTATCCTTCCGATTGAAACAGAATCAGGAATTAAAGTGATGTCGATTAATCTTTTGATGGAAGATACAGAAACGCCGGTTATTTGGAGAGGACCTGTGATTGCCGGTACGGTAAAACAGTTCTGGAGTGAAGTGTTCTGGGGCGATGTAGATGTGATGTTTGTGGATATGCCGCCGGGAACCGGTGATGTACCTTTAACCGTATTCCAGTCTCTGCCGTTAGATGGCATTATTATTGTGACATCCCCGCAGGATCTGGTTTCCATGATAGTTGCGAAAGCAGTCAACATGGCAAAGGCAATGGATATACCGATTTTAGGATTAGTAGAGAATTATAGTTATGTAGAATGTGGGAACTGCGGCGAGAAGATTTCCGTTTTTGGTGAGAGCCATATCGATGAGGTAGCTGAGAAGTTTGAGCTGCCTGTTTTGGCACAGATGCCAATCAAACCGGAGATAGCAGCAGCGATTGATTCCGGTAAGGTTGAAGAATTAGATGGTGAGTGGTTAGATAAAGCGATTGATGTGATACTTGGAGGAAAAGCATGAGAGTCTTTCATGAAATAGGAATTGCAGCAGGTGAGATTTTATTGCCAGCTGCAAATGTTTCAAAAGAAAAATGGGCGGTCGTTGCCTGCGACCAATATACGTCTCAGCCGGGATACTGGACGGACGTTGAAAATATCGTTGGAGAGGAACCATCTACTGTTAAGATTACGTTCCCGGAAGTTTATCTGGAACAGGATGGAAAAGAAAAACGTATTCAACAGATTCAGCAAAATATGAAACAGTATTTAGCAGATGGGATTCTGACACCAGCTGTTTCGGAAGGCTTTGTGTTAGTAGAACGAACTACTGAAGCCGGAAAACGTGTCGGTCTCGTCATGATGGTGGATTTGGATTGTTATGACTATTCAGTTGGCTCAACGAGCATGATACGTGCAACAGAAGGAACGATAATTGAGCGTATTCCACCGCGTGTTGCTATTCGGGAGGATGCAACCTTGGAATTGCCTCATATTATGATTTTGATTGATGATAAGAATCGGACTGTGATTGAACCGGTTTATGAAAAACGTGCACAGTTATCCGTCCTGTATGATTTTGATTTGATGCAAGGTGGTGGCCATTTATCCGGATGGGCAGTGGAAGGTAGTGCTGTAACAGGAGTTACAGATGCCCTGACGTCCTTGAAAGCGACCTGTGGCGGCTTGTTATATGCCATGGGTGACGGAAATCATTCCCTGGCTACTGCAAAAGCCTGCTGGATGAAGAAGAAGGAAACCTTAACAGAAGAAGAGCAGCAGAATCATCCTGCCCGCTATGCACTCGTTGAATTAGTGAACTTATATTCAGATGCGCTGGTATTTGAGGCAATCCACAGAGAATTATTTGATGTCAATGGTGGAGAATTGCTCGATGGATTTTTAGCATGGGCGAAAAAGAATGGAACGGAAGTGGTGCCGGTTGCTATGGATGAGAAGTGGGATATGGTAAGTATCCTGAATGGTAATAAAACGGCTTATCAGGTGAAAAATCTGGGTACATCCATTCCGGTTGCTGTGTTGCAGACCTATTTAGATCAATACTTAGCAGAGCATGAACAGGCTAGAATTGATTACATACATGGATCTGATGTTGTGGAAGAATTAAGCCGAGAACCACATACAATAGGTTTCTTATTAGCCGCCATGGATAAAGAAACATTATTCCCGTTTGTTAGAGAACAGGGAAGTTTGCCTAGAAAGACCTTTTCCATGGGAGAGGCTCATGAGAAACGATACTATATGGAAGCCAGAAGGATACAAAAATAAAAGCATCAATACAATAGAAGCCTTGTAGAGTAGGGCTTCTATTTTTTTACGGATTTTCTCCTTATCAATGAGGTCGCAATGGATAGCTTGACAGGTGCGGCATTGTGCTCTTCTAATAATTCCATCAATCGTTTCACTGCCATAAGTCCATAGTATTGTTTTGGTACATGTATGGTACTAAGCTCAGGTTCGGTATAAGAACAAATAGGCATATTATCAAAACCGACAATCGATATATCCTCCGGAATACGGTAGCCGGCTTCGCGAAAGGCTTTCATGGCACCGGCAGCAATGAGATCATTATCAGCAAAATAGCACTTAGCAGGTTCTTCACCTGCCAATAGTAATTCTTTCATATCGGCATAAGCCCCCTCCATAGAAGGAGAGAGTCGGATAACTGGGGACTTGGAGGTTGGCATTCCATTTTGTCGAATCGCTTTGTAAAATCCATCTGCCCGTTCTTGAAAATTTGAAATACTATAAGAGGATTGCAGATAACCAGGCTGTGATTTGCATTGCTGTATCAGGTGTGTAGTAGCAAGATATGCTCCTTGAACATTATTGATCACTACATAGTTTCCTTCAATGGATTCAAAATAAGTGTCCAAGACTACAATCGGAATCGGAAAATTTTGAAAAATGTGATAATCTGATTCGGTTAATTCCGTTCCTAATAAAAGTATTCCTTTACAACCTTGTGCGAGAAGCTCTGAAAGATAGTGCTGGATGTGATCGGATTCATATAATTGAGAGATAGTTAAAAAGTAATGGGAATCTTTACATCCCATGGTAATTCCTTGTGTGAGCTCAGAGAAAAAGGGCGTTTCACTAACAATGGCACCATTTTTTTTATAAATAATAAAATGAATGGAGCCCTTTTTTTCGATAGGTTGTGTATGCCTTGTGAAATCATATCCAAGTTCATCTGCCAAAGCAAATACCTTTTTGCGAGTGCCGGTACTTACGCCTGGTTTATTATTTAATGCCATAGAAACCGCTGCGGTAGATATACCCAGTCTTTTTGCCAGTTCTTTTGCTGTAATAGCCATGATAGAATACCTCCTATTTGCTATCAACTTAACAAATTAAGTAAATTAAGTCAATGAATAATTTATTTTTACTTAATTATTTATTGTGATTAAGTGAGCGTTTTTAGATAATGAGAGTAACATATGGAGAAAAAGGGGGATATCTATGGTGAATATTGTAATTGGTTTTGCACCAACGAGAAGAAGCATTTTTTCTGCACCGGATGCTGTGAAATATGCCAATCTAACAAGAGAACGGCTCAATGAACTTGGAGTATCGTTTCTGGACATTACTGATATTGCAGAGGATGGATTACTGCATGATGAACAGGATCGCATTGCAATCACTGAAAAATTTAAACAAGCAAAGATTGATGGTTTATTCGTTCCACATGGAAATTTCGGAACGGAATATGAGGTTGCCCGTTTAGCAAAAGAATTGAATGTTCCTGTTTTATTATGGGGACCACGAGATGAACGTCCGGATGAAAACGGGATTCGGTTGCGTGATAGTCAGTGTGGGTTATTTGCGACAGGAAAAGTGTTGAGAAGGTTTCAGATTCCGTTTACTTATTTATGTAATTGCCGCTTAACAGATTCGGAATTTGAACGAGGCGTTCGTAACTTTGTGGCAGTATGCAATGTGGTAAAGGCTTTTCGTCAGACAAGAATCCTTCAGATTGGTCCAAGACCATTTGATTTTTGGTCAACGATGTGTAATGAAGGTGAATTGTTAGAAAAATTCAACATTCAATTGTCACCGATTCCAATGCCGGAATTAACGGCTCAGATGAAAAAAATAAAAGAAGAGGGAACCGAGGCTGCAAAAGTAATCGCATACTGCAAAGAGCATTTCCATATTGCGGTCTCAGAAGAAGCATTGGAAAATATTGCGGCATTAAAGGTTGCCATGAAATCCTTAGCAGAAAAATATGGATGCAATGCAATTGCCATTCAATGCTGGAATGCTCTTCAGGACGAGATTGGTATTATGCCATGTGCAGCGAATGCTTTATTAAACGAAGAAGGTCTTCCGGTTGTATGTGAAACAGATATCCATGGAGCAATTACAGCCATTTTGTGCGAAGCAGCCGGTATGGATGAAGCAAGAACATTCTTCGCAGACTGGACAGTTCGCCATCCGGATAATGACAATGGCGAATTACTACAGCATTGTGGACCGTGGCCGATTTCCTGTGCTTCATGCAAACCTACGATTGGCTATCCATTAGCATTTGAACATCCGGGAGCAGTGGAAGCCGAAGCAAAACACGGAGATATGACCTTGTGCCGGTTTGATGGGGATAATGGAGAATACTCCTTATTGTTGGGTAAAGCAAAAGGAGTCGATGGTCCCTATACAAAGGGCACTTATGTATGGGCAGAAGTTGAGAATCTGAAACGTTTAGAAGCTAAGATTGTTGAAGGTCCTTATATTCATCATTGTGTAGGAATTCATAAGGATGTGGTATCGGTATTGTACGAAGCATGCAAATACATAGGGATTAGTCCGGATTTATATGATAACAATGAGGAAGAAGTAAAGGCTTATATTCGAGGAGAATAACATGGATGTATTGATGAAAAAAGCATATGAATTGCGAAAGGATATTGTCGAAGAAGTATATCTGTCCGGTGCAGGACATATTGGCGGAGATTTGAGTGTCATTGATATCTTAACAGTATTGTATTATGAAATCATGAATGTGAATTCAGAGAATTTTCTTGATGCTGACCGAGACCGTTTTTTGTTGAGCAAAGGACATTGTGTCGATGCTCTTTATATGGTGTTAGGAGATTTGGGCTTCTTTGATAAACAAGAAGCGAAAGAAACCTTTAGCAGGTTTGGGTCACGTTATATTGGACACCCAAATACAGAAGTACCTGGTATTGAGATGAATGCAGGTTCTCTTGGACATGGTATTGCTGTTGGTGTGGGAATGGCACTTGCTGCCAAAATGAATCAACGTTCTTATCGAACCTATGTTGTCTTAGGGGATGGAGAAATGGCAGAGGGTTCTAATTATGAAGCGATGATGGCGGCTGGACACTATCGTTTAGATAATCTTTGTGCAACGGTTGATTTGAATGGTCTGCAGATCAGTGGGTTGACGAAAGATGTCATGAGCAGTGATGATTTAGCTGAGAAATTTATGGCCTTTGGTTGGAATGTTATTGAGGTTTCAGATGGTAACGATTGTCAACAGTTGGTAGAGGCTTATCAAAAAGCGAAAGAGTGTAAAGGAAGCCCTTCTGTAGTACTGGCACACACGGTAAAGGGGAAAGGTATTTCTTTTATGGAAAACTGTAAAGAGTGGCACCATGGTGTGTTGTCCGAGAAACAGTATCAGGAAGCGATGAGAGAACTTGAGGAGGTGCTTGCATGAATACAATAACAAATAGACAAGCCATTTGTGATACTTTAATGCAGGCTGCCGAAACAGATAAGGATATTGTAGTTGTTTGTTCTGATTCGCGTGGTTCAGCATCGTTAGTACCATTTGCGGAAGCTTACCCGGAACAATTTGTAGAGATGGGAATTGCAGAACAAAATTTAGTCTCTGTATCAGCCGGAATCGCAGCATGCGGAAAGAAAGTATTTGCGGCATCGCCTGCTTGTTTCTTATCAACGAGAAGCTATGAGCAGGTCAAAGTCGATGTTGCTTATTCGAGTACAAATGTAACATTAGTTGGAATCAGTGGAGGTGTTAGTTATGGTGCTTTGGGTATGACCCATCATTCTTGCCAGGATATCGCAGCGATGGCGGCCTTGCCGGAAATGAGAGTTTATCTGCCAAGTGACCGCTTTCAAACATCTAAATTAATACAAGCACTGCTGGAGGATGAAAAACCAGCTTATGTACGTGTTAGTCGTTTGGCTACCGAAGATGTTTATGATGAGACGATGACATTTACCTTGGACAAAGCGAATGTCATAGGAGAAGGAACGGATGCTACAATTATTGCCTGTGGTGAACTGGTACCATATGCACGGAAGGCTCAGCAACTGTTAGCACAGGAAGGCATTGGAGTGGGTGTCCTGGATATGTATTGTTTAAAACCAATTGATGAAGCAGCAATTATTAAAGCGGCAGAGCAGTCCCGATTTCTTGTAACTGTAGAAGAACACTCCCCGTTTGGCGGTTTGGGCAGTATGGTTGCACAGATTGTATCGAAATCTTGTCCAAAGAAAGTGATTCAGATTGCACTGCCGGATGGACATATCATTCCCGGAAACAGTAAAGAAATTTTTCAATATTACGGATTGGACGATAAGGGAATTGCCACGGTGATTCGAGAGGCGTTATAATAGGGTGATAGTATGAAATATATCATAGGATTAGATCAGAGTACGCAGGGCACAAAAGCAGTGCTTTTCGATGAAACAGGAAAACTGATAGCCAGAGCAGATCGACAACATAAGCAGATTGTAAATGATAAGGGCTGGGTATCACATAATCTTACAGAAATCTATCAAAATGTATTACAGGTAGTGCCAGAGGTCATTGAAAAGGCAGGGATTTCGAAAGATACTATTGCAGCGTTGGGAATTAGCAATCAGAGAGAAACGACGGCTATGTGGAACCGAGAGGGTGTCCCTTACGAGGATGCAATTGTGTGGCAATGTAATCGAGCAGAAACGATAGCACTGCAATTAGTAAGCTATTCAGAAAAAGTCAAAGAAAAAACAGGACTGCCGATTTCGGCATATTTTCCAGCAGCAAAGATGAAGTGGTTCATAGACCATGTAAAGCATGACGATAACTATTGTATAGGGACGATAGATACATGGCTGGTATACAGGTTAACAAATGGAAATTCTTATAAAACGGATGTATCCAATGCATCCAGAACACAGTTGTTCAATATCCACACATTGACCTGGGATAAAGAATTGTGTGAGATGTTTGGAATCTCAATGGAACAATTACCGGAAGTATGTGATAGTAATCATTGTTTTGGTATGACTGATTTTGACGGATATTTTTCACATGAGATTCCCATCCACACTGTTATGGGAGATTCTCATGCAGCCTTATATGCACAAGGTTGTCATCAGGCAGGTATGGTCAAAGCTACTTATGGAACAGGTTCCTCTATCATGATGAATACCGGAAAACAATGTATGACAGGAGAACATGGTCTGGCAGTTTCTATAGCGTGGTCCATCGATGGTCAGACGAACTATGTGTTAGAGGGAAATGTCAATTACGCAGGAGCTTCTATCAGTTGGCTGATGAATGATATTGGTCTTATTTCCTCCATGGAAGAATTGATGGAAGACCTGAAAAAAGCCAATCGGGAGGATGAAACAGTATTGGTTCCCGCGTTCACCGGACTTGGTGCCCCTTATTGGAATTCTGATGCCAAAGCGATGTTTTATGGCATGGGTCGAATGACTGGAAAAGAGGAATTAATCAAAGCGACGGTAGAAAGTATCGCATATCAGGTTTTGGCTGTCGTAGAACAAATGCAACAAGTACTCGGCAATCCATTACAAATCCTGCGTGTCGATGGGGGACCTACAAAAAATGAATATCTTATGCAATTTCAGGCAGATATCAGTGCATTGCCAATTGCAGTATCATCGGCAGAAGAGTTATCTGCTTTGGGTGTAGCTTATATGGCTGGAATTACCATGGGTATTTATCATCCGGATGTTTTTAAAAACATAACCTATCGTTCTTATCAACCTTTCATTTCTTCTGAGGAAAGGAATCATAGGAAACGATTATGGGATAATGCAATTAAAAAATGTATGTTATAAATAGTAACAGTAGATAAAAAGGAGAATGGATATGAAAAAGTGGGATATATTCGAAATAGAATGTAAAGGGAAAACAGAAGGCAATCCATTTATTGATTATGAGATTTTCGGAGAATTTGTTTCTGAACAGGAACAAAAGAAGGTGCGAGGTTTTTATGACGGAGACGGTGTCTATAAAGTACGCTTTATGCCTTCTGGTGTAGGAACGTATACTTATACGATTTCGGGTAGCTTTTCTGACGAAATCTTTCAGGGTACTTTTGAAGTGGAAGATGCAACAAGTCATGGTATGGTGCAGGCAGACGGTATGGGCTTGCGATACCAGGATGAAACACCATATTATTCCGTTGGAACGACCTGTTATGCGTGGGTCGGACAGCCGTTGGAAACACAGAAACAAACCTTGGAAACGTTAAAGAACAGTGCATTTAATAAGATCCGTTTCTGCATTTTCCCAAAGCATTATGATTATAATTATCGTGATCCTATTTTGTTCCCATATGAAGGCACGCCTGTGGACGATTCACAGATAGGAAAATTTACATACAATGATTACAAACCGGATCATCCGGATAATCATTGGGATTTTTCAAAATTTAATACAGAGTATTTTCGTATGATTGATGATAATGTACGTGCTCTGATGGAACTGGGAATGGAAGCAGATATCATTTTATTCCATCCATATGACCGCTGGGGCTTCTCTATTATGCCGGATTGGGCAAATGATTTATATCTCAAATATATGGTTGCCCGTTATGGGGCATTTCGTAATGTATGGTGGAGCCTGGCAAATGAATTCGATTTATGTCACAGCAAGCCGGAAGCGAATTGGGATCATTATGGAGAGTTAGTAACAAGCGAAGATCCATATCATCATATGATCAGTACCCATAATTGCCATCGTATGTTTGATTTCAGTAAGCCGTGGGTGACGCATTGCTCCATTCAGAGAATGGCTGGAGAGTATGAACTGGATAATATACCAAAGTGGCGTGACAGATTCAAAAAACCGATCGTCATTGATGAGATGTGTTATGAAGGAAACATTGAGCAGGAATGGGGAGATATTTCTCCGCAGGAGATGCTTCGTAAGATGTGGAAGGTGGTAATATTAGGCGGACATCCGGGACACGGAGAATGTTATCTGAATGATACGATATGGTGGTCTCATGGGGGTAAATTATATGGCGAGAGTTACAAACGTCTGGGCTTGTTATATGATATTATGAAAACCTCCGGTGAGCTTCATCCGGTAGAGTACCTGAAAGCAGAGAATCAGGATGGTTCTGTGAAGCTCCATTATTTTGGAGAGCATCGCCCGTGTTATCGTGTCTATGAACTAGGAGAAGAGGCCTATCAGATTGAGATTATTGACACTTGGAATATGACGGTAGAAGATTATGGAGTGCACACGGGAAGGGTGCAGGTTCCATTGCCGGCTAGAGAATATATGGCAATACGGTTGATTCGCCGGTAGAGTATTCGTTGTAAAAATGTAAACATAGAACACTTTTTCGTTGTAAAAAAATTGATGCAAACCAGACGTTGCTCATTTTTGATGAGATTCAGGAAGTTCCGAAAGCTTTGGCAAGCTTGAAATACTTTTACGAGAATGCACCACAATATCATATTGTGTGTGCAGGCTCATTGTTGGGGATTGCTATGCATGGAGGAACATCCTTTTCTGTCGGGAAGGTTGAATTTTTGAAATTGTTTCCTTTATCATTTCAGGAATTCTTAATGGCAACAGGAAAAGAACGATTTGTTTCCTTGTTGCAAAAATATGATACAGATATGATAAGCAGCTTTCAACAAATATATGTGGAAGCATTAAAACAGTATTATTATGTTGGTGGCATGCCGGAAGCAGTATTGAGTTTTTCACAAGAACAGGATTTTAATGAAGTTCGCAATATTCAATCACGAATTTTGGCAGCCTATGAACAGGATTTTTCAAAACATGCGCCACATGAGATTGTTCCCAAGATTCGTATGGTATGGAACAGCATTCCGTCACAGCTTGCAAAGGAAAATAAAAAGTTTATTTATGGATTAGTTAGGGAAGGCGCCAGAGCAAAAGAGTATGAAACAGCCATTATGTGGCTGATTGATTGTGGTTTGGTTCATAAGGTCAGTCGTGTGAATCAACCGAATCTCCCTTTAAAAGCATATGAAGACATGAAAGCCTTTAAACTGTTTCTATTAGATGTTGGATTACTTTCCTGTATGACAGGATTGCGACAACGGGCGTTGTTGGATGGAGACAATCTGTTTGTGGAGTTTAAAGGAGCATTGACAGAGCAGTATGCTGCACAGCAACTGAAGACACTTTCGGATTTGCAAATCTATTATTATACAAATGACAGAGGTTCCTGTGAGATTGATTTTCTTATCGATGATGGGGATTTCGTTGTTCCGGTAGAAGTAAAAGCGGAGCTGAACTTAAAAGCCAAGAGTCTTAAGGCATATCGGGAAAAGTATCAGCCAGTGTGTTCCGTTCGAACATCCATGGCTGATTACAAAGAACAAGAAGGTTTGTATGATATACCATTATACATGATAGAAGAACTGGAAAACGTGATATCTCCGCTTTGATGGAGATATCACGTTTTTACAATAAAAATATGTCGACTGCCCAGGTGGCAGCACAGCCAGCGGCATCCACCAGGGCAGTCGACATATTCCTCATATCTAAGGAATTGCCGGTTCCAGAGCCTTTTTGATTGTCTGCTTTAATAACTGGTTGGTATACTGGTTATTGTTCTCAAATTCCAATTCATCGATAGAAGAGATGTTGGGAAGCTGCGCATTGATTTCCTCAATCGCTGGCTTCATTAAAGGGTACATGGTAGTGACCGCTTCGTTTAAGTTTTTCATCTTCACGGATTTAATCTGGTCCGAATCGACCGTTACGGTAACAACACATTCGTTTTCGCCGAGTTCTAATGTCTGCTGGTATACGCCGGCTATGTATTTCATGGTTGGTTCCGTATCCTTCTTGTGATGAGGCCGGAACATAAAAATGAGGAGCAGAATGAGGATGATTCCAAGTGCGAGAAACAATCCTGTATAAAGCAGTTCCTTTGCTTTCAGCACAATGATTTTTGTCTGGAACTTCATGGCATATGCCTCCTTAAAACGATAGTACTATACTATATGCAGAAAATTCCTCGGATAGAACTCATAACCTTGATTCTGAACATCATATTGCTTCTTTAAACGAATGACGTTCCAGGATTGATTTGGTAATACTCATTCTAACTATAAAAGTGCTTCTGTAGGTATTGACCATTCAGATATTGGAAGCGAGTCGTTATAATGAAATCATGGAGTTGATTGAAGTTCCGTTGAAGCGGTTCATGCATCGTTTCAACGGAACTACTTTAGTTTGTTTCAGATTTCTGCAGTTGCTGACGATAATCAGTTGGCGAAAGAGAAAAATATTTTTTGAATACTCTGTCAAAGTAATCATACGAAGAATAGCCTAATTCTTCTGATATATTGCGAATCGGTTTGTCCAAATCATGTAGTTTTGCAGCGGCAGAGGCCATTCGGAAATCATTCTTTAATTCATGAAAAGATTTGCCATAGTACAAATTAATATACCGGCTGACATGTCTGGGACTGCATTCTAAACGTTCGGCCAGTGATTCGAGGGTAATCGTATCACTGTGTAAGAAAAACATCTCATCAATAATAAGCTGGCGATTATGATTTAAATCTGCGTCATGATATTTCTTCTGTGTGGTGGATATAGAAGTGAATTCACGAATCAGTAATACAAACAGTTCCTGACATAATGCTTTGACCAGAATCTCGTGTCCGATTTTCTGTTCAGCGGTTTCCTTAACGATTTGTTTAAAAATCGGCAATACATGCTGACAATCATAACTAATCCAAAATGATTGATTAAAGATTTCCTGTAGGGTGTTCGAGTCCTCCAAATTGGAATATTTCGAAACAGGGTACAATAAAGTGATGGGAGTCTGAGTGTGAGCTTAGGCTCCTTTTCTAATTTTATATAAGGTGATTTTACAATGCTTTTTGAAAATTTCGTGCCAAGTGCCCTATTTTAATATGGAAAAAAATGTAAAGATATATTGCAAACCGGTATGGCTTATGCTACAATGACGGTATCCCTCTGGAGAGGGAAAGAGGAAATCGTCTTTCATGCAAACGAGCATTTCCTGAACCGGAAGAACGGCAACGAACAGCTCCGAATCACAGACAGTTCTTTTGAGGTGATTGCTGATGGAGTAAAGAAATATCATCTGGAATGTCAAAGCACAGAAGATCATACCATGTTAATTCGGATCTTTGAGTATGACGCACAAATCGCATTAGATGAAGGAATGCTGGAGGGCAATCGGCTGATAGTTACATTTCCGGCATCCGTCATTATCCAGCTACGTGGTACGTCTTCAATGAAGAATGCGGTTTAATCAGAAGTAAATGGATAAGAATATATGGGAAAATAAAAGGGGCGTAGATTATGAATGTGATGCCGATAGATGAACTGATACGACAAGTTACTCTGATTTGTAAAAGCAATGGGGTAAAGGGATTAAAATTAATAGGGTCTTTTGCAACCGGAACAGCCACCCCGTTTAGCGATATCGATTTTGTTGTGTATGGATGTAAAGACATTTTAAAATTAGAGGAAGAGCTGGAGAAGATTTTAACACTCAGAAAAATTGATATATTTGAGTATGAATCAATTCATAATGATTTCTTATTGGAGGATATTAAAAAATATGGAAAGCAGATATATTAATCGATATAATACATTTTGCAAATCATTGAATCATCTGGCTAAGAGTCGGAACGCGGACCCGGATGCTGATTTTGTTTTGGAAGGAACCGTGCAAAACTACAATTTAACTTTCGATATTTCCTGGAAAGTTATGAAGGACCTGCTTACCAAGCATTTTGAAATGATTGATTTTGCAATGGGTTCACCGCGTGAAGTTTTGAAAAAGTCATTTTCTGTTGGATTGATTGAAGATGATATTTGGTTAGAGATGCTTAAAATTCGAAATCAGCTTGCACATGATTATGATGGAAGTTTGGCGAAAAAGGAGTTTGATTCCATTACTCATGAGTTTTATGCAGTATTGGTAAAATTCAAGAACAAAGTTGCACAGTATTATTGTGTGGAAAATAAAGGAGTTGAATAGGTGGATATTAGTAGCAACGAATTGGAATTTATGGTTTTTTGCATAGAGAATACAGCTCAGGCACTTGGCATAAGTGGGGATGAAACATATAGATTACTGACAAAACAAAATGATATCCTTTTTCATTATATTTTATCCAACTATGATATTTTGCATACACAAAGTAAGGAATATATCATATCGGATATTATTGAATACATGCATGAGAAAGGGGTGATTAGATGATTATTTATCATGGTTCTTACATGGAAGTAAAGAATCCGGATGTTTCATTATCAAGAGCGAATGTTGATTTTGGAAAAGGATTTTATACGACACCTCTGCAGGAACAGGCCATCAAGTGGGCTCGGAGATTTAAAGAAAAAAGAGGCAACAGCATCGTTTCAGTATATGAGTTGGATGAGGAAAAAATGCATAAGGAATTCCTGGTAAAAGAATTTTCGTCCTATTCTGATGAATGGTTAGAGTATATTGTAGCATGCAGAAGTGGAGCTTGTGTCAGCCAATATGATGTGATAATTGGCGGTGTGGCAAATGACAAAGTGTTTGATACCATCGAGCTGTTCTTTGATGGCTTGATTGAAAAATCTGTTGCAATAGATCGACTGCGTTACGAGAAACCCAACTTACAGATTTGTTTTTGCTCTCAAGATGCAATTAATCAATGCATTACATTTCAAGGGAGTGAGGTGGCAGGATGAAAGCAAATAAAATCTTATTACAAAAAAAATATGCCAGGGTGATTGAGTTATTTGCTACAAAACAGAATCTTCCTGTTGCAGAGGCATTAAAAATTTTTTATGAATCCGATTTATACAGAGAAGTGAGCCAGGGTATTTCTGATATGCATTGCAGGAGTGATGAGTATTTGGCTGAAGAATTGGCGATAGAGTATCATCAGTGCAAAACCACAATTTAGCTTTCGATATTTCTTGGAAAATAAAAAATAATACAAAGAATAAAGTCTGGACAAAGGTTCAGGCTTTTTTTGAAAAATATGTCGTTGTCCCCCGGTGTGCTGCCGCCAAGGGCGGTACACCGGGGGACAACGACATATTTTTCATTTTCTTGATTCTATATATCCATTTTGGTATACTTTACGTAGTTGCAAATGAGTAAAAAAACATGTGTAGAAGGGGATATAATATGGCAGTTGGTTTACTAATGGGACCAAGCGGCAGTGGTAAGACACACCGTATCTTTGAAGAGATCATAGAGCAGTCGTTAGCTCATCCGGAGCTGTATTATTACATGATCGTGCCGGAGCAGGCTACGATGAAAATGCAAAGGGAATTGATAGAGCGACATCCACAGCATGGCACGATGAATGTGGATGTTGTTAGTTTTCATCGATTGCCATACCACATATTTGAAGAGATTTCCTATCAACCGAACACGGTACTGGATGATATCGGTAAGAGTATGATCGTTCAGAAGATTCTATCAGAGAAACAGGATGAGTTGACGGTATTAAAAGCAAATGGCGGGAAATATGGTGTGATTGAAGAAGTGAAATCCGTTCTTTCGGAGTTTTATCAGTACCAGCTTCATGAACCGGAATTGGAACGTATGCTGTCTCAGATATCACCGGAAACATTGTTGTATCACAAATTATGCGACCTGAGAATTATTTTGCAGGAGTTCGAGCAGTTTTTAGGGGATTCTTATGTTACAGGAGAACAGTTATTAGAGCTGTTGTCTGCACAGATTTCACGGTCGCAGAAAATGAAACGCGCGGTTGTTTATCTGGATGGATTTACCGGATTTTCCCCGGTGCAATATGAATTAATCAAAGAATTATTTGTTTATGCAAAGGATGTCACGATATCCGTTGTGATGGACAAAAAGCGGGAGAAGTCTACCCTGTTTCATATGTCCAAGGAAGTCATTGCAAAAGCAGCTCATCTGGTAAATGAAACAAAAGTGAAATATCGGGAACCGGTCTATATCGGACAAGAAGCTCTGCCCAGATTTATACAATCAGAAGAACTGGCACATATGGAATGTCAGATGTTTCGCTATCCATACAAGTGCTTTTCAAAAGCAAATCGGGATTTGGAACTGCATGTAGCCAGAAATCCAAGAGCAGAATGTGAGATGGTAGCAGAACAGATTTGTAAGCTGGTACGGGTTGACGGATACCGTTACCGGGACATTGCCATTATTGGTGGTGATCTGACGGAATACCAGGCTGTGCTGGAAGAAACCTTGCAGGAGCATCAGATTCCTTTCTTTGCGGACCAGAATCGCAGCATTTTCTTGAATCCGTGTATTGAAGCACTGCGTGCATTGTTTGAAATGGTGGAATACAATTTTACGTATGAGAGCGTCTTCCGTTTTCTGAAAACCGGTATGACTTCCTGTACCAGCGAAGAAGTGTATCTGTTGGAGAATTATGTGTTGGAATTTGGAATCCGTGGTTGGACACGTTACCGGCAGCCATTTGTACGGACACACCAATCTATGACGAGTGATGAATTGGAACAGATCAATCAGATTCGTGAGAAGTTCTGTCAGACGGTAGAAGAAGTCTATACGGTTCTTCATTCGAAGAAACATTCGGTACGGGATTATATGACAGCAGTCTACGAATTCTGTGTAAGAGAACGGTTTGAGAGTAAGCTGGAAGAGATGGTGGCTCGCATGGAGTCAAAACAGGAATTGGTGTTAGCTAAGGCATATGCCCAGGTTTATCCGGGAATGATGGAGCTGTTTGACCAGACGGTTGCCCTGTTGGGGGATGCGAAGCTGCCACTGAAAGAATTAGCCCAGATCTTAGATGCGGGATTTGATACGTTCCGTCTGGGAGTGATTCCGGCTAGTATGGATCAGGTGCTGGTTGGAGATATTCAAAGAAGCCGTATTGAGAATCCGATGGTTGTTTTTCTGGTAGGTGCTAATGAAGGAGTATTGACGAAAGGAAAAAAATCGAGTGGGATTCTAACAGATCCGGAAAGGGAGCAGATGAAGGCGTTGGATGTGGAACTATCGCCTACTGCGAAAGAAGCGATTTATTCGGATCAGTTGTATTTATACCTGGTATTATCGAAGGCGAAAAATCGGTTGTTCATCAGCTATGCAACTGCCGGTCTGGATGGAAAGGGAATTCGTCCGTCCTATCTGATTTTCCGGATACAGACGATTTTCCCTCAGCTAAAGGTTCAGGAGTGGCAGAGGGAATCCGATAGTCTGGAGAATCTGACGTCGAAACAGGCACTGGAAGACTATTTTATCAGCCGCATGCAGGCATATACACTGACTCAGTCGGATACTTTATGGGAGCAGATTTATTATTTATTACAACAGCATCCGGACAGTCGGAGCTATGTGCATCAGTTATTCACAGCGGCTTATTATATCAACGAGGACAGTAGCCTGGGAAAAGCAGTAGCACAGGCATTGTATGGTACAAAATTGCGAAACAGTGTATCTCGTATGGAGCAGTATGCCGGTTGTGCGTTTGCACATTTTATGCGGTATGGGATGCAGTTGTATGAACGAAAAGTATATGAAGTGCGTGCTGTGGATATTGGTACGATGCTGCATCGTACGATGGAATACTTTGTGACGGAAGTACAAAAGCAGACACTAACATGGAGTGACGTAACAGATGAGTTGCGCCATGATTTGATAACCGATGGTCTGGGTCGGGCGTTGGACGAGTACGGATTTGATGTATTTGAAGAATCCAGCCGGACAGGGTATATGGAACATACATTACTTCGCATGGCCGAGAGAACAGCATGGGTGCTGCAGCGTCATTTTGAAAAGGGCGATATGGAGCCGGTCCACGAAGAGTTAACGTTTAACGGGGAGAGTACCGATGCGTTGCATTATGAACTGGATGACGGGGTTTCCATGGATTTGTATGGTAAGATTGATCGTGTAGACCGTTATGAAGACGATGCGAATATCTATCTTCGCATTGTAGATTACAAGACCGGTAATACGAAATTTGATATTGTTGATATGAACTATGGATTGCAGATTCAGTTGGTCGTCTATATGAATGCGATGGTAGAAGTGGAGAAGCGAAACCATCCTGAGAAACAGGTGATTCCGGCGGGAATGTTTTACTATAATATTCAGGATGCCATCATTGAGCGTGATGAGAAACAATCGCCGGAGGATGCTTTGCTGGAGCATTATCAATTAAATGGATATGCGAACTCCAATATTGATATTCTGCAGCTGATGGAACGTAATGCAGAGGGGGCTTTTCAGACGGTTCCGGTGAAACTGAAAAAAGACGGAGATTTGGCGAAAAACTCGAAAGTACTGACGACAGACCAATTTGAAGAGATTGGTGCCTATGTATCAAAGGAATTGTTGAAGCGCGCCAAAGAAATGATGGCAGGAAATGTGGCAATCGCACCTTATCTGTTAGACCAGAAGACACCGTGCGATTATTGCGAGTATCGTAACGTCTGTATGTTTGAAACAGGCTGTGGAGGAAAGCAGTATCGTCGTTTGCAGAAAATGAAAGAAGAGGATATCCTGCAAAAGGTGCGGGAAGACCGGATACGAGAACAGGGAGAAGGTGAGTAATCATGGGGACAAAATGGACACCGGAACAACAAAAGGTAATAGAAACAAGAAATGCAGATTTATTGGTTTCCGCGGCAGCCGGTTCCGGTAAGACAGCAGTATTGGTAGAACGTATCTGTCAGTTGATTACGGATAACGAACATCCTGTGGATGTGGATCAGCTCCTTGTCGTAACCTTTACAAATGCAGCAGCCAGTGAGATGAAGGAACGCATTTCCAATCAGATTAATGACATGCTTATAGAGAATCCGACGGATGAGAATCTGATACGGCAGTCCGAGTTAATTCAGCATGCACATATTATGACAATCGACAGCTTTTGTTTGGAGCTGGTTCGTAATTATTTTAGTCAGCTGGATTTGGATCCGGGATTTCGTATTGCAGAAAATGCACAGCTGGAATTGTTAAAACAAGATGCGATGCGGGATGTCCTGGAGCAGGCTTATGCGGATGCGACACCGGAGTTTCTGGAATTTGTGGAAGCTTATGCACCGGGAAAATCAGATCGTGCTCTGGAAGAACATATTTTTGATTTGTACCGTTTGGCGATGAGTCACCCGAGACCGGACTACTTTTTAGATACCTGTCTGAATGAATTTCGCATTGATTCGATTGAGGAGTTGAGTCAGGTACCTCTGGTGGAACGGATGACGGAAGATGTCGGTAACCTGGTAGAGGACTTATTAGAACAATATGAATCGTTAAGACAGACATATTTAGAAGAACCGGAAGTGTTTGAGTTTGAAAATGGTGAAATGTTTCTGGAAGAATGCGAAACATTACACGATCTTGATTCGTGTGAGCAATATCATGAATATCAGTCGCAGCTGGAAACGGTCTCTGTCCGTACGGTATCGCGAAAAACAAAAGGCATTGATTCGGTATTAAATGGAGAGATTAAGAATCTTCATGAACAGTACAAAGTGTTAATCGGAGACATCAAAGCTTCTCTTTGTTATGGAAGTGCAGAACAAATCGTAGCAGATATTCAATCAGCAGCCAAACCAATGGAGGCACTGGTTTCCCTGACGAAACGATTCCGTGTGGCATTTTCGGAAAAGAAGAAAGAAGCCAGAGTCATCGATTTTGTGGATGGGGAACATTTTGCATTGCAGTTACTGGTACAGGAATATGATGAGTCCGGTCGTGCGGTACCTAGTGTCATTGCGAAAGAACTGAGCGGACAATATTACGAAATCTTCATCGATGAATATCAGGACAGTAATATGATTCAGGAAACGATTCTGACGAGTGTTTCGAAAGAGTATGAAAATATTAAGAATATGTTTATGGTTGGAGATGTGAAACAGAGTATTTATAAATTCCGCCAGGCAGATTCTAAGATTTTTATGGAGCGTTATCATCGATATCATAGGAAAGAAGATGAAAGAGAAGTATTGATAGAACTTCGGAACAATTTCCGTTCCAGACCGGCGGTACAGGAATCTATTAATGCGATTTTTTATCAGTTGATGCAGGAACGTCTGGGAGGAATTCAATATACGAAGGAAGTAGCATTAGTACCGAAAGAGAGACAGGAAGAGACAGAGGAAATCGATGACAAAACAGAGTTTTTATTATTGGATATGGACAGCGATGAAGAGGTATCAGATCGCAGCAAATCAGAGTTAGAAGCCCAGATGATTGCCAACCGGATTCAGGAGATGACGGCCGAAGGACGTATTCAATATCGTGATATTGCGATTTTGCTGCGTTCTGCAGCTGGGCGGGCAAACGTGATAGCGGAGGTGCTGCAGCAAAATCATATACCGTGTTTTACGGAGAGCCAGACGGGTTATTTTTCAGCAGTTGAGATTAAGGTGATTCTGAACCTGCTGTCTATTATTGATAACCCATTGCAGGATATTCCGTTTGCGGGAGTCTTGCGTTCCCCAATCGTAGGGTTACGACTGGAGGAACTGGCAAAGATTAAGATTGCAGCCAAAGAGAGTGAGAAAACGCTTCATACCCTGTATGATGTCTGCCGTTATTATTATGAATATGGGGATAGTAAGAGCATCCATGAGAAACTGCAGGTTTTGTTTGGACAGTTGGAAGAGTTTTGGGAAGCAAAGAAGCATGAGAACCTTCATGATTTTATCTGGTTTGTTTTGGAGAGGACCGGTTACTTTACGTATCTGTGTGCGATGCCGGATGGAGAAGAGCGGAAGAATAATGTCTATATGCTGCTGCAGGAGGCGGTGAAATATGAGCAAACCAGCTTTAAGGGACTGTTCCGTTTTATTCAGTATATGAATCAGCTCCGTGATTACGAGATGGAATTGGACAATGTGAGAGAACTGCCGGCAGATGCCAATGTGGTTCGAATTATGACGATTCATAAGTCAAAGGGATTGGAGTTTCCGGTCGTTATTTTGGCAGAAACGCAAAAACGATTCAATATGATGGATGCGAACAGACCGATTTTGATGCATTCCGAGTATCATTTAGGACCGATGGCGGTGGATCTGACGACCAGACAGAAGTCTCCGACAATCTATAAGAATCTCATCAAAAAACAGATGCGTTTAGAAAATATAGGAGAAGAATTAAGGATTCTTTATGTTGCACTCACACGAGCCAAAGAGAAACTAATCATAACCGGTGTCGTGAAAGGGGTTCCGGAGGATTATCGATATGCCTGCGAGACACGGAAAAAAGAGTCGGATGCTTGTGCGAAACAGGAAAAAACGCTTGAGGAATTACCAGCATGTCCTTATACCGCTTTACAGCAATGTAATTCCTATCTGGACTTTTTTGAACTGACATGGAAAGTGATTGCAGATTCCGAATATCACGAATACTTCCGCTTTCAGGTGCTGCCACTACACAGAATGATTGATACAGCTCTAGCCGGAGAAATTCTTCATCAGATGGAACAAAAGCAATTGAAACAATTGAAGGTAACTCCGGATGAAGGGATACAGCAGCAACTGAGTGCGGTATATCACTGGGAATACCCTTATTTGTCATCGACGAAAGAGAAAGGAAAATATTCTGTTTCGGAGCTGAAGAAGCAGAGTATGATGGAACAGGCGGAACTGACTCCTATGCTGTTAACTAATCTGGAAGAAGAACCGAAACACGTTCCAAATTTCATCAGCCGTCAGGAAGAAAGTGTGACAGGGGCGATGCGTGGAACGATTGTGCACACCTTTATGGAACACAGTTCGTTTGCTGATGTGTGGGATGTGCAAATGATTCTTGCCAAACAGGAAGAAATGGTACGGGAAGAGATTCTCTCATCGGAAGAAGTAAAGGCATTATCGATAGATGAACTGCTGGCTTTTGCAGGAAATGAGTGCAGAAAACGCATGGCGGTAGCAGAGAAAAACCAGTGCCTTTACCGGGAACAACAGTTTTTACTGGGTGTTCCAATGAAAGACGTGATGCCGGATAAGACGTCGGAGGAACTGGTGATGCTACAGGGTATTATCGATGTCTATTGGGAAGAGGAGGATGGAATCGTTTTATTGGATTATAAGACGGATTCGATACGGTATGCGGACGAATTGGTTGCAAGATACCGAAAGCAGATGGAAATCTATGAACGTGCATTGATGCAGATTACCGGAAAACCGGTGAAAGAGAAGATCCTGTATTCCTTCCATCTGAATCAGGCGGTGGTTCTGTAATCCAATGTTGCATTTTGCGATATATAACGATATAATGTTTTTTTAAGAAGTTACATGAGAAAACAGGGACAAGAGGTGATCCACGATGGAAAGCAGGAATGCAACGAGTCTAGTAAAAAAGGATATCACGAAGCCGGCCGATTTTACGGATCCGGATCAACTATATGACCAATTGATTCAGACAATTAAACAGTATCACCCATCTGCGGATGTTTCTCTGGTTACAAAAGCATATCAGCTGGCAAAAGAAGCTCATCGGGACCAGAAGAGAAAATCAGGAGAACCTTATATTATACATCCGTTGTGTGTTGCTATCATTCTGGCAGAACTCGAATTGGATAAGGAAACGATTATTGCTGGATTGCTTCATGATGTCGTCGAGGATACCGACTATACACAGGAAGAAATCCGGGAGATTTTTGGCGAAGATATCAGCAATCTGGTGGATGGTGTTACGAAGCTGGGAATGTTGTCTTATTCGTCTGATAAAGTGGAAATCCAGGCAGAAAACTTAAGGAAGATGTTTCTGGCGATGGCGAAGGATATCCGTGTCATCTTGATTAAACTGGCTGACCGTCTGCATAACATGAGAACGATGCAGTACATGAAACCGGAGAAACAAAAAGAAAAGTCCAGAGAAACGATGGATATCTATGCACCGATTGCACACCGCCTGGGTATTTCCAAGATTAAAATCGAACTGGATGACCTTGCCCTGCGTTATTTGAAGCCGGATGTATATGAAGAACTGGAAGAAAGCATTGCTTCGACGAAGGATGAGCGTGAGAAGTTTATTCAGGAAATTGTAGAGGAAGTAGGACAGCATATCCGTGAAGCCAATATTGAAGCGGAGATTGACGGACGTGTGAAGCATTTCTTCAGTATTTATAAGAAGATGGTAAACCAGCAAAAAACCATCGGACAGATTTATGATTTGTTCGCAGTGCGGATTAAGGTTGAGACAGTCAAAGACTGTTATGCAGCCCTGGGTGTGATTCATGAGATTTATACACCGATTCCCGGACGATTCAAGGATTATATCGCGATGCCAAAGCAGAATATGTATCAGTCGCTTCATACGACATTGATCGGACCAAATGGACAGCCGTTTGAAGTACAGATACGAACCTATGAGATGCACCGCATTGCAGAATACGGTATTGCTGCACATTGGAAATACAAAGAGAACGCACAGGGAACCGATAATGAGGAAGAAAAGCTTTCCTGGCTGCGCCAGATTCTGGAATGGCAGCGGGATATGTCAAACAACCATGAATTTATGAGCCTGTTAAAAACAGATTTGGATTTGTTTCAGGATACGGTATATTGTTTTACGCCTAGTGGTGATGTCAAGGCACTTCCGAATGGTTCCAACACCATTGATTTTGCTTACAGCATTCATAGTGCAGTAGGAAATAAAATGGTTGGTGCCCGCATCAATGGGAAACAGGTTCCGATTGATACGGTTTTGCAAAATGGTGACCGTGTTGAAATCGTTGTCTCACAGAATTCGAAGGGTCCGAGCCGTGACTGGATGTCGATTGTAAAAAGTACACAGGCAAAGAATAAAATCAATCAGTGGTTTAAGACTGTTTTTAAGGAAGAAAATATCATAAAAGGAAAAGACCTTCTGGAGAAATATGCACGTACCAGAGGTATGACACTGTCAAAGTACTTGAAGCCGGAGTACGTGAAGAAGGTGCTCAACAAATACAGCTATAAGGACTGGGATTCTCTTTGTGCCTCTGTCGGACATGGAGGTATGAAGGAAGGACAGATTGTCAACAAATTAAAAGAACTGTTTGATAAAGACCATAAGGTGGCTTTGACGGATGAAGATGTTACCAGTCAGGTGAATGAGGGTAATAATCGCCAAACAACGACGGTAAAGTCCAAGAGCGGCATCGTGGTGGAAGGCATGAATGATCTGTCTGTCCGCTTTTCCAAATGCTGCAGTCCGGTTCCCGGAGATGAGATTATCGGCTTTGTTACACGTGGACGGGGAGTGTCCATTCATCGAACCGACTGTGTGAATATCATCAATATTTCAGAAGAAGATAAGCATCGTCTGATTGAAGCGAGCTGGCAGGTGAGTGAGGAAAACTCGAACGAGCGTTATACGACGGAAATCCAGATATATGCGAACAATCGCGTTGGTATTATGGTTGATATTTCCAAGATTTTCTCGGAAATGAATGTGGACATCCGTTCCATTCAATCACGAACCAGTAAACAGGAAAAAGCTACGATTATTATGAGCTTTGATATTACAGGTACCGAGATGCTAAACAGTATTATGAAAAAACTGCGCAACATAGAAGGTATCATTGATATCGAGCGTTCCGTTGGCTGATAAGGAGTGACTATGCAGGAACATATCAAAATACATGGCGTACAGGTTGGCCCGATTCAGACGAACTGTTATGTCATAACGAATACGGAAACAAAAGAAGCGGTTCTTGTTGATCCCGGAGAAGCGGGAGAACAGCTGGCACATATGCTGCAGCAGGAAGAACTGACATTATCCGCTGTCTTACTGACCCACGGTCATTTTGACCATATTCTGGGTATCCCGGCGCTACAGCAGACATTGGATTATGAATTTCCCATTTATGCAGCTGAGGCGGAGAAACCGACATTAAATCAGCCGGAGATCAATCTTTCTGTACAGAGTGCACAGGGGGCGTACCGGCTGGATGCGGATGTCTATTTGGAAGATGGCCGGGAAATAACACTGCTCGGAGAGCCTTTTCAGTGTATTCATATACCGGGGCATACCTTAGGCGGAATGTGTTATTATATGCCGAATGAAAAGATATTGTTGAGCGGTGATAATCTGTTTGAAGGTTCGATTGGCCGCTCGGATCTGCCGGGAGGCAATGAATGGCAATTGATCACTGCAATAAAAGAGAAAGTAATGAAGCTTCCGGATGATACGTTAGTGTTACCGGGACATGGCAATACTACGACGATTGCCAGAGAAAAGCTTTATAATATGTGTTTAAAATGATGATAGGATTATTTCAGAGTAAAGAGGATTTTGACTATGACATTCGGGCACTGATTCAGGCCTTTTATCATGGAACGAAGATTACGGCACCATCAAAAGAGAATGAGTGGAATCTGTATGTAGAATATGAAGAAACTCAGGTGGAACTGCGAATGGAAACGGCTGGAGCAGGTACGGATTGCCGGGTGATACCATATGATGAAGATAAGAGTGCAATGCGTAACCGCCTCAAGCAAGCCTTATATGCCATGCTGTGTAATCATACACATCGCCGACTTCCGTGGGGAACCTTAACCGGTGTTCGTCCTACCAAGATTGCCTATGAGGCAATGGAGCAGGGCAAGTCCTGGGAAGAAACGGTTGCCTGGTATGAAGAAACGTATCTTACGACACATGCCAAGGCAGTGCAGAGTGCGACGGTTGCCCGAAAAGAGAGACAAATGCTGTCCGATGTACCATACCGGGAAGAATATAGCTTATATGTGGGAATACCGTTTTGTCCATCCCGCTGCCTGTATTGTTCTTTTACTTCGTATCCGGTTGACCGCTATGCCCAAAAGGTTGGTGCGTATCTGGATGCGATGTTTTATGAGATGGATTATGTTGCACAGGCATATCAGCATAGGAATCTGACAACCGTTTATATAGGAGGAGGAACACCGACTTCTTTATCAGCGGGCCAATTAGACTGTCTTTTGACCGGTATCGAACAACGTTTTGATTTATCCGGCATTCGTGAGTTTACGGTGGAAGCAGGACGGCCGGACAGCATCACACGTGAGAAACTGGAGGTGCTGAAAAAACACCGGATATCCCGGATCAGTATCAATCCACAGACAATGCACGATAAGACGTTACAGCTTATCGGTAGGGCGCATGATGTTGCACAGGTGATTGACTGTTTTCATTTGGCCAGAGAGGTCGGCTTTGATAATATCAATATGGACATCATCGTCGGACTACCGGGTGAGACAAAAGAAGATGTAGAAGTGACATTGAAACAGATTCAGGCGTTGGGACCGGACAGTCTGACGGTTCATTCTCTTGCGATAAAAAGAGCTTCCAACCTCAATATCAACATGGAACAATACCGGCATCTGGTGAAGGATTCTTCGCAGGATACGCTGGATATGGTGGAAACCTATGCCGCAGACATGGGGATGCAGCCGTATTACTTATACAGGCAGAAAAACATGTCAGGCAATCTTGAAAATGTAGGTTACAGTACCGAAGGAAAAGAGTGTTACTATAATGTACTGATTATGGAGGAAAAACAGGATATCATTGCAGTTGGCGCAGGAGCCAGCTCCAAGATTATGTTTTATGATGAAAACAGACTGGAGCGTGTGGAAAACGTGAAAGATGTTGATACTTATATTGCACGCATTGAAGATATGATAGATAGAAAGAGGGATATGTTTCATGGTAGAGATCGATAAGACGAGACAGCAGTTGTGTGAATTTGCCGTGCATAGTCTGTGTGTGTCCTATCTGGCAGGACGAGTGGCAGAAGAGCTCGGACTTCCGGAAGAAACGAGAGAACATATTGCTCTGGCAGGAATGGTACATGATATCGGTAAGTTAAAACAGGATGACTGTGTCAGTGAACGTCATGATATGATGATTGATTCCATACGGATGACGCGAACACACCCGGTATTGGGATATGGGATTTTATCGGAAGAACATATGCCGGAGGAGGTGCTCGAAGCTGTTCTGTATCATCATGAGAATTATAACGGAACAGGTTTCCCATCGAATATGGCAGGACAGGAGATACCGGTTTCCGCCAGAATTCTGCGTATCTGTGACACATTCTGTGCACTGATTACGAATCGTCCCTACCGAGAAGCATTTGATATCGATACGGCGATTCAGATGATGATAGATGAAGTAAAATATTATGATATGAAAATGTTTCTTGCCTTTCTGGCTGTCATGCAGACAGAAAAATACCGGCAGGAATTAACAGATATTTTAAATACTACAGTTTCCTTTGATGACCTGCTTCAGGCTTTAATGGAATAAAGAAAGTTGAGGAGAGAAAACTATGGCAGAATCAATGCAAGGATTAAAGAGAACTCACCGGGCAACCGAAGTATCCAAAGCGGATGTTGGTAACGTCGTTACGGTGATGGGCTGGGTTCAGAAAAGAAGAAATCTGGGAAGCCTGATTTTCGTTGACCTACGTGACCGTTCCGGTTTATTACAGATTATCTTTGATGAAGATACGGTTGGTTCAGAAGGCTTTGAAAAGGCAAACAAATTACGTAGTGAGTTTGTAATTGCGGTAACCGGTACGGTTGGTTACCGGGATGGTGGTATCAATGAATCATTAAAGACCGGGGATATCGAGGTGAAGGCTCAGAGTATCCGTGTCTTGTCAGAGTCCGAAACACCGCCATTCCCAATTGATGCAGAACAGACGGTACGTGATGAACTTCGTTTGAAATACCGTTATTTGGATTTGAGAAGACCCAATCTTCAGGCAAATCTGATCATGAGAAGCCGGGTGGCTACTTTGGTTCGTCAATTCTTAGCAGAAGAAGGCTTTTTGGAAATCGAGACACCGATGCTGACCAAGAGTACGCCGGAAGGCGCAAGAGATTATCTCGTTCCAAGCCGTGTGCATCCGGGCAGCTTTTATGCGTTGCCACAGTCACCGCAGCTCTTTAAACAGCTGTTGATGTGCTCCGGTTATGACCGCTATTTCCAAATCGTAAAATGCTTCCGCGACGAAGATTTACGTGCGGATCGTCAGCCGGAATTCACACAGATCGATATGGAGTTATCCTTTGTGGATGTGGATGATGTCATTGATGTCAATGAGCGTTTGTTAGCAAAGATATTCAAAGAGATTCTCGATATTGATATTCCGCTTCCGATTCAGAGAATGACGTATGCAGAGGCAATGGATCGTTTTGGTTCGGATAAGCCGGATGTTCGTTTTGGAATGGAATTAGTGAATGTAACCGATGTTGTGAAGGACTGCGATTTCGTTGTATTCAAAGGAGCAGTAGAAGCAGGCGGAACGGTTCGTGGTATCAATGCGAATGGACAGGGTGCGATGCCTCGTAAGAAAATTGATGCTTTAGTAGAATTTGCAAAAGGCTACGGAGCAAAAGGTCTGGCTTATGTCGCTATCAATGAGGACGGAACCTATAAGTCTTCGTTTGCCAAATTCATGAAACCGGAAGAAATGGATGCTCTGGTTGCCGCTATGGGCGGAAAACCGGGTGATTTACTGTTGTTTGCAGCTGATAAGAATAAAGTCGTATTTGACGTATTAGGTGCACTTCGTATTGAACTGGCAAATCAGCAGGGGCTTTTGAAGAAAGACGACTACCGTTTCTTATGGGTAACTGAATTCCCGTTGTTAGAGTGGAATGAAGAACAGAATCGTTATACAGCGATGCATCATCCGTTTACTATGCCGATGGAAGAAGACTTACAATATATTGATTCCGATCCGGGCCGTGTTCGTGCAAAAGCATATGATATCGTGTTGAATGGTACAGAATTAGGTGGCGGTTCTGTGCGTATTCATCAAAATGATATTCAGGAGAAAATGTTTGAGTGTCTGGGCTTTACAAAAGAGCAGGCACAGGAGCAGTTCGGATTCCTGTTAGATGCATTCCGTTATGGTGTACCGCCACATGCAGGCCTGGCCTATGGTCTTGACCGGATGATTATGCTGATGGCGAAAGAGGATTCCATTCGTGATGTTATCGCATTCCCGAAAGTGAAAGATGCATCCTGTCTGATGACAGATGCGCCAAATGTGGTAGATCCAAAACAGTTAGAAGAATTATATCTGGAAACAATACCTGTGGAAACAAAAGAAAAAGTGGAAGAATAATGAAAAAGTATTCTTTACAAGTAGTTTTTGGTTTGGTAGACTACTGATAGATTATGAGAAAGGGAAAAAGGAAAATGGATAATTTACAATTAAAAATTACCGCTAACGAAATCCGTAAAGGGATTGTAACTGCTGTACACAGTGCAAAAGCAGGTCATCCGGGTGGATCCTTATCTTCCGCAGATATTTTTGCATTTCTGTATTTTGAGGAGATGAACATTGATCCACAGCAACCAAAGATGGAAGAAAGGGACCGTTTTGTTTTATCAAAAGGTCATGTAGCACCGGGTCTCTATTCCACATTGGCTCAAAGAGGATATTTTCCGGTAGAAGATTTAAAGACACTTCGTCATCTTGGTTCTTATTTACAAGGTCATCCGGATATGAAACATATTCCGGGTGTGGATATGTCTTCCGGTTCTTTGGGACAGGGCATTTCTGCCGCAGTTGGTATGGCCTTGGGTGCAAAATTAAAAGGTGCATCCAACCGCGTTTATACCTTGCTTGGTGACGGTGAGATTCAGGAAGGACAGGTTTGGGAAGCAGCGATGTTTGCCGGACATAGAAAATTGAATAACCTGTGTGTGATCGTAGATAATAACGGATTGCAGATAGATGGTAACATTGATGATGTATGTTCTCCGAATCCGATTGATAAGAAATTTGAAGCATTTAATTTCAATGTAATCCACATCAATGCTCATGATTTTGATGAGATTCGTGCTGCTTTCAAAGCAGCACGAGAATGCACAGAGAAACCAACGTGTATTATCGCACACAGCATCAAAGGAAAAGATGTTTCCTTCATGGAAAACAGCGCAGCTTGGCATGGTGCAGCTCCGAATGATGAGCAATATGCAGTAGCTATGGCAGATTTAGAGAAAGTAGGTGAAGCATTATGTCAGAAGTAAAGAAAATCGCAACAAGAGAAAGCTA
>JBJELB010000019.1:0-17513 GCA_051878935.1 Lachnospiraceae bacterium | reverse complement strand
GTTTATGGAGATGGGTGGAATTGGTTAAATTTATCATGAATTTATGTAGTCAAAAGTAATTTTTGCATTCAAAAAGATGTAAAGAAGTTAAAAATTAGTACATATAGAAAAGGATTTTAAGATAGGAACTCAATATGTTTAGAGAAGAATTATATGCCCTGCAGGATCAACAATATCAACAATTCCATAGCAGACTCTGTCCAGGTGTCGGCGATATCATTGGTATTCACATTCCGGTTTTGCGCCAATTTGTAAAGCGTTTATGGAAGGAACATGGGGATGAGATATTAAACCATCCGGAGCTCTTTGAAGAAAATGGATTGTGTTATCCGGAACATGTCCCGGAACTGTATGAAGAGCGTTTAATAAAGGGGATGCTGTTGGGAATCATGAACTGTGATTTGGAACCCCGTTTATCCTATCTGAACAGTTTTATACCACAGATTGATAACTGGGCTATTTGTGATATTACAGCAGGCGGACTTCATTTTGTTAAAAAGAACCGAGAACGTGTATGGGAGTTTCTGCAGCCGTATCTGATGTCGGAACAGGAATACGAACTGCGTTTTGCAGTGGTCATGATTCTTAATTATTATCTGGATGATGAGTATCTGGAAGCTTCACTTTCGTGTCTGGAAAAGATACGCCACGATGGATATTATGTGAAGATGGCAGTGGCGTGGGCGATATCGGTGGCTTATGTGAAACATCCACAGAGGATGAAACAGTATTTGAAAGAGCCGCATCTTGGATATGAAACATACCGTATGGCGATTCGCAAAATCAAAGAATCAAATCGGATAAGCAGGCAGGAGAAAGAAGAAATTACCGCTTATGGGAAAATCCATGCAGTTATCTTTGATATGGATGGAGTTCTCCTGGATACCGAGAAGTATTTAAATCAATTCTGGAGAGAGGCTGCAGCCGAATATGGGTTTAAAATGACAAGAGAGCATGGTCTGCTGATTCGGTCTCTTGCAGGAGAATATGCAGCACCGTACATGAAGGAACTGTTGGGAGAAACGTTTGATTATGAAACGGTGCGGAACCGGCGGAAAGAACTGATGCAGGCACATCTGGAGCAAAATGGTCTGGAAACGAAACCGGGCGGAAAAGAAATCTTATCTTACCTCCGTAAGAAGGGCTATAAACTGGCAATCGCAACGGCAACGGATGAGAAACGAGCCCATGCTTATTTAAAAGAAACAGGATTGTATTCCTATTTTGATGATATTGTGTGTGCAACGATGGTAGAACATGGGAAACCGCAGCCGGATGTTTATCTGGAAGCCTGCCGTCAGATAGGGGAAGCACCAGAGCATTGTGTGGCTGTGGAAGATTCACCAAATGGAATATTAGCTGCATACCGAGCCGGATGTAAACCGATTATGGTGCCGGATCTGGCACCACCGGATGAGGAAACAAAACAATTGCTGTATGCACAGGTGGAAAGCTTAGAGGGGATTCGGGAGATTTTATAGCCATGTTTTTTATAAAAACTGGATTGCATTAATTCAACAGAGATTTAGACGGTTGGTCATGATGAATCTCTTGACATTTCAATGACTTCATGATATGATATCAAGCGTGTCAGCGATGACCGTGCGGATGTGGCGGAACTGGCAGACGCGCTAGACTTAGGATCTAGTGGGAGACCGTGCAGGTTCGATTCCTGTCATCCGCATTTTATATGAAAGAGAGTTCTTTTAGTAAATTCTAGAAGGGCTCTTTTTTTGTATAAAATATGTCGTTTGCCCAGGCGCACTGTCGCTGAGTGCGGAATAGTTGGAAGAAAAAAATCGACAAACTCACATATTTTTCACATATTTATCGCATTTGTCTCACAAAAACTGTGTTAGCATGATAACGTGCTAATACAGTAAAGAGAGGAAGTGCGTTGTAGTAAATGTCGATTGAAATGATCAATATTTCAAAGTCATTTCAACAAAACGAGAAAAACAGTGAACGTACTATTTTCAATCAGTTTTCTTTAAGCATTGAAGATGGTGAATTCGTTTCATTTGTCGGCCCATCCGGTTGTGGTAAATCAACACTGCTTCAAATCCTGGCAGGATTGCAAAAGGCAGATGAAGGTATCATATTAGTGGATGGACGAGAAATTACAAAACCGGAGAGAACCCGATGTGTAGTATTTCAGGATTATGTATTGTTTCCGTGGCAGACGGTTGCGTCCAATATTACACTAGGGATGAAAATACAAAGAAAAGATAAGGCATATATACAGAAAAAACTGAACTGGGTGATGGAGCTTGTGGGATTGAAGGGATTTGAAAAGGCGTATCCGCATCAATTGTCCGGTGGAATGAAACAGAGAGTTTCCATTGCTCGGGCACTGGTCATGGAACCGGAGATACTGTTGATGGATGAACCGTTTGGAGCACTTGATTCTTTTACAAGAATGAAGCTGCAGGATGAATTGGTCAGACTATGCAGCAAGGGTGGATTTGCTACCGTATTTATCACACATGATTGTGACGAAGCTGTCTATTTATCGGATCGCGTTGTCGTATTCTCGGGACATCCTGCCAAGATAAAAGAAATCATACCGATTCATCTGCCCAAGCCGAGAAACCGCGGCAATCCGGAGTTTGTTTCAATTCGGAATAGAATCTTAGAACTGGGGATGGAACAAGATGAGATTTCATAATTTTGAAGAATTATTGGTGGAACGAGCAGGAGAACAGCGCGATTTTTTGTATTGTGCCAGAACAGAAAGAACGTTGGACACCGTATCTTTTCTAAAAAAAGTGCGGGATGTAAGAAAAAGATTACAGGAGATGGGAATCAAACAGGGAGAACGAGTTCTTCTGCTGATGGACAACAGCATTGAATTTGCTGTTGATTTCATGGCGGTTACCTGTGCCAAAGCAATAGCAGTCCCGGTAAATACACATTTAAAATGGAAAGAAATCGAATATATCATGGAAGATTGTGATGCCTGTGGGATGATTGCAGATGGAAGATACCGGAAAGAATTAAAAATAGGAGCAGAAACAGACTGGGTACTTCTACATCAAGATGTTTTTTTGTATAAGAGACACAGTCAGTCGGAACTGCTGCCATCCGAATTTGCAATGATTCTATATACATCCGGTACGACCGGTTATCCGAAAGGAGTTATGCTGAAGTACCGGAACTTATTGGCAAAAGCAGAGGATATTACAGAGGCTCATCAATTCACGGAGAAGGATTGTGTCCTCTGTGTGCTGCCGTGGTTTCATATCAATGGTTTGGTGATTACTCTTATCACTCCGATTGTGTCGAAACAAAAGATTGTGATTAGCGGAAAATTTTCAGTGAGTCATTTTTGGAACGATGTGAAACAGTATGGGATAACCTGGTTTAGTGGAGTGCCGACGATGTACTCGCATATGCTGGCGAGGGGGATTCCGGAAGATGCAAAACATTCAACACTACGGTTTGCAAGATCTGCATCATCCCCATTACCGGTTGCAGTCTTACAGGAATTTGAAGAGATTTGTCATGTTCCTGTGATTGAGTCGTATGGAATTACGGAGGGCGCGGCACAGATTACCACGAATCCACTGCCTCCGGCAGTCAGAAAGCCCGGCTCAGTCGGGATTCCATTTGGAAATCAGATTCGTATTATGGATGAGAATGGAAACGAGCTGCCAAATGGAAATGTCGGTGAGGTCTGGATATCCGGTGCTAATGTCACATGTGGTTATTACCGAAAAGAAGAGGAAACAAAGAAGTCATTTACCAATCACTGGTTTCATTCAGGCGATCTGGGTTATCTGGATGAAGATGGATACTTGTTTCTGAAAGGAAGAATCAAAGAATTAATCAATCGGGCTGGAGAGAAATTCTCGCCTATTGAGGTGGATGAGGTACTGTATCAGCTTCCGGAAGTAGAACTTGCAGCAACTGTGGGTGTTCCGGATGACGTATATGGTGAAAAAACAGCAGTATTCATCAAGTTAAAAGAAGGTGCTCTTTTAAGGAAATCTCAGGTTGTTGACTGGTGCCGGGAACGATTAGGAAGCTATAAAGTGCCGGATATGGTCTTTTTTGTGCCTGATATACCAAAAGGTGGGAATGGGAAAATCCAGAGACTAAAATTATTGACATTATATGAGGAGAAGATTGTATGAAAAAATTAGGTAGATTATTTGCATTATGTTTGACAGCAGTTCTTTCCTTATCTGCATGCACAGGTAATGGAGGAACAGAATCGACGACAGTGGAGACAAAACAGGAAAGCGCAGTCCGCGTGGGAACATTATTAGCGTTAGGTACTGCTACACCACTGGTATCGGAAAAACTAAATTATTTTCAGGAAGCCGGGCTTGAGGTTACGGTATCACAGTTTTCTGATGGAGCAGCTCTGATGGAAGCGTTTGCTGCAGGAGAATTAGATTTGGCATTGGTTGGTATTGCACCGGCAGCTACGTGGTTCCAAAAAGGAATTGATTTAAAGGTTGTTGCGGGAACGAATGGTGGTGGACATGTTGTTATGACACGTCCGGGTACCGGAATAAAAAGTGTGAAGGATTTAAAAGGAAAGAAGGTTGCAGAACCGAGTATTGCAACCGTTACAGACGCATTGTTGCGAAGCAAAGTATTAAAATCGGCCAATCTGAATCCGGAAAAGGATGTTACCCTGATTCCGGGTATGAAGCCGGCAGATATGGCAACAGCACTTATGGCAACGAAAGAGGTGGATGCCATCATCACCTGGGAACCATATGCTTCCCAGGCACAGCAGGAGTATCCGGATATACAGATTGTTTATGATGCTGCACCGGAAATAAAAGAAGAGACAGGCAGAGAGAACTTTTATCCGGGCAATGTTTTGGTAGCGTCCGGAGCCTTTATTGAGAATCATGAAAAAGAATTGAAGACATATCTGGATGTTCATAAGAAGACGATTGATTTTATGAATTCAGATGTGAGTGCAAATGAGATCTTATCTGAGATTTTACAATTAGATGTACATATCATTGAGCATGCCAGAACAAGAACTGATTTTCAGTATGATATTAATACGGAGGCTGCGATGGAAATTTTAAGTTGGTCTGTACAGCAGTCCTATTTACAGCATTTGCCGGATGAAACAACATTTTTTCAATTAGGAGAATCGTAATTGTGAAGAGAGAAAAAACAAAGGCTCTTTTGCAGGGCTGCATAGGCATATTGCTTGTAATCGGTGTTTGGGAACTAGCATCTGCAACCGGATTGTTTGGGAAATATGAACAGGAGATGGCGAATGTGCTGTTTCCCTCCCCTGTTAAGGTGTTTCGGAAATATATCGAAGTATTGTCATCCGGATATCTGCTTTCGAATATATGGGTTAGCTTGAAACGGGTGCTGGCAGGCTTTTGTATTGCATCTGTTATTGGACTTCCACTTGGTATTCTTATGGGAAAGAGCAAAAGTCTGCATCATTTTCTAAATCCTCTTTTGCGGTTTCTCTCTCCGATACCGGGAGTGGCATGGGTACCACTAGCCATTCTCTGGTTTGGACTGGGGGATAGTGCAGCGATTTTTATCATCAGTATGGGCTCAATGTCACCGATTATCATAAACACCTATCAGGGAATGCAAAATGTGGACCAGAAGCTCTATCAGGTTCTGGAGATTATGGAAGCCAATTGGTATCAGACTGTCCGGTATTGTATTATTCCCAGTATCCTTCCGTATGTCATGGCCGGATTTAAATTAGGACTGGGATTTGCGTGGAGAGTGGTCATTGCAGCCGAGCTGGTTGGTGTTCCGAAAGGCATGGGATATGTATTGAGTGTCGGAAGAAATACGGGTGATACAGCAATTACGCTGATAACGATTATCACCCTGGGAATCATCATGATGTTAATGGAAGAGTTTTTCTTTGGTATGATTGAAAAACGAATGAATAAATGGAGAACATGGGAGTAAAGTATGATTTTTTCGTCTTATGAATTTTTACTTGTCTTTTTACCGATAACGTTGATTGTATACTGGACGTTGAATCATTTCCGTTATCATGATTTAGCTAAGATATGGCTGGTGCTTGTTTCTTTTTATTTTTATGCACAGGGAAGTACAGACTTCTTTCCGTTTTTCCTCGGAAGCGTGATGGCAAATTATGCGATTGGAACAACGCTGTGTCGTATGCAGGAGGAACATCAGAAACGGCAGCGGCAGCTCTTGATGAGCGTCGGAGTGATAGCGAATATTGCTCTTTTAGGATATTACAAATACATGAATTTCTTTTTGGAAAACATCAATTATGTGTTTGGAACAGAATTTGTTGTCAGGAAGCTGGCTTTGCCGATTGGTATTTCCTTTTTTACTTTTCAGTTAATTGCTTTTCTGGTAGATTCGTACCGGGGACAGACGAAGCAGTATAATGTATTGGACTATCTGTTGTTTATTACTTTTTTTCCGCAGTTAATTGTGGGACCTATCGTACATCATGCAGAAATGACGCCTCAGTTCGCTGACGAGAACAATATGCGGATTATTCCGGAAAATGTGGCTTTGGGTATTTTTATTTTTACGATTGGGTGTGCGAAAAAGATGATATTAGCAGATCCGTTAAATGGCGATGCCGCTTCTTTTTATCAGGCGATTGGTCAGACACCAGTCATATGGGAGTCGTGGTTTTATACACTGGAATATTCCATCGCTTATTATTTTGATTTGTCGGGATATACGGATATGGCGATTGGTCTGGGACTGCTCTTTAATATTCATTTGCCGGAAAACTTCAATGCGCCATGGAAGGCTCGGAATATGCAGGAGTACTGGCAGAGACAGCATATGACACTGTCGCGCTTTTTGGGCGGATATGTATTTAAAAATGTGTTTCGAAAGGGAAACCGTTGGCGCAATTATTATATAGCTACAATGGCAACCTTTCTGGTATCGGGAATCTGGCATGGTGCAGGCTGGAATTTTATCATTTGGGGGCTGATGAACGGTGTACTGGTCTGCATTGGTGCGTGGCAGAATTATCATAAAAAACATCCGCCATATTTGGTTGGCGTTATTCTGACTTTTATTTGTGTTAATCTGACACGTGTGATTTTTGTGGCAAAGGATTTAAAAGATACATGGACGGTATACAAAAGCATGTTCAATGTTAAGTTTGTGGCTCAAATTGGCTGGAGTGAGAGCTGGCAGGCGTTTACGGAATTCATTACAGTTCATCAACAGGAAAGCCTGTTGCTCATCATCAGCCTTTTGATTTGCTGGTTTGCACCGACGACAAGGCAAATGGCGGATAAGTTCCGGACGAACTTGAAGTATTTAATCTTTACAGGCGGACTTTTGAGTTATTGTATTTTGAACATGAATAAAGTGGTGCAGTTTTTGTATTTTCAGTTTTAGGAGAAGAGAACTATGACAGTGAAAAAATGGTGTTGTGCAATCCTTGTTGTGGTAGGTCTGACGTTTTTTGGAATCGGAATGAGCAACTATTACATAGATCCGTTTGGATATTTTACATTTCGTTCCGGAAATTATGATGATATTGATTTTCCGGCAGATACTACATATTATCAGAGATTCTTAAAGATAAAGCATGTACAAAAATTTCATGCACAATATGATGCTTATCTGATTGGAGGCTCCAAAGCCGGAAGCTTTTTGCCTGAAACGTTGCAGGAGTTGGATGGATACCGGTATTATAATATGTATGAGATTGGCGGCAATTTCTATGAATATGAGCAGACAGTCAACTATCTGCTGGAGCATGCGTCACCTAAGAAGATTGTATTAAGTATTAGTGGTGGAGAAGTTCGTTTTTATCGCAGGGACTCGACAGATTTGACGTATGAATTTCCAGCGGTTATGACAGGAGAACCAGAGTGGAAAGAATATTTAAAATTCCTGTTTCTGGATCCGCATAAGAGCATGGACCGCTGGACGGAGAGACAGATGGGAGAACAGGTCAGCGAACTACAGCCGGATGGAAGTCGTAACCTGCAAAAGTATTATGAAAACAGGGAGAGAAATCCGAAGCGTTTCACAAAAAAACATGTAACCAAACCGTTGGCTCAGCATTTGGAGAGACTTTTCACAACGAATTCGGAGCGGAAGTATTATCAGGATTGTCTGGATTCCCTAAAACGAATCAAAGCAATGTGTGAAAATGCAGATGTGGAATTGCTGGTTATGGTTGCTCCGTCTTTTATCGGTGAAATGAGTGAACATGATACGACCTATTACCGGGATTATCTGCTGAATATGGCAACGATTACGGACTATTGGGATTTTAGCGGGTATCATGATATTAATCTCAATCCATACAACTTTTATAATGAGGGGCATTTTTATTATGAAGTTGGTGATTTGATGATTCGGACGATTGCCGGAAAGGACGCTTATCCGGGTTTTGGAACCTATGTGACGAGATATAATGTGGCACAGCATATTGCTGAGCGGACATCGGATTATGAAAGATTAAAAGAGGAATATGAAAAAGATGGGAGCGTTCCTCTCCCGGGAGAGGATAGCCCAAGTAATCTGATAGTGGGAGAAAGCCTTGTATTTTAGATACAGGGCTTTTTTCTATGGAGATGGTGTGTTATAATGCTTTTGTTGTATTCTATAAAGAGAAGGAGAAAAGAGACTATGTATATTACAGAAGATATCAAGTATGTAGGCGTCAATGATCATGAGATCGATTTATTTGAGGGACAATATATTGTGCCAAACGGTATGGCGTATAACTCTTATGTAGTTATGGATGAGAAAATTGCCGTTATGGATTCAGTGGATCAGAAGTTCACAGAAGAATGGTTACAAAATCTTTCGGATGCCCTTGGAGAACGCACACCGGATTATTTGATCGTGCAGCATATGGAACCGGATCACTCAGCGAATATTGCGAATTTTATGGAACGATATCCAAAAGCTCAGGTAGTAGCTTCCGCAAAAGCGTTTGTTATGATGAAGAACTTCTTCGGAACCGATTATGCAAAACGCCAGATTGTGGTAAAAGAAGGAGATACGCTTTCTCTAGGTAAGCATACCTTACAATTTGTTGCAGCACCGATGGTACATTGGCCGGAAGTTATCGTTACATACGACAGTTGTGATAAGGTGTTGTTTTCGGCAGATGCTTTCGGAAAATTCGGAGCTCTGGATGTGGAAGAAGACTGGGCGTGTGAAGCACGTCGTTACTATATAGGTATCGTTGGTAAATATGGTGCACAGGTACAGGCGTTATTAAAGAAAGCAGCAGCGCTGGATATCGAAAAGATCTGTCCGCTGCATGGACCGGTTTTGACAGAAAACCTGGGTTATTATATCGATTTGTACCAGACATGGTCTTCCTATGGGGTTGAGAGTGATGGGGTAATGATTGCATATACCTCAGTTTATGGACATACGAAACAGGCTGTGGAAAAATTGGCTGAAAACCTGAAAGCAGAAGGCTGTCCAAAGGTGGTAGTCAATGATCTGGCCCGCTGTGATATGGCAGAAGCGGTAGAAGATGCTTTTCGCTATGGTAAGCTGGTATTAGCGACAACGACCTATAATGGAGATATTTTCCCATATATGCAGGAATTTATTCATCATCTGACGGAACGTAATTTCCAAAACCGTAGAATTGGTCTGATTGAAAACGGAAGCTGGGCTCCGGTAGCTGCCCGCACGATGCAGAAAATGCTGGAAAACAGTAAGAATCTTTCCTTTGCAGAGATGGTTGTACGAATTGATTCGGCATTGAATGAAACAAGTTCTGCTCAATTGGGAGAGCTGGCAAAACAGATGTTGCTATAATATAAAAGCTGTAGCTGAAAGAGGAAGGGAATATCAAATATATGAATAATCATGAATTGTGGTATGACGGACAGATTGCTCTGGGAAGATGGAATGAAGCTTTGCCGATTGGGAATGGCCGTCTGGGAGCGATGATTTTCGGCAGGGTAGACAGCACTCGTATACAGGTGAATGAAGATAGTGTCTGGTATGGTGGTTATCAGGACAGAAATAACAAAGAAGCGCTTTCCTATTTACCGGAGATTAGAAAGATGCTGCTCGATCACAGGATTAAAGAAGCGGAACGTCTCATGACCTATGCATTTTCCGGCACGCCGCAAAGTGAGAAACCTTATCAGCCACTGGGAGATGTGGATTTGCGTTTTTCGCATCCATCGGGTAAAGTTTGTCATTACCGCAGAAGTTTGTCGCTGGAAGAGGCGATAGCGAGAATTGCTTATCAGATTGGTGATATCCATTACGAAAGAGAGATTTTTGCCTCTCATCCGGATGAGGTCATGGTGGCACGTATACGAGCTGATAAGGAGAAACAGATCACTTTTTCGGTTCTGCTTCGTCGCGGACGTTTCTACGAATATGTGAAACAGGTAGATGAACAGACAATTGTGATGGGCGGTACGCTGGGACCGGATGGAGAAGAGTTTGCCATGATGCTTCGTATGGAAGCGAAGGGTGGAACAACCAAGTGGATAGGCGAACATATGATTGTAGAAGAGGCAGATGAAGTAGTGCTGTATATTGCCGGTGGCACGACATTTCGTTATGCGAATCTTGAAGAAATGTTATTGCGCCAGATTGAGGATGCCTGCAGTGAATCCTATGAGAAATTGAAGGAACGGCACATCAGAGATTATCAGTCGCTATATCACAGAGTCCAATTGGATTTATCGTCGGACTGCGATTCTACGAAAGATTGTGAGACAACAGCCCGACGTCTGGAACGTGTTGCGGATGACGATTATATGGATCCGGGTATGTATGAGCTGTATTTTAATTATGGACGGTATTTAATGATTTCCTGTAGCAGACCGGGAACCTTGCCTGCTAATTTACAGGGAATTTGGAATGAATCGTTTACTCCGCCTTGGGATTCCAAGTATACTATCAATATTAATACGGAGATGAATTACTGGCCTGCAGAAGTATGCAACTTATCGGAGTGTCATTTGCCACTATTTGATCTGTTAAAAAAGATGCTGCCAAATGGTCAGAAAACAGCGCAGAAAATGTACGGCTGCCGTGGCTTTGTTGCACATCATAATACGGACATTCATGGAGATACTGCTCCACAGGATGTTTATGTTCCTGCAACCTACTGGGTGATGGGAGCGGCATGGTTATCCACGCATATCTGGACACATTATGTATACAGCCGGGATAAAGAATTTTTAAAAGAATACTATCCGATTATGAAAGAGGCCAGTTTGTTTTTCCTTGATTTCTTGATAGAGGATAACGGATATCTAAAGACTTGTCCGTCCGTTTCACCGGAAAATACATTTATTATGGAAGATGGAGCGATGGGCTCCAATACAACGGGTGTAACGATGGATAATCAGATTTTGAGGGATTTGTTTGCACAGACATTAAAGGCAGCCTACTTTTTGGAAGAGAAAGAAGATGAGATTCTTTCCGGTATCCGTGAGGCGCAGGAACGATTGATTCCTACTCAGATTGGTAAGCATGGTCAGATTATGGAATGGGAAAAGGATTATGAAGAGTGGGAGCCGGGACACCGGCACATCTCTCATTTATATGGCTTATATCCATCGCATCAGATTAGTATGGACGGTACCCCGGAGCTGGCTAAGGCTGCAAAAGTTACTCTGGAGCGCCGCTTGGCATCCGGAGGCGGACATACCGGGTGGAGCCGTGCCTGGATCATCAATCATTATGCAAGATTATGGGATGGAGAGAAGGCATTTGAGAATCTTCGTCAGCTACTGATTCAGTCTACGCTGCCGAATCTCTTTGATAATCATCCACCATTCCAGATTGATGGTAATTTCGGCGCAACAGCGGCGATTGCAGAGATGCTTATGCAGAGCAATGAACACCGAATCGTATTATTACCGGCTTTGCCGGAGGCGTGGCCATCGGGAAGTGTAAGAGGACTATGTGTGTATGGTGGTGCAGAAATCGATATTACATGGGAACAACATGAATTAAAAGACTTTACCATCAGAGCAAATCATGATATCCATACAGCCGTTATCTATCATAATCAAACGTGGGATATTTCGCTGGCAGCAGGAGAAGTATTTCATTATTAAATGCAGGTGAATGTGTGAAAATCCGCCCTTGCCAGCCACCCCCCACCGCATAGGAAGATTTTTCTTGCGCGTATTCAGGTTTAAGAAAAATATTGCCCTCCGTTTCTATCACGTTTGATTACGCGCCTCTTAACAAAACTCGCCAACCGAAGTGTTTCAAGTATCTTTTTTAGGCCGTTTGAAAACGCCGGTACTTAGCTCCTGTTCTTGAGGAGCTTATGTACCGTTGCGTTGGAAACCGAACGGAAGTGTGCCTAAAAAAGATATTGAAATCACTAGCGGTTGGCTCAGACACGTTAACGGCGCGTTTCGTGATTTCAACGGAGGGCGTATCTTTCTAAAAACCTGTGCGTCAGCGAAAAATCTTCCTATGCGGTGGGGGTGGGCTGGCAAGGGCGGATTTTTCACGCTTGTATTATAATAAGAAAAAGCTGTGCACGAAATATCCCGTGTACAGCTTTTTTTCAGACGGAGACGAAGGGATTCGAACCCTTGTGCCCTGATGAAAGGACAAATGCATTTCGAGTGCACCGCGTTATGACCACTTCGCTACGTCTCCACTCACAAAGCTGATTATACATGGATAAGCGGAGAAAAACAATAGGAATTTGAAAAAAATAAAAAACTTTGAATCATATAGCAATTCTTTAAAAATGTGGTATTATAATAAGTACATTTCTTTGATTGGAGGTAGTTTGAATGGAAGAAAAGAAAACGATGAGCACAGGAGTGAAGATTGTCCTGGGGCTTGCAGCAGTTGTTGTAATCATCATTGCTTTTGTTGTCGGGAAATATAATAGTCTGGTACGGGAGGATGAAGCAGTGAAAACAGCGACCTCTCAGGTTTCTGTGCAGCTGCAGCGTCGGAATGATCTGATTCCGAATCTTGTGAACACGGTAAAGGGATATGCAGCTCATGAAACAGAAGTGTATACAGCAGTAACGAAAGCTCGTGAGAGAATGATGTCTGCTTCCACGCCGGATGAAACGGTAGCGGCTGATGGAGAACTGACACAGGCATTGGGCCGGTTACTGGCAGTAGCAGAAGCATATCCTCAGTTGAATTCTAATGAGAATTTCCTGTCCTTACAGGATCAGTTGGAAGGAACTGAAAATCGTATCGCAGTGGCCAGACAGGATTATAATACAACGGTACAGGCTTTCAATACCAAACTTCGCTCGTTCCCAACGAATATCATTGCATCGATGTTTGGCTTCGAAAAATATGATTTATTCCAAACAACAGAAACAGCACAAAATGTACCGGCTGTAGATTTTGAGTAGGGGTGAGAAGATGAAGAACACGGTTCGGTGGGCTGTTTTCACTGTTCTGTTCTGCCTGTGCAGTATGCCTGCGCTGGCGGCAGTCTCCGTTCCTGAGCCGACTTCACGTTTTTTTGTGAATGATTATGCCAATGTTTTATCGGAAGAGAGCGAAAATTATATTTGTGAAACCAGTCAATTATATGCTGAAAACAACGGTACGCAGATTGTCGTCACAACGGTAGAATCGTTGGATGGAAACAGTATTGAGCAATATGCATTGACTATGGGTAGAGAATGGGGTATTGGTTCAGAAAAAGAGAATAACGGCTTGCTCATCCTGCTTGCGCTGAAAGAGCGTGAGATAAGAATAGAGGTTGGTTATGGATTGGAAGGAACGATTACGGATTCTCTTTCGGGACGTTTCATCCGACAGGTGACACCGGAACTGAAAGAAAACAATTTTGATGCGGGTCTGGTCAAATTGTATGATTTGGTAATTGCTGAGTTAGAGGAGCCGGGTACATTCGAAGAGGAACATGGAGAGGACGAAACATCCGAGGATTGGATTCTGGCAGTTATCATTGTATTGCTGATTCTTTTTATCAGTTTTATCCATCGTCACAAAGGTGGAGGAGGAAACCCGGGAGGAAGAAGCAGACGATACTACCGTGGTCCGTATGATGCTTTCGGCACTCCGGGACGATTCGGTGGAGGATACTCCGGAGGTGGTTTCACGGGCGGAGGTTTTTCCGGCGGAGGCGGTAGCTTTGGCGGAGGCGGGGCTTCCGGAAAATTTTAATAGGGAATAAGGAAAAGCTGTGTAAAGATTTAAAAGGTTTACACAGCTTTTTTACGAAAACATGCCGTTTGTCCCGGTGGGCTGCCGCAGTCAGCGGCAGCCCACCGGGGCAAACGGCATGTTTCGTAAAAATATCCAGCAATTTATTATGCGTAAGAAAAAAGGATTAAAACGTAAGTAATCTGTATTACAACCCCAAATGATATGTTAGAATAGAACTATCAAAAAAAGAAAGAAGGGTGATTCATGAGAAAAATGACAAAAAGAGTTCTCAGTTTTGCACTGGCTGCTTCCATGATTCTGGGAAGCTATAACATGCCGGTGAAGGTCTCAGCAGAGGATTACAGTGTCACTGTTAAGTCCATAGAAAACCGTGAGAACCGGGATGTGGACAAGAAGGACAGCACATTCCAGTATGCTGTCTCCAACGAGAATATCAACGCATATTTATGGGTTCCGGAAAATGTGAAACACATAAGTGGTGTTGTTATGACTCGCGTGAATTTGATTGAGCCATACCTGGCAGAGTCAACGACGATTCGCGAGGCGTGTGAGGCGAACAATCTCGGAGTGGTCTATTTTTTCCCACAAAATAGTACGAAACGTCTGGCAAACAAATGGAGTAATTCATTCATTTATGATGAGCCGGGACATGCCGGAGAGACTCTGGACGAAATGATGGGTCAGTTTGCGGCAACCTCCGGTTTTGATGAATTGCGGTATGCACCAATTATTGCAGTGACGCATAGTACTGCGTTAGGTACGGCATATAACTCCGGTGCATGGGATCCAAATCGCATCATTGCACAGGTTGCGATGAAATCAGGCGGTAATACATCTACGAGCAGCGATAATATCAATCCAAGCCGGAATAATGATACGCAGCCGGGAGTACCATTATATTTCTGCAATGGCCAGTTTACAGAACATGGTGCCGGTTTAAATCGTGATAATTACATCAATAATCAGATTGATGCTGCGATTAATGACATCCGTTCCAAAGGAACGAACCGTCTGATTACCATGTCAGTGGAATGGGAAGCAGGACACTATGACTGGTCGGAAGAATCCAATATCGCATTAGCAGATTATATTAACCGTGCCTGCTTCTATCGTTTAGGACAGACGAATGCGAAGATGGAAGCAGAAGGAAAGAGCGTCAATGATGTTGGAAACTTTGATGAGAACGGCAAATTAAAGGAAGATTATAAACTCATTGACCTGACAGAAACGGGCTTTGTGGCATCCAGCGATATGTTTGGTGATGCTGAAACCAAGCTTTATAACAAGACATCAGGTGTGGTGACACCGAAGATTTGTGGTTCTGTCAGTGAAGTATCCAAAGAGGATCAGTTGAAAGCTTTCTGGTTTATGGATAAAGAGCAGTTTGAATTTATCCGTGATTTTACAGCGGAGCGTAAGACGTTGAATGAAGAAACACAAGTGAAGAAGGCCAGAGTCTTGCTACGGAAGTGGCAGCCATGGATTCTACATACTTGACTGAAACAGGTAAAACAAGTTTCTGGCAAGGTGCAGAATGCCATTATATCCGATATAACAATGCAGCGATCGCATTAGCGTTTGACTTGAGTGCATATGCTGCTGAAACGGTAACATCGGTGGACAGTATTACACTGAAATTAAATTATAAATCTGGTTCCACGCCAAAACCATCCATCAGTGTGTATACTGCAGATCCGTTCATCAGCAACGCCACTGTTGCAGAGGGGGTTCAGGTTGTGGATACTTCTGTTTCGGCGACGGAAGTGGCAACGTTAACATCTGCTGGAGATATTGCATATAACCTTGGTACATATGAAGATATTAAAGATTATTTAGTGGATGGTAAATTATATGTGCGGATAGATGCTTCCGAAGAAACGGGAAGTGGCAGTGATTATTACTCTGTTCGTGATACCGATAGTGATGCTCAGAAACCACGTTTAGAAGTAGTGTACACCGGTTCACTTGATAACACCAAAACAGAGAAAAAGGATGTGGTATTCAATCAGTACCGTTGTTATGCAATCGGAACGAATAATGCTCCTCAATGGGGCCCATATGTTTCTAAAGAATCTTCTAATCGTGATAATATTGCATTGGAGTTCGATTTAACAGATGATGCGTTCCAAACAGCAACAGATGTTACATTAACTGTTACCCGAAATGCTAATAACAATACTAACAATCAGCCAATTCCGACGAATGTATACTATACAACAGAAGATGTATTTGCAAATACCAGCTTTAATACGCTCGATTTCAGTGCAGATACTGCTTTGGGTAGTTATAGTATTGCAGCCAGTACTGCAGCAGCAGTTACCGTAACGGATGCTATCAAAGCTGCGCTTGCAGAGGAAAAATCCAAGATTACCTTTGTTCTGGAGGCAGATGCTGGTTTTGATGTTACAGGAGGTAATCAGTATAACAACTATATTTTGGATGCTGCTACAGCAGGTGCTCCAATGTTAACCGTTACATACCAATCAGCTGCAGAGGAGACTGGTTCTTCTGAAAGCACAGAAGTCACTACCAAGAGCGCGGTTCATCAGTACCTGGCTGTAGAAAGTAACAGTGAAAAAGGAAACATCCAAGCTTCGTATGATAATTTTAAGATACGATGGGGTGGTTTGAAGACATCCGGTTACTCTCCATATAACTATGGAATTACCAAGGATCCAAGCAGCTTCAGTATTGTTGGTATGAAGATGAATATCATTCCTGGTAATTATGCGAATGCAGGTGAAAGTACAACGAATTATGATAATACTCCGGTATATATTAATCCTATCATTGCTCCAATTGAGTGGCTTGGTGTAGCACGTGATGAGAGCTGTGAAGGAAACAATGGAGTCGAGACGGCATGGAGAAACTATTTCCGCTGGAAGAATAATCGCTTATATTATCGCAAAGCACCACAGGATTCCTATATGGATTTAGTATCCTATCAGAATGAAACAGAAGAAGGTACCTTATATTCTTACGCAGTAGCAGGCTTTGGCATCAACCCGGCTGTAACAATGAGTGCCTCTGCTGCAGAGCAGACCATTGATATGGGCGAGATTCCGGATTCTGTAACATTAGACAGTGAGGGAGACTTCTCGTTTACCTTTACTCCATCTTCTTCCTATGCAACAGCAGAAAAACCGATTCCTGTTGATGTTATGGTAGAATATGGACCGGCAAAAGCAGTTCCAAAAACCGATGAGGGCGGTGACTATATATACGATGAAAACGGAAATCTGAGCTATACGATTGTGGCAGATCAGGTTCCGAAAAATGCACAATATCCGATTGAGGTACGTTTAGTAGCAACACAATGGGGTATTGCATTGAATAATGAATTGCAGACAGCCAAAGCAGTTGAAAAAGTATTTTACATCTATAAGGATGGCAGTGTAAAAGATCAGACAATGACT
>JBJELB010000018.1:3535-17606 GCA_051878935.1 Lachnospiraceae bacterium | reverse complement strand
GATATATGAAAGTGACCGTTACGGATGCGGAAGCAACAACCCTGGGTACTGCTTCCGTCACTCTGAATGGAAAGTATACAGACGAGAATGAAACAATCATGACCACTCCAAGGGCAAAGAGCGATATTACCATCAAGTTGACGGAAGAAACAGATATCACAGTTACCCTGAGCAAGGAATCCGGTGCGGATCCTGTTATGAGTTGGATTGGAATTTGTAAAATTGTAGCAGAGAAAGATCTTGGTTTCCTTGGTTATACGACGGTTCTTGCAGGCCTTCCTGAGAAAGTGACAATTGAAGGAATAGAGCAGACGGTTACATGGGAACAGAGTATTCGCGAATTAGAACTGTATGAAACAGCAGAATTAACCGGTATCTCGGAAGATGGTTCTATGGTCATTGCAACGATGGAAGTATATCCGGACAACTTAAGATATTTTGTTGACTGTGGTGACAGCGATACAACACCGTTTGACAGTGTCAAGGCATTATCTTCTGACCTGTTAAATACGGTGGGAGATCAGATTTATGATGATACAAAGACCTGGGGTATTACAAGCACATTGGATACGGATTATAAGGCGTTGTCCGGCTCTGCCGTTACACTGGCCGGGGATAAGTATCAGACCGGATACAGTATGGTTAAGAATGGTCCATGTACGCTTTCTTACCGTTTCCATTTACCGGCAGGTGTTTACACTGTCACAAATGGATTTAATGAATTCTGGCCGGGAAATGCAGCTCGATATATGAAAGTAACCGTTACGGATCCGGAAGCGACAACTCTGGGTACTGTTTCAGTCACTTTGGACGGAACATATACAGATGAGAATAAAACAGTCATGACGGCTCCAAGAGCAAAGAGCGATATTACCATCAAGTTGACGGAAGAAACAGATATCACAGTGACTCTGAGCAAGGAATCCGGTGCGGATCCTGTTATGAGCTGGATTGGAATTTGTGAAATCAGTGCTCTTTCGTTCCAAGGTTCTCAAATTCGTCTGAATTCAACCAATCCTGGTTTCCGTTTCGTTTCTTTGATTGCTAGAATAGTACGAGAGAAGTCATCTTTCCCAGATGGTGTGGAAAGTATTGAATATGGTAATTTACTCATACCGGAAATTGCACTTACAGCATCTGGGACAGAAGCACTTGAGATGTCAGCAGTAACAGATGGTATAACTTGTGAAATAAATGATACAAAGGTACTAATAAAAGCTGCAAAAGTAAAATCGACTGTAGATTATGAAAATGATTCTTCTACAGCCTATGTTAAGTTTGCTACCCTGTTATTAGTCGGTAATAATACAAGTGTATATAAGCAGAATTTTGTGGTGCGGCCATATCTAATTTACCGGGATTCCAATGGTAACCAGGTAGGAGAAATTGTATATGCCAAACAGGAAAGTCGTAATATGCGTGACATAGCCAAGGAAATATTGCAGGGAGAAACGAGTCAATACAGTGCTGATGAGCTGAATTATTTAAATGCTGTGGCAGCAGATTAGGAGGGGAATATGAAGAGACAATATCATAAACCGCAATGCGATATCCATCAGATGATTCTGGATGATATCATTACGGATTCCTCCGGTTCAACTTATAGTGCAGTTGTTATTGAGGAGCCTGTAACTGATGGTGATGGACTCAGTGGCGGACAATCAAATGTAGTGGATTTAGGCGGGTGGGAAAGCCTGTTCTAAGAGAATACCGGGACTTATATCAGGTCCCGGTATTTTTCTGCAGCTTTTCCGTTTTTGCAATCACATGAACCTCCGCATGAACATCTTTACAATACGGAATCCTGTGTGATATAATGCGGATAGGATAATCGACATGAAAGGAACGGGTTATGAAACAGATTTTAAACATTTATGAATTGGGCGATATGGCTGCAATTTATCTTCATGATACAGAGACGCAGCAGGTCGGCTTTACTATGCTACCAATGGCATTGGCAGGACAATTTACAATAGAAGGAGAATGGCAGATAGAATCTCTGGTTCAATTGAAACTGGTTGGTGACAATTATCCAAACGGATTTTCCCACGGACACAGTATGCGTAATAGTCAGTCCAGCCTGGATTTAAAATATGTTGGACAGACAGTTCTTCCGGCAGGGAAGCAAACAAAGATTATCACGACAGTTTCCAGTGATAAGGTGGCAGCGAATCATGTACTGATCTATGATGAAGCGTACGATACCTTTGAAATCTCAAGTGAAATAACAAACCTGACATCGGAAGTCGTGAAGGTGGAGATGCTCTCCAGCTTCTCCATTAGTGCGATTGCATCTCTGGAAGAAAAGGAACGCTCAGGAGATTTTGAGATTCACCGGCTGATGAGTAAATGGAGTGCGGAAGGCTGCCTGGAAAGCCGTAATGCACTGGAATACCAATTAGAACCGTCATGGCAGCGTTATGGGGTCAACTCGTTGAGGTATGGACAGGTCGGCTCCATGCCGGTGCGCCGTTATTTCCCATGGGGTGTCATTGAGGATAAGAAATATGGATTTTGCATCGGTGCGATGTTAAAGCATGCGGCATCCTGGCAAATGGAATTCTATAACCGGGATGACCGGTTGGCGTTTTCCGGCGGTCTGGCTGACCGGGAATTCGGACACTGGTTAAAGGATTTAAAACCGGGAGAGATGTTTATAACTCCAACTGCGGTGTTGTCTGCTGCTACGGGAACAGTAGATGATATGAGTCATCGTCTGGTATCCCAACAAAAGAAGGCGTGGTCCTTGAATGCACCGGTATGGGAGAAAGAAATGCCAATCCTGTTTAACGAATTCTGCACGACATGGGGAACTCCGTCTGAGGAAAAAATTGCTGAGATTGCACGTATTCTAAAAGGAAAAGGGTTTACCTATCTGGTTATTGATTGTGGATGGTATGCTCATCCGGAACTGGGCTGGGAGAGTAATATGGGCGATTGGGAGATTAACCCGGTACAATTTCCAAATGGCTTCGGACGGGCTGTTGAGATTATCCGCGAAAATGGTATGAAACCCGGTATCTGGTTTGAAATAGAAACTACCGGTAAGGATGCGAAAGCCTTTCATTATGAAGATATGTTATGCAAACGGGATGGTTATCCGATTACGACCGGGGGACGGCGTTTCTGGGATATGAGAAAACCGGAGGTGATCGAATACTTAACAGAAAAGGTGATAGGCACAATCAAAGAATATGGTTTTGAATATCTGAAAATAGATTACAATGATAATCTTGGTATTGGATGTGATGGAGCAGAATCTTTAGGTGAAGGTCTGCGTCAGACAATTGCTGCATCCCAGGATTTTATTCGGAAGATTAAGAGAGAATGCCCGAATCTGGTGATTGAAAACTGTTCCTCCGGTGGACATCGTTTGGAACCGTCTATGATGGAACTGGTGAGTATGGCATCCTTCTCCGATGCACATGAGTGTGTGTCTATTCCTATTATTGCAGCGAACGTCCATCGTGCTATTTTGCCTGAACAGAGTCAGATATGGGCGGTAATCCGTCAGGAGGATAGCATCAAACGCATTGTGTATTCTATGACAAATACTTTCCTGGGAAGAATGTGTTTATCCGGAGATATCGAAAATCTGTCACAGGAGCAATGGAATAAAATAGAAGAAAGTGTGGCACTTTATAAAGAGGTCTCACATATTATCCGTGATGGCAAGACGTATTATTTATCGCAGCCGGTTGCTTCCTACAATCATCCGAAAGGGTATCAGGCAATCCTTCGTAAGGATGCCGAAACAAAGGAAGCATTGTTGATTTTGAATACGTTCACATTAGGTACGAATCAGGATGTTGTTATAACGTTGCCGGAAAATTCTGAGTATGAGATGATAAAGCAGTATATGAGTAGAGATTACGAAGTAGAAATCAACGAAAACAAAATGACTGTAAAACAGGTGGAAGACTTTGAAGGTATGGTATTCCATTTAGGAGAAAAGAGGAATGTATAAATGGAGTTATTGTCCGTGGTCATATCGATTTATAATGAAGAAGATGTCATAGAACAAATGGCAGAACAAACGCAGGCTGTGTTGTCACAGCTTGCGATACCTTATGAAATGATTTTTGTCAATGATGGAAGTCAGGACCGCTCAGAGGCAATATTGACAAAATTGTGCCGCAATTCCAAAAGGATTAAGGCGATTCATTTTTCACGTAATTTTGGTCATGAGGCGGCGATGATTGCGGGAATTGACTATGCAAAGGGTGATATGATTCTTTGTATGGATGGAGACTTGCAGCATCCTCCGCAAAGTATCCCGGATATGATTGACGTGCTGCGGGATGGATATGATGTGGTTTTGATGAACCGCAAAGAAAATCAGTCATCAGGATTTTTGAAGCGATGCAGTTCGAAATTGTTTTATTGGGTGTTTAATCTGGTATCTTCTACAAAGTTAGAAAGGGATGTATCAGACTTTTTTGCACTGTCAAAGCGTGCTGCAAAGGTATTGCAAACAGAATATCGTGAGAATAACCGCTATATGCGCGGCTACATCCAGACGATTGGCTTTGCAACAAAAAAGCTCACTTATGTCGCAAGTGAGCGTATGGGTGGGAAGAGTAAGTATTCTCTGAAAAAACTATTTAATGTTGCCATGAGTGCCCTGACCTGTTTTTCCAGGACTCCCTTACGTCTGGGAATCTACCTCGGAATGGGTTCCGGCGTACTCAGTGTATTGCTGTTCCTATACTATGTGATTGGATTTTGTATCCATGGATATGGTAATGGCATGGTATTATTGTGTTTTTTCCTATTCCTTTTTTTTACACTGCTTTTTATGGTGCTGGGTATTATTGGAGAACATATTGCCGTGTTGCTGGATGAAGTCAAAAAACGTCCGATTTATATTGTTCGGGAAAAAGAGAATCTTTGATTACAATTCTTCGAAATCAATTCCCTTCATACGAAAGAATTTCAAGAGGTTGGCTTCCCAGGCATATTCCAGTGTTTTATCCATTGTAAATATTTTGAGGGAGGTTCCGCTGGTACAGGACAGAACCCGGTTATCATAGATGATATTAAAGAACAAACCTGCGATATCGGATGGCGATATTGTCAGGTTGTTTTTTATGAGCAGATTCCGCGTATTTTCCGGGGATAACATAAAGACGAGCTTGAAACCGACAGGAAGCTTTTGTCCTTTGATCATCTGGAACACCATTGATTTCTGCTCCTGCCAAAGAGAGTAGGTACGTCCCTGTAACGAGTCCCATTCCTCCTCTGAATAAAAGTCCTTATTTAGTTTTCCATCGATGTGATAGGAAGTGCCTGTTTTTAAGGAAGCTTCGCACAAATAAAAGGAATCAAAGGCATCCTCACGTAGAATCATGTTCATAAAGTGCTTGATATCGGTAATCTGCATTGAGAGCATATCGGTTTCTCCTTTAAAATAGCTGTATCAGGTATGGAATACCGTAAGTAATGGTACACATAATTACGGTCGCAACGAGGACACCGGTTATAATCGCTGCAAAGGATTTTTTAAATGGAATATCCAACAGGGAAGCGATTAAGGCGCCGGTCCAGGCACCCGTACCCGGAAGTGGGATACCTACAAAGAGCATTAAACCAATGAATTCATATTTTTGTATTCTGTCACTTTTCCCAAGAGCATGCTTCTCCAGCTTTACGATATATTTGTGAAAAACAGGGAGTTGTTTCAGCCAGCTAAAGATTTTGGTAATCAATAAGAGGATAAATGGAATCGGCAATAAATTACCAATAATACAAATAACAATGGCAGAAAACAGTGGCACTTTCAGCAGTGCAGCGGCAATCAATCCGCCTCTCAGTTCCAGGATCGGAACCATGGAAATAATAAAAATTACGGCTTCTCTGGGTAAGATGGTACCCAGATTTTGTGTAAACCAGTCAATTAAGATATCTTGCATGGGAATCTCCTCACTAGATGAAATTGATACTATCATTTCTATACATATTACAATAAAAGTGACAATATGGCTAGAGAATCTTTTCTTTTTTTAAAAACCCATTGACAGAAGGATGGATTATATGTACTATTAGATGTAGTAATGAAAACTATGTTGGATAGGAGGATGCAATATGAGCTATGCAATCGTTGGAGACAGTTGCTGTGATTTTACAATAGAGGATATTCAGGAACGGAATTATATTCAGGTTCCATTGACATTGTATGCAAATGGGAAGGAATTCCCGGACGATCAAACGTTTGACCGGGTAGAGTTTCTCAAAAATGTGAAAGAAGCGACTGATGTGCCGCGCTCTGCATGCCCTGATCCGAGCTCCTATATGGAAGCATATAAGCATGGAGATGAAGTCTATGTGGTAACGCTTTCCGCAAAACTAAGTGGTTCCTATAACAGTGCATGTTTGGCAAAAGAACTGTATGAAGAGGAATATGGAGATAAAAAGATTCATATCTTTGATTCAAAATCTGCAGCTTGCGGACAGCATAATGTGGTTCGGAAAATTGCAGAGTACGCCGATGCCGGGCTGCCATTTGAGGAAGTTGTGGAAAAGGTGGAAGCATACATCAGTGAAATGGATACGATATTTGTGCTGGAGACATTAGAAGTCCTAGAAAAGAACGGGCGTATTCCAAAATCCGTGGCTATGGTGATGAACAAACTGAATATTAAGCTGATTATGGGTGCTGAGGATGGTACGATCGTACGAAAGAATCAGGCACGCGGAGTGAAAAAAGCCTTGACAAAAATGGTCGATATGATTCAAGATAGTGTCAGTAGTCCGGAAACCAAAGTTTTGTCCATTACGGAGTGCCTTTCTCTGGAAAGAGCTGAGATGGTAAAACAGATGATTGCGGAACGAATGAATTTTAAAGAAATACAGATTCTACCATCTCATGGTGTCAGTTCTTTATATGCGTGTGAAGGTGGTATTGTCGTGGCTTATTAGGAAAGGAAGAAAAGATGAAGAATCCAGTAGTTACTATTACCATGCAGGACGGGGGTAGCATTTCTGTGGAGTTATATCCGGAGGTGGCTCCCAATACCGTGAACAATTTTATTTCTCTTGTTAAAAAGGGATTTTATGACGGATTAACATTCCATCGTGTCATTCCGGGATTTATGATCCAGGGTGGCTGTCCGGAAGGAACAGGAATGGGGGGACCGGGTTATTCTATCCGTGGCGAGTTTTCCCAGAATGGTTTTCGGAATGATTTAAAACATGAAGCAGGAGTTATTTCCATGGCACGTTCCATGATGCCGGATTCTGCCGGTTCCCAGTTCTTTATCATGCATAAGAATGCACCGCATCTGGATGGTGCTTATGCAGCATTTGGTAAAGTATTAAGTGGTATGGAAGTAGTTGATGCAATAGCAGGAGTTGCGACAAACGCAATGGACGCTCCATATGAACCACAGGTTATGGAAACTGTGACAGTTGATACCTTTGGTGAAGAATACAGCGAGCCGGAGAAAAAATAATATGAAACGGTTAGGCTTGGTTTGCGCTGCCCTTATTTGGGGCAGTGCTTTTGTTGTTATGAAACATGCGTTGGATTCCGTTCCAACTAATATGCTGTTGTTTGTTCGCTTTTTTATTGCTGCTCTTTTGTTATCGGTGATATTCTTTCGGAAGTGGAAGTTAATTGATAAGAGGTATTTGATGAATGGCTTTTGTCTGGGCTTTTTAATGTATATGGGTTACTATGTACAGACATTGGGACTTGCTGAGACAACTCCCGGGAAGAATGCATTTTTAACAACGGTATATTGTGTGATGGTTCCTTTTTTTGCATGGCTTTTAGAGAAAGAATGTCCTGAGCGGAGACACTTTGTGGCAGCTGTAATCTGTGTTGTCGGTTTATACTTTGTCTCCGTGGAAGGTGGAACACAGATTACGATGGGAAGAGGAGATACCTTATCTTTGCTTTGCGGTGTGTTTTATGCCAGTCATATTGTATGTGCAACACGTTTCTCACAGAAACAGGACGTATATTTACTGACAATTCTCCAGTTTTATTCTTCAGCACTCTGTGCCGGTATTATGTCGTTTTTACAGGGTGAGAGTGTACAGATCGAATTTACAGTGGCGACAGTCAGTGAATTATTGTATCTGGCAGTGTTTGCTACCGCTATCGCGTTGCTGTTGCAAAATGTCGGACAGAAAAGCACAGACCCTTCGCAAGCGGCAATCCTACTTAGTTTAGAGTCTGTGTTTGGTGTTATTTTCTCAATTCTGTTTTATAATGAAGTGCTGTCTGCGCGGTTATGTCTGGGATTCGTTTTGATATTTATTGCAGTTTTGATATCTGAAATTCAGGGTAAATCAAAATCAGTGATAATCCGTTCCTGAAGTGCTTAAGGCTACCTCAGACACCCTTTGCCGGCGCGTCCTCAAGACAACGGAGAAGTGTGTGTTTTTCTAAGAATCTGCGTGTCTGCAAAAATAATATATCAGAGTGCGCGGGTGCCGCACCCAGCCGGGCGTGACAGAGAAATTTTAATCAATCAGGTGGAAATGACGTAGCGCGTGTTCTATGCCATCCTCCAAAATGTCTTTTGTTGTATAAGAACAGATATCAAACAGTGTTGCAGGGTTACTGTTGCCCATTGCAACACTGTTTTTTACGTATTCCAGCATAGGCAGGTCATTGTTGCTGTCACCAAAAGCGAAGCAGTCTTCAAGCGGAATGTGAAATTTGTCCTGAAGGAACCGGATACCGGTTGCTTTGCTGTATCCTTTTGGTACAATTTCTCCGAAGCGGTTGCCACGGTCAATGTATTGGAACTCTTTGGTAATATACTCATAGAACGTTTTAAAGTCGGAACGTTCATCAGACCACACAACAAATTTATCAAACTCCAGATCCGGATTATCCCAGGAACTGGATATATCAAAGTCTCGTGCGCCAAAACGTGCCTGCAGACTTGCTAAGTGGCCTGTGGCCGGTCGGGTGTAATCAAAGAAAACACCATCTGTTGCTTCAAACATAGCCGAAACATTGCAGTCACGCAGAACATCCACGATTTCCCTGCAGGTTTTATTTGGAATGGTATGATGAAGCAATACCTCATCATGACAGACGATATAGGTTCCGCAGCCGCACACATAGCCATCGAAACCGATTTCCCGTATATTAGGTAATATGTTAAAGAAAGGGCGCCCGGTATTGATGAACAACATATGACCGTTTTCACGTGCCTTTGCCAAGGCAGGTGGAGTGCTTGGAGGAAGAAAATGGTTTCCCTCCGTAAATAAGGTTCCATCGATATCAAAAAATAACATTTTTTTATTCATCTTTCTGTTCTCCTGTTACATTTACAATATAGATTCCCGCTGAAACGAGAAGCAGGGCAATGAAGTAGGAAAATCTCCATACATTTTCTCCTAAAAGTATACCCGATAGTATTGTTCCAAAAATAGGAACCAAAAAATTAAAGACCATGATTTTTCCCAAACGATTGTATTTTAACAGTATCGTCCAAAGCGAAAAAGCAATCGTGGATAAAATGGCAAGGTAAGCTAATAAAGCAATCGCTTTTGGAGTGACCGTGCCAAAAGAGCCTCCGCCGATAATACCGGTTAACGCTAAAAAAACTCCGCCCAGAGTCAGTTGATATCCGGTTAAGATAAATGCATTGGTATCTTTTGCAACCAATTTGTTAATAATAGAACCAAATGCAAAGGTAATAGCTGACAGGAACATCATACCGTCACCAAAACGGAAGCCGCTTCCGAGACTGTCATTACTCAGAGTAATGAGAATAATACCACAGGCACCGAAGCTGCAGCCGAGAAATTTCTTTAAGGTCATATGATCGCTTCGAAAGAAAAAATGGGCGAGAATGACGCTCATAAAAGTGCAGGAGGCATAGATAATCGTTCCTTTTGCACCGCTGGTATGGGCTAATCCAACGTAAAAGCAGATGTAGTGTAAAAATGTTTGTACGATACCTAATAATATGATTCCTTTCCAATCTGATTTTTTTGGTATCACAGGTGCCTTTGACAGAAGATGCCCTAATACAAGGGTCAGAAGCCCGGCAGCAGTAAAACGGATTCCGGCAAATAATAATTGGCCGAATAAGTTATTCTGTGAAATAGCAAAGAGTCGGTATCCGATTTTGATGCAAGGGGATGCACTGCCCCATAGGAGTGTACAAATCGTAGCACATATGAGGATTGTGCGGTTGTCTTGAATGAATCTTTTTGTTTTTTCCATAACGGAAGAATATTAGCATACTATATTTGATTTTGCAAATGGAAGGTAAATCAAGATTCTCTGTCACGCTCTGCCGGGATTGGTAGCCGCGCACTCTGCTATATAATTTTTGCAGACACACAGATTCTTAGAAAAATACACACTTCTCCGTTGTCTTGAAGACGCGCCGGCAAAGGATGTTTAAGGTAGCCATTAGCAATTTCAGTATCTTTTTGAAGGACGCTCCCGCTCGATTGAAAGCCGTAGCGGTACGTAGGCGTCTTGAAAGACAGACGCCAAGTACCGACTGTTTCAAACGCCTTCAAAAAGATACATGAAATGCTTAAGGCTACCGAGTTCCTGTGAGGCGCGTCAATAAAACATGGCAACGGAGAAGTGTGATATTTTTCTTGAATCTGAAACAGTGCAAAAAAAATTATATAGCAGAGTGCGCGGCTACCAATCCCGGCAGAGCGTGACAGAGAAAATTTCATTAATCAATTAGATTGTAATTGTGTCGAATGCTATGCTATAATACAGAAAAATATGGAAAAATGGGGTAGCGTTATATGAAAAAGATGATCGTAGTCCTTTCCTTTATAGGATTGATGGGTATCCTGATTTGGTATTCTGTCCATTTTGCGATGGAATTATTTGATACCACCAGTACAATAGGAGAGGAGATTACTATTACGATTCCGGAGGGTGCAACTGCAAGTGAGATTGCAGACATATTGAAGGATGCAGGACTGATTCAGTTTGAGCGGGCCTTTCTGATGAAACTGAATGGATCGGAACATAGTGGTGCTTTGCAGTTTGGACGTTTTGTTTTGAACAAAGGAATGACATTAGATGATATCATAGGAAGCCTGGTAAAGGATGGCGGTAACCGAAAAAGTGTACAGGTTACTTTTCCGGAAGGCTTTAGTGTAGAGCAGATGGGTATGCGTCTGGAGAAACAAGGGGTATGTAAAGCAGAAGCTTTTTATAAAGCGGCAAATCAGACAAATTATGATTACGCTTTTTTGAAAACAATCCCTGCGAATAGAGAAGTCAATTATATATTACAGGGATATTTATATCCGGATACGTATTCTTTCTATGTCAAAGAAAAAGCGAGAGATGTAGTGAAGAAAATGTTATCAAACTTTGAAACAAGGTTGCCGGATAATTATCAGACGTTGTTGGAAAAACAGCATATTACGATGTATCAGGCAGTTACACTTGCATCTATGGTGGAAAAGGAAACAAGAGTTGCTTCTGAGAAGCCGACGATTGCCGGAGTATTCTATAACCGGATGAAAGCCAATATGCCGTTGCAGATTGATGCGACTGTTGTGTATGCTGTTACAAACGGAACGTATCAGTTAGATAATGAGGAAGGTGTTGTAACATATGCGGATTTGGAAATAGAATCCCGTTACAATACGTATAAGTATACAGGAATTCCGGTAGGACCAATCTGCAATCCGGATGTCAGCTCACTCGTTGCGGTACTGAAACCGGAACAACATAAATATTTGTATTATCATACGGATGGAACGGATTCCGGATCTCATGTGTTCAGCGAAACATATGCTGAACACACAGCTTCTTAAGATATGGTATGTGCGATACCTTTACAGATTACGGTATGCAAGGTTCCATATAGTGTTTGGCCCAGAAATGGGGAATTGGATGATTTGGAATGGAACCCGGTTATTGTACGGGTCTTTTCCGGATTGAACAGGATAATATCTGCCGGGGCACCTGCTGAAAGTGTACCGAGTGGTAAGTGATACAGCTGTGCCGGAGCATAAGACATTTTCTCTATTAATTCAGAGAGTGTCAGATATCCGGGACGTACTAAATTAGTAATACCAAGAGAGAGTGCGGTTTCAAGACCCAGAATACCACTGGGTGCTTTCGTAAATTCGCGCTCTTTTTCTTCTTTGCTATGCGGGGCGTGGTCTGTGGCAATCATATCAATGGTGCCGTCCCGGAGCCCCTGTATGATAGCCTGACGGTCTTCCTCGGTACGCAGAGGTGGATTCATTTTTGCCAGTGTTTTATGCTCTAACACGCTGTCTTCTGTCAGAGAGAAGTGATGAGGGGTTACTTCAGCCGTTACTTTAATTCCGGCTTTTTTTGCCTGACGCACGGCTTCCACGGAATCTTTGGAACTGATATGCTGGATCTGTATGCGTGCACCATATTCTTTGGCAAGTTCGATATCTCTTTGAACCAGTATGGTTTCTGAAACAGAAGGAGCTCCGGTGAGTCCGAGTTCTTTTGCAATTTTGCCGGCATTCACACCCGGATTGGTAATCATGGAAGCATCTTCTTCATGAAAACTCAGTGGGACGTCATACTTTGCAGATAACTTCATTGCTTCTCTGACAATGGTATCGTTCATTAAAGGAATACCATCATCAGTAAAGCCGGTAGCACCGGATGCTGTCAGAGTAGGAAAATCAGTGAGTTCTTCCCCCTTTAATCCTTTTGTAATGGCTGCCGACTGGAAGATGCGAATAGGTTCCACCTTCGCACGCTCTAATATATCCGATAATACTTCCGGAGAATCGACAACAGGGTTGGTATTTGCCATCAGAACAACGCTGGTAAATCCTCCATGAAGGGCAGCCAGCGAGCCTGTATGCAAGTCTTCTTTATAGGTGAACCCCGGGTCACGAAAATGGACATGTACATCGATCAATCCGGGACTGACAACCATGTTTTGAGCATCAATGATGGTATCAAACATAGTTTCATCCGGCAGAATAGAAGTAATTTCTTTAATCCTGTCTTGTTCCACGATAACGTGAGCTACAGAATCCATGTGATTTGCAGGGTCAATGATATGACCGTTTTTAATTAAAAGCATCGTGGGTCCTCCTTTTCCCAATATGGTAATTTTTTCAGGTAAGACAGAAATCGGTCGACAGAAGTATTCACGATTAATTCTTCAGGAAAATCTACCGAACGAATGACATCAATGGAGAAATCGTAGCGACCGATATCACAGGCAATATGAGCATCGGAGTCCATGATAATAGGTACCTCATATTGCTTACAATAGCGCAGCATGGTGCTGGCATTTTCAAAGGTATTCATACGGAATCCGTTTGGATTAATCGAATTATTATTAAGCTCTAATAAAACATGGTGTTTCTTTGCAGCGATAACCAGTGCCTCAAAATCAACAGGAAATCGTTCGTCATCAGGATGACCGATAATCTGAATATAAGGATTTTTCATTGCACCAATATATGCCTGTGTGTTTTGCTCTCTGGTACCTGACTTTAAACAAGGTCCATGCATACTTGCAATGTTATAATCAACATGCATCAGCATATCCGGATCCTGATCAACCTTACCATCGAAATCAATGATATTGGTTTCAGCACCAATCAATAGTTTCATATCTTTATACATGCGGGGAATCACATCGACGTTGGCAAAATAGATAGGATGACAGGTGCCCGGCATTCCTTTTGTATGTTCAGTAATTCCTAATAGTTTCAATCCCTTCTGATGCGCGGCCTCTGCCATTTCCGTGATGGAACTGTAGGCATGACCGCTTGCAATTGAATGTGTATGTGCATCTAATTCATAATGTAACATCTGCATTCTCCATTTCTGTCAGTAATGTTTGAAATAATGAGTCATCGCTCATGAAACGGGATAATTCATCCAGACGATTTTGATGCAGTAAATACTGTGTGATTTGCTGCATGTGCTTCATTTGCAGTTGGTGGTTTAGAAGCTCAGAGTTTTTGGCATCAAGTTCAGAGTTTTTGGCGTCAAGCTCAGAGTTTTTGGCATCAAGTTCAGAGTTTTTGGCGTCAAGTTCAGAGTTTTTGGCGTCAAGTTCAGAGTTTTTGGCGTCAAGTTCAGAGTTTTTGGCATCAAGTTCAGAGT
>JBJELB010000018.1:0-3435 GCA_051878935.1 Lachnospiraceae bacterium | reverse complement strand
TCAAGTTCAGAGTTTTTGGCGTCAAGTTCAGAGTTTTTGGCATCAAGTTCAGAGTTTTTGGCGTCAAGTTCAGAGTTTTTGGCATCAAGTTCAGAGTTTTTGGTGTCAAGTTCAAAACTTATGGCATCAAGCTCAGATTTCTTGGCGTCGAGCTCGAACTTTATTTCCTGTAATTGAAACATTGCTTCATTCAATTCTTCACGATACATAGAACGTTCTTTTTCAATACTGTATTGTTCGTATAACACATGAGTCACCTCCGCTCGTTTCTTTTGGAGATAGTCAGCCATAATATCCTGTTGGATACAATATTCCAGAGCCTCTTCGATAGCCTGTTCTAATGGCATTTTCTGGGCTGCAGTATTTTTTTGAATCCGGTCAATGAAGTGGCTATAGTCATATAGTGCTTTACAGTTTTTCAATACAGGATGTTTCGCATCCGGTTTAATGTTAATAAAATGGACATATACTTCTACATCAGCGGTCTCTTTCTGGAAAGTAAAAGCCTTGGAAAGTGGAAGTATTTCTTCTTGTGGTGCATCTTCCAAGCCATTATAGAGAACAAACAATCTTGGAGTTGGTAATGTTAGCTGTTTTTGGGAAAAGAGACTTAGATTATACGTTGCAACATACTGAGTATATTCTTCAGCTAAATATAATAACTCCCTCAGCGGCATATTGGGGTTCAACGAAGACTGATGTTCCGTTAGAATCATAAAATAGGAACTGATAATAAATCCCAGGTCGTTTTTAAATACACCGTTTAGTATGGATTGCAAAGTAACAAGCTCAACCTCTGTATCAGCAGGAAAAACTGTGCCCAGCAGGGCATTGGTTAATTGCACTAATCGACGAGAGTCTTCTGCAAAATAATCAGAAAAGACGTCGCTTTTATGAGTTCTATTTCCTTTGTTTATTTGTTGTGTCATATTACACCCCCATCTTATCATTATCGATGTGAAAAATCAATTTCTTCTAAATGTAATATAATGTAAATATATGGAAAAGTCAATATATAATGGGGAAAATAGGAATTAGCCGGTATAAAAATTATATGACCGGAACAGACTAATCGGTAAAACAGATTATAGAACAGGCAGGGATAAAATGAAGATTTACAAAGAGTTAGAAAGAAACGTTCAATATTGCCGGAAGCAATTGAACAATTGCAGTGATGTTGTAGAGAAAGCTTTGTATTTAGGTAATCAGACACAGAAATTCTATACTATCTATGTAGATGGTCTGGCCGACAGCAAAATGTTGAATGACAATATCTTCAGACCGCTTTTGTTATTAGAATCTTCAAAGACGATATCATTAGAAACTCTGACAGAAACCTGTATTGAGGATATTGATGTATCCTATATTGAAGACTTTGATGATGTGTTTGTGGAAGTATTGGCCGGCAATACGGTCTTATTTCTGGATGGAAGTGAGAAGGCACTTCTGATATCCAGTAAGTCTTTTCCAAAGCGAGGAATCGAAGAGCCGGATTCAGAAGTGGTCATGCGTGGTTCCAAGGATGCTTTTTCAGAGAGCCTAAGAACGAATACCGCATTGATCAGACGGAGAATACGCGATCCCAGACTGAAGGTGGAAAATTGTCAGGTTGGGAGACGTTCCAAAACGGATTTGGCAATTTTATATATTGAAGATCTGGTGAGACCGGATGTTTTGCTGCAATTGAGAAAAAAGGTGAATGAAATTGACATTGACGGAATCTTTGACAGTGGGATGTTAGAACATCTTTTAGAAGGGGACTGGGCATCGCCATTTCCCAGGTTTCAGCATACTCAGCGGCCGGATAAAACAGCAAGTGGTCTAATGGAGGGACGGGTGGCTATTGTAGTAGATAATTCACCGGGAGTTTTGTTGCTTCCGGTAACGTTATCCTGCTTTTTTCAGGCTTCTGATGATTATTATAACCATTGGATGGTTGCTACCTTTGAGAGGATGCTGCGTTATCTGTCAGCTTTGTTGTCTGTGTTGGTGCCGGGGTTATACGTTGCTGTCATGACCTACCGGATATCGTTTTTCCCTGAACCGGTTCGCGCGCTGCTTGCCAAATCCAGTGAGCAGATACCCTATCCTATCGTGATAGAGATTTTGCTGATGGAGATAGCATTTGAATTGGTGCGCGAGGCAGGAGTACGCATGCCGGGACAGATGGGGAATACAATTGGAATTGTTGGTGGCTTGGTTGTCGGACAGGCAGCAGTCGATACAGGTTTAGTGGGAACAGTCGCCGTCATAGTAGTAGCGATTGGGGCGATTGCATCCTTTGCTATTCCGAATGAGAGCTTTGTTTCAATTTTTCGTCTGCTTAAGTTCATTATGATTCTGTTGGGAGCCTGTTATGGATTATATGGCATTGTGTTAGGGGTTTTAGGATTGACGATTCATTTATCCGGTCTGGTGAATTATGAGATTCCATATTTGCACCCGATGGTTGCTTCCGGAACGAATCGCGGGGAAGATAAACAGGATATGTTTTGGCGCGCGCCTATTGGAAAAATGCGGCGAAGACCGATTTTTTCCAGCAATAAAAATAAGAGAAGGATGAAATAATTGATGTTTAGCGAAAATGGGATGCTTTCAAAACGACAAAGGGGATGTATCATTTTTCTTATTACTTTTGCCGTCACCGGACTGTTATTGGAGTGCGTTTTTATGAGCAGTATGTGGTGGCAGGTGTTGACTACGTTAGCGGTTAGCTATCTTGTGATGAAGATGATGGTAAGAACGTGTGAACACCGTCACCTAAAAAAAGAACAGCCAAAGCAGTGGACTGCCTGGCTGCGAATCTGCTTTCTCTATCTGGTTCCATTTAGTGCCGCATTATATCTCTGGTATCAGGAGATTCTGTGTATGTTGTTTCCAAAGGGAGGAAAGCTTTATCTTCTGATACCAATGGTTATTCTGTGTTACTGGATATCACAAAAACAATATGAAAAACAGGCTAGAAATGCAGAGATGTGCGGACATTATCTGGTGGTATTGCTTGTGGTATACGCAGCCGCGTTTCTGTTTGGGGGAGAAACTTCACAATCGATAGCCACTACCTTTTATTATCTGAGTCTGTGTGTTGCGGTACTGGTATGGGGCGGTGAGAGCGGATACCGTGTCAGAAAGTCACTGGAGCCTTTTTTTACATCGCGGGAATGGTGGTTTATCATGCCACTGTATTATATCTTATGTCTGGGTCTGGCAATCAGTGTTCCTTAACATCGCCCCGGGCAGTTACAACCTGATAGCCGGCCTTTAAAATACGTTCCTTAAGTGCGGAAAGAGACTGTGCGGCTTCCTCACCGGTACAAAGCTTATTATCGTACAATTGGTATAGTTTTCGTACAGACGCCGGTGACAGATTTGGCATTACAACATTCGCACCGGCTTTGAGTCCTAGTTCACGTCCTTGGGGATGAATGGTGCCAA
>JBJELB010000017.1:0-3285 GCA_051878935.1 Lachnospiraceae bacterium | reverse complement strand
TGTCCAGTCTTCACGGACAAGGACAGCCCTTTGTTCACGGCAACAGGCATGAACTCCGTTTCAAGTGTGTGCGTGATTGCAGAAATCCGGCAGGGTGACAGACGGGGCTGTTCCTTGCCGTTGTCCAGGCGGAAGAAGTCAAGCAAAGTGTTGAGCATATCCCGCATACGGTCGGAGAATTGCAGTATATTTTGGATATATTGCCCATTATTACCGCTATTGCATTCTTTCCGCAAAAGTTCGGTATAGCCGGTTATTGCCGTCAGTGGTGTACGCAACTCTTGGGTAATAGTATGTACCGCTTTCTTTCGGGAGGTTATGAGTACCTCATTTTGTTGCACGGACTGTTCCAATTGCTCGATCAAATCCGTTGTCTTGCGTTTGTATCGTTTAATGTTCTTTGCATCACGGTGTATGATGATATAGGAAATGACCAACAGCAAAAGAACAAATCCCATCAAGCCGCCTATCTGCATAAATGATTTTTTACGCATCGCTGTTATCTCGCTTTCTCTATTTTGTAAATCAGATTGTACCTTCTTTTCGATTTGGCAAATCAATCCTTGCAGTTGTCTGTTAAGTTCTGCATTACGGGCAGCAAGACTATCGGCTTGTTCTGACAATCGACGGCTCTGCGCTTTCTGTTCGTTGACCATGTTTCTATTGGATGAACGGAGCGTAGTCGTTGTTGTCGTTGGCTTCGTTCCCTCTTTTTTGCCGAAGATGCCCAAGAAACCTTTTCGTTTTGGCTTTTTGGACTGTTCCTGCACACTTTTCTGCACAATAACCGGAATTTGATTGGCTATCTTCTTGTTAATAGATTGTTGTTCATCCATTAACCGGACTATCTGGAACATCTGTCGTTCCTTATCCTCTAAAAGACTGCGCACACTATCGATGCGCTCTGCTGGATAGGTGGCCTTGAAACGGCAGAGCATACTGTCCATTGCCATACGCCGTGCATGGTAATGCTCGATATCTTTATCGTTCCATTCCAGTATTGTTTCACCCAATAGAGAAAATTTTATCATTTGAATATTGATATTGTTTATTTCTTTTCGGAGCTCGTCTATTTTTTTATTGCCAAGTTCTAATGCTTCTATCTCCTGCCATTCATAGAGGCTATTATATGCCATACATCCGATAAGAATGGAGATAAGTATATATCCCAACCGTATTGCCTTATAGAAATTTCCTGACCGCTCCATTATTTTAATGACATTGATTTTTGGAACATGAATAAAAGTTTATCTTTTTCGTTCATGCGGATATTATCAGAATAACCGTCTTTTGTTATTTGATACCCACATGGCTTAACCATAAAAATGCCTAAGCCCTTAGTGTACGAACTTACTTCTGAGGCATAGTCTTTACTTGTATTTAATGGAACTTTCCCTTTAATATGACACCACTCATTATTACAACTGATGTCTTCAATCTCAGACATCATTTTTTGCAAATCTGTAATAGCTTTGGAACTCGCTACTTGGGGTATCTGCAACTCAAAACAGAGCATCGGTTCGAGAATGTCCACACCTGACTGTTGCAAAGCCAGCCTGAAGACATAAGGGGTCAGCTGTCTGAAATCAGCAGGTGTACTTACCGGGCTATAATACTCGGCTTGAGTAAAAGTTACTTTCAGATCTGTCACTTCCCATCCATGTAAACCAGATTGGCAAGACATACGAATCCCTTCAAAAACGGCATTTTGAAAAGAATGGTTCAGATAACCATAGGAGATGTCACTTTCGATTTGCAACCCTGACCCTAACGGTAAGGGTTCAAGAGTCAGCCCTATTGTGGCCCAGTAAGGGTTGGGTGGTACTTCGATCTGAATAATCTTATTGACCTTTTTTATAGGTCGTTCTTTGTAGATAGTCTTGATCTCATCAAAATGGACCTTTACGGAAAATCGTTCTTCCAGCAATGTCTGTATGATTTCCTTTTGGGTCAAACCATATAACGAGATTTCCAATTCATCACTATATGAGTTTATGGAAAAGGACAAAGACGGGTCTTCAATCCACAATGTATTCAGAGCGGATATCACCTTGCTTCTCTCTTCGGGCTTATTTGGCCGGACGGAGGATTTGAGAGCGGGATGCTGATGAGATAATCCTTGAATCAAACAAGGTTTAGCACCTAAATAATCTCCGATTCGAAAATCTTCTATATCTTCTACAATCGCGATATCATTGGCACCCACTTCATCAACATTTATCTCTCTGCCCTGATAAATAGTCTTTAGATTTTTAATCTTGATGAATTTTTCCGAATCGTTGATTCTTACAACGTCTCGAAGTCTCAGACTTCCGTCAATTATTTTAAGAAAACTTCTTTTATGCCCTTTGGGGTCATGCTCTATCTTATAGAGATAAGCTGAAAGTCTGTTTGAGACTGATGCCGGAGGAAGTATAAAAGAAGTAATGGCGTCCAACAACTCATTGATACCGATATTGAACATTGCTGATCCATGTAGCACCGGATAGACTTTGGCTTTTGCCACAAGAGCGATTATCGTATTCCAATAATCAGCCGGTGAAATTTCGCTATCCGCCAAATATCGTTCTAATATATCGTCGTCATGGTTGCATACAAATTCTTTGTATTCTTCCTTTATATATGTTTGGGAGCAAACCGGATAAACCGATCCATCGACAACAGTTTGCATAAACAGGACATCTTGCGACAGATTTGTTTTTATATCCATATACAAACGCTCCAAATTCACACCGGCACGGTCAATCTTATTGATAAATATAATTGTCGGGATTTGCAGCTTTTGTAAAGTACTGAACAGCAACTTTGTCTGCGCTTGTATGCCTTCCTTTGCGGATAAGATGAGGACTGCTCCATCAAGCATTTTGAATGTCCGCTCCACTTCCGCAATAAAATCCATGTGTCCCGGAGTGTCAATGATATTGCATTTCACTCCATTCCAGATAATAGATGTCGTAGAAGCCCGGACAGTAATTCCTCTACGTTTCTCTATATCCATAGAGTCCGTTATGGTGTCACCATTATCCACACGGCCGCACTTTTCCGTTGCTCCACTGGCAAACAGCAGATTCTCGGTTACGGAAGTTTTTCCTGCATCAATGTGAGCAAGAATTCCTAAATTTATAATATTCATTTGGATTAAGCAATAATATACTACAGTAGATGCATTGTCGAAACGCACCTTTTAATACCTCCTCGTAGCATATGAGAACTACAGGATTACTAACTCGTATTAATATGTATATTATTACTGCCGCATAACGATTACAAAATTACACAAAAAAA
>JBJELB010000016.1:0-17826 GCA_051878935.1 Lachnospiraceae bacterium | reverse complement strand
TATCTGCCATTACAACCACACTCCAATCAATTCTTTAACCTTTTTCTGCACACGCAGTTTTTTTGCATACATCATAAGGTTTGGTATATTCTTTTTCGGGTCATTAACATACCCTTGTATTGCTTTATTGAAAATTTCTTTATCCATTTTACTCATATTTTTCAGAACATCACAAATTGTTCGGTCACGGTCATAAATTCGTACTTTTGTAAAATCAATCTCACCTGTTGTTTCGCCAAGCGTAACCAAATCGGATTCAAGGCGATATGCTTTAATGAATGGGTACTCTATATTGGTTCGTAATTTTGAAACATTCCTGTCTATGGCAAAATTCCACTCAGCGGGGTTTCTATCGCTGTATTCATAATAGAATAGAGCAGTTTCCATACAAAGAACAGCATCGGGAAACAAACTATTAATGATAACTATTTCTTTGGCTTGGCAGTTTTCAATCCAGTGATAATAACCTCGTCTTATTCTTTCAATAAAACCCTCATCTAAAAGTTGTTTAATGTCTGCATAGTATAGCTTAGCTTCAAGAAGCTCGGCAGTAGTCATTACATAGTGATGCCGATTGAATAGCTTTCTCACATTTCTAATATCGTTTTCACGAAGCATTTGTCCACCTCTATTTAATTGCCTCAAATTTGTTTATTGGCTGGGTACTTTACTATATTATATGCGATTTACATATAGAAAGTCAATAGTAAACTGCCCACTCAAAAAAATAAACAGTGGCAGTTTACTATAAAGGAAATGGCCAATATTTTCGATGCTTCTCTGGGGACAAAAAATAAGCGTACCACTATTTCTAATGATACGCTTATCATATTTAACTATTTAATAGAAAGAGAACTCCTACTTATTTGCGATAGCTGCCTGAGCTGCTGCCAAACGAGCGATTGGTACACGGAACGGACTACATGATACATAGTCTAAACCAATCTTATGGCAGAATTCGATAGAAGATGGATCTCCACCGTGCTCACCACAGATACCTACATGTAATTCAGGACGAACAGCTTTACCTAATTTGATAGCTGTTTCCATTAACTTACCAACACCGATCTGGTCGAGTTTTGCAAATGGATCGTTCTCGAAAATCTTAGCATCATAGTATGCATCTAAGAACTTACCAGCATCATCACGGGAGAATCCGTATGTCATCTGAGTAAGGTCGTTTGTACCGAAGCAGAAGAACTCAGCTTCTTTTGCAATGTCATCAGCAGTAAGAGCTGCTCTAGGAATCTCAATCATAGTACCAACTTCGTACTTCATATCGATACCTGCTGCTGCGATTTCAGCATCAGCGGTAGCTACTACTACTTCTTTCACATATTTTAATTCTTTGATATCGCCAATCAATGGAATCATGATTTCCGGTTTAACATTCCAATCCGGATGAGCTTTGTTTACATTGATTGCTGCACGAACAACTGCAGATGTCTGCATCTTGGCAATTTCAGGATAGGTAACTGCAAGACGACATCCACGGTGACCCATCATAGGGTTAAACTCATGTAAGGAATCGATGATTGCTTTGATCGTCTCTACCGATTTACCCTGAGCTTTTGCTAATTTTTCAATGTCAGCTTCTTCTGTAGGAACAAACTCATGCAAAGGTGGATCCAGAAAACGAATCGTTACCGGGCATCCCTCTAATGCTTCGTATAATTCTTCGAAGTCACCCTGCTGTACAGGTAAAATCTTAGCAAGAGCTGCTTCTCTTTCTTCTACTGTGTCAGAACAGATCATTTCACGGAATGCATCAATTCTGTCACCTTCAAAGAACATATGCTCTGTACGGCAAAGACCGATACCTTCTGCACCAAGCTCACGAGCTTTCTTAGCATCTGCCGGTGTATCTGCATTTGTTCTAACTTTTAATGTTCTGTATTTATCAGCCCAAGCCATGATGCGTCCGAATTCGCCAGCGATGGTAGCATCTACCGTTGGGATTAAACCAGCATAAATATTACCTGTTGAACCGTCAATAGAGATTTCAGAACCTTCTTTGAAAGTAACACCTGCAAGTGTAAATACTTTATTAGCTTCATCCATATTGATTTCGGAACAACCGGATACACAACAGGTACCCATACCACGGGCAACAACTGCAGCATGACTTGTCATACCACCACGAACTGTTAAGATACCCTGAGCAGCTTTCATACCTTCGATATCTTCAGGAGATGTTTCAAGACGTACAAGAACGACTTTCTTACCTTCTGCAGCCCATGCTTTTGCATCTTCAGCTGTAAATACAACCTGTCCACATGCAGCACCCGGAGATGCAGCTAACGCTTTTGCAAGAGGAGTTGCTTTCTTAAGCTCAGCAGCGTCAAACTGTGGATGAAGTAATGTATCAAGGTTACGAGGATCAATCATCTTCACTGCCTGCTCTTCTGTAATCATACCTTCGTCTACTAAATCACAAGCGATCTTTAACGCAGCCTGTGCTGTTCTCTTACCATTACGTGTCTGTAACATATAGAGTTTCTTATCTTCAATCGTAAACTCCATATCCTGCATATCTCTGTAGTGGTCTTCTAATGTATGGCAGATGCCTACGAACTGCTCGTAAACTTCCGGCATAACTTCTTTTAACTGGTCAATCTTCTGTGGTGTACGAACACCGGCAACTACATCTTCACCCTGAGCGTTCATAAGGAACTCACCCATAAGATGTTTCTCACCTGTAGCCGGGTCACGTGTAAATGCAACACCGGTACCGGATGTCTCACCCATGTTACCGAATGCCATCATCTGTACGTTAACAGCGGTACCCCAGGAATAAGGGATATCATTGTCACGACGGTATACGTTCGCACGTGGATTATCCCATGAACGGAATACAGCTTTTACAGCTTCCATCAACTGTACCTTTGGATCAGTTGGGAAGTCTTCACCAATTTTGGATTTATACTCTGCTTTAAACTGATTAGCTAATTCTTTCAAATCATCTGCTGTTAAATCAACGTCCTGAGTTACGCCTTTTGCAGCTTTCATTTCGTCGATTAACTCTTCGAAGTATTTCTTACCAACTTCCATTACTACATCAGAGAACATCTGAATAAATCTTCTGTAGCAATCCCAAGCCCAACGAGGGTTACCGGATTTTGCAGCTAATACTTCTACTACTTCTTCATTTAAACCAAGGTTGAGGATTGTATCCATCATACCCGGCATAGAAGCTCTTGCACCTGAACGAACAGATACTAACAATGGATTTTCTTTGTCACCGAATTTTTTACCGGTGATTTCTTCCATCTTTGTGATAGCTTCCATAATCTGTCCCATGATTTCGTCATTGATCTTGCGACCATCTTCGTAATACTGAGTACAAGCCTCAGTTGTGATAGTAAAGCCCTGAGGTACAGGAAGACCTAAAAGAGTCATTTCTGCCAGGTTAGCACCTTTACCACCGAGAAGGTTTCTCATATCTGCGTTACCTTCTTTAAATAAATAAACCCATTTGTTTGCCATTGTACAACTACCTCCTATATGTATTATCCAATCCCATGGCAGGGGACTGGCAGGTCGATTGGATTATATTATAACACAATTTAACAACTATGAAAAGGATAATATATCCGATTTATACCATAAAATCAAACTTATCTTCAAAATATGCCTTCAAATCTTCAATTTTGATGCGCTCCTGCTGCATTGTATCACGGTCGCGCACTGTAACTGCACCATCTTCCTCTGAATCAAAGTCATATGTGATACAGAATGGTGTACCGATTTCATCCTGACGGCGATAACGTTTACCGATAGCACCGCGGTCATCGAATTCACAGTTATAATACTTTGACAACATCGTATACACTTTCTGGGCACCTTCATTTAACTTCTTGGAAAGTGGAAGGACTCCGATTTTTACAGGAGCTAACGCCGGATGGAAATGCAATACGGTACGTACGTCACCACCTTCTAATTCTTCCTCATCATAAGCACCACATAAAAATGCCAGTGTAACGCGGTCAGCACCAAGAGAAGGCTCAATAACATATGGAATATATTTTTCTTTCTTTTCATCATCAAAATATGTCATATCCACTTTGGATGTTTCCTGATGACGGGTCAGGTCGTAATCGGTTCTGTCGGCAATTCCCCATAATTCGCCCCAACCAAATGGGAATAAGAATTCAATATCGGTTGTCGCTTTACTATAGAAGGACAATTCTTCTTTATCATGATCGCGAACCCGCATCTCCTCTTCTTTCATTCCTAATGCTTTTAACCAGTCAATACAGAACTGTTTCCAATACGCAAACCATTCCAGATCGGTATCCGGTTCACAGAAGAATTCCAACTCCATCTGTTCAAATTCTCTTGTACGGAAGGTAAAGTTACCCGGTGTAATCTCATTACGGAATGATTTACCGATCTGTCCGATACCAAACGGAATCTTCTTTCTGGAAGTTCTCTGCACATTTTTGAAGTTTACAAAAATACCCTGTGCTGTTTCAGGACGTAAGTATACTGTATTTTTTGCATCTTCGGTAACACCCTGGAACGTTTTAAACATCAGGTTAAACTGACGGATATCCGTAAAATCATGTTTACCACAGGTAGGACATACTACATTATGCTCCTCGATAAAGTTTTTCATTTCTTCCTGAGACCATGCATCTACGGAGCCTTCCAACTTCATATCATGTTCAGCCATATAGTCTTCAATAATTTTATCTGCACGAAAACGTTCATGACAGCTCTTACAATCCATTAACGGATCGGAAAAACCACCCAGGTGTCCGGAAGCTACCCAAGTCTGTGGATTCATTAAAATCGCACAGTCCACACCAACGTTGTATGGGTTTTCTGTGATAAACTTCTGCCACCACGCACGTTTTACGTTGTTTTTCAATTCTACTCCCAAATTTCCGTAGTCCCAGGTATTTGCAAGACCACCATATATCTCAGAACCCGGATATACGAATCCTCTTGCCTTTGCCAGTGCTACGATTTTTTCCATCGTCTTTTCCATTTTTCTTCTACCTTTCTTTACTCATATAAGATATAGGAAATGCCATCTTGTGACATAACAGCAACATCATCTTTTTCTATCGTGACGCCTTCCGATACATACAAAATTCTACCGGGCACTTGAACCTGTATCGCTTCCTCTGTACTAATCAGTTTTAACGAACGATCCAGTTCTTCCACCTGAACCTGTTTGCCTGATAAATCAAATAATGGTCCTTTTAATTCTGTATCATCCAGGGAACCGCTGTAAAAAGATGTCACATTAAATTCATTATAAGAATCCACCGAATCATATTTTAAATAGAGCTTTGCAATTCCTTCCTTAACCTGAAAGGAAGCTCTTTTTACAGATTCTTTTCCACGGTTATGATTCATTTGCTCAATCTCACCGTCTATGTATTCTTTCAGCTCATCTTCATCATAAAAAGGCTCATCAAATTTCTCAACATAAATACTGTCTAAACTGCCATCCTCCCGAAGCATGGTAATCGTGCTATCCTGTCCGGAAAACCGAAGCTTCGAAATCGGATTCAGACACCCGGACAACATCAGAAGCAGTATTAACAGCAAAATGCACAAACATCGCTTTTTCATTCCTGACTCCTTTACCAGATAATCCTCTCCATTATACTGGACTTCCCTGACATTTTCAATCATAAATTCAGGAATTCCAAACTTTTAAATTTTTTATCTACATGCGTGAAAAAATAGTTTTGACTGATACGCACCAATTCTGTCATCACCTCATCGGAGACCAGAAAAGAATACAGTTTCTCAATCGAACTGCTCATAATATACTGGAGAGTATAAAGCGTTGATTCTGTCATATGGTCCGTATGAGACAAACTGCCGGCGCAGCTTTCACACAAAACGCCACCGCTTAGGCTGTCAAACCAGTGTAATTCTTTATCTCCTTTTCCGCAACGAACACACGAGAACGTCTGCATCCCCTGTCCGGAAAGAGCCAGAAGTTTCATCTCAAAAATACATTTTATCAACTGCAAAGGTACCTTCTGCCGTGTCATCGTACGAAGCGTATGGAATAACAGATTTAGAATGCCACGCTCATCATTGTACTCTACCGTCATAGCATCCGCTACCTCGCAAAAATAACTGGCATAGCATACCGTATGATAATCAATGCGAAGGCTGTCAAAATATTCCCTGACAAAAACAGTCTGCAATGTATACGAGCTTCGCCCCTCATAAACAGTAAAATCTCCTGTCACAAAAGGCTGGCACGCTGCTGCAAACGGACTGTTCTGTCTGCGGACCCCTCTGGCAAAAACAGCAATCTTCCCACGTTCCTTCGTAAGAATCACAATTCGTTTGTCAAACTCTCCAATCGGCATCGTACTAAGGACAATACCACTCACCTGTACCGGTTGACCCATTTCTTATTTCTCCTGCGTATATCCATAGTTCTTTAAAAGGATATCACTATCTCTCCAGTCTTTCTTGACACGTACCCATAATTGCAGATTCACTCTGCACTCCAACAGTTCCTCCATATCCTTTCTGGCACTGCTGCCGATTCGTTTCAGCATAGTCCCCTGTTTCCCGATTATAATCCCTTTATGGGAATCTCTTTCACAGACAATCGTTGCATCAATATCACAAACCGGTTTGTCCTGACGGTATTTCATCTGTTCAATGGTGACTGCAATTCCATGCGGAATCTCCTGACTCAAAATACGAAGCGCTTTTTCACGGATTAATTCCGCTACAATCTGTCGCATTGGCTGATCGGTAATCGTATCCTCATCATAATACATTGGACCTTCCTCGAGATATTGAAAAATCGTTGAAAGAACATCCTCTAAGTTCTTATGTTTGAGAGCCGAAACCGGTATGATTTCAGCCAGTTCACAAACATCCTTATATGCATTGATTGCTTCAAAGATTTCTTTTTCTTCTACCGTATCCACCTTATTCATAATGAGAATCACCGGCGTTTTGACATCCTGCAACTGTTCGATGATATAACGTTCTCCCGCCCCAATAAAGGTTGTAGGTTCCACCAGCCATAGAATTAAGTCTACTTCCTTTAAGGTCTGTTTTGCAACATTTAACATATAGGTTCCCAGTTTATTCTTTGCCTTGTTGATTCCCGGTGTGTCCAAAAACACGATTTGTCCACGGTCATCGGTATAGACCGTCTGGATACGGTTTCTTGTTGTCTGGGCCTTACTGGATGTAATCGCAATTTTCTGCCCAATCAAAGCATTCATCAATGTTGATTTCCCTACATTAGGTCTTCCGATCAGCGTGACAAAGCCGGATTTTTTCTTTTCTTCCACTCTACATCCTCCTCTTTAGAAAATAGAACGAATCTCACGGAAAGCTTCCTGATTAGCTTCTATTTTTTCTTTTCCTCCAATGGCACATAGTATGCCGGATTGTGAAACTGCGTCCAAAAGTGGCGCCAGATTGCGGATCGTCTCCTGATTCGTTGCCAACAATTCTTCCTTTGCCTGTTGCATACTTTCTTCTGTTACGCCACGTAAAAATGCATAGCAGGAACGCAGACCTTCTGCTGATGGTTCCAGTGGTGCATCCAGTGCACTCACTGCACCAATGATATTTTTCACCATATCCCTGTCATCAATCGTAAAATGACGTACATATTCTGCTGCTTTTTGATAAACCTCATAAGTCTCCATGAGATTCGGGTCACGATATGAAGTAAAATAAAGCAGCCCGCTTTGTTGGAAACCAAACATACATCCATATGCACCACCCTTTACACGCACATTCTGCCACAGATAATCATAAGAAAAGATTGTCTTCAGAACATACAAAGAGCCGTGGAAATCATATCCCGCCTTACGAAAATCCCCTGCCGTCGCAACATACTGAACCTGACTGGATGTCGCAAATCCTTCATTACGAACAACAGCTTTGCTATACACAGAAGAGCCGGCAGGAGTATCCGGATAACATTCCTGCTGCAGCATATTCAGCTGTTTCGTTAAAAGGTCATCCAGGCTCTCTTTGTTCGTTACACTGACCAAAAGTCTCTGATGCTGAAAGATTCTTCTGCGAACACCTTCCAGTTTTTCCATCAACTCATCTGCCTTTTCATCAAAAGCGTCTAAAATATCGGTCAGAAATTCATAATACGTAACACCATCCGTATACTCTTTCACCTGCGCATCTTTTGCAATATAAGATGCCGCACGGTTCATGGCAACCGTATGTCCGGAAGCGCTCATATGAAGTGACAACTGAGCGCGTTCCTGTCCCAGTACCTCTTTGATGCGCTTTTTATCACTGAACTTCGAACCGAACATCATTTCCTTCATCAAGCGGAACAAATGGGATACATTCTCTGTCAGAGTCTTCCCTTTCACTTCAAATATCGTCATACATTTTTCCGTGGACTTTACATCAGACAGCACCGAAACAGAAGTATTCAGTCCTCCGATATAAGTATTCACCTCATTTGCAAATTCATTGTAGGAATAATTCTGTGTGTCCACATCCTGAAACAGCTTTGTCAAAATAGAAGCATATGTCATTTCTTCCATAGAAAAGTCATCCAATTTAAAAACGAGATTACAATATACGATTCCATTTGTTTCAATTGCATGCTGCACTACCGTCGTATCGCCCAACTTTTTCACATCATTATATAAAGGACGAACCTTGTGTTCCAAATCCTCCAGTGTCAGCATTGGAATCTTACATAAATCTTCCTGGGTAGAAGGCTCATTCTGATAATCCAATAATTCTTTTGTTTTAAGAATCAGGCTATGCACTTCTTCTTTTGAAAGGTTTGCTTTTAATCCGGCCAGCTTCGCTGTGGTCTCTTCTTCTTTCTTTTGATCCAGGCCAGGTTCTGGACTCAACAACACATAAGCCTTATGGGTATTGTTTAATATTGATTCCTGAATGATATTTTCAAAGTAGCCTTCCGATATTCTGGTATGAAGTTCTTCAAAAATTGCATATTGTTTCGCCATATCAAATGGTTTCTGATCATCATATAACCAGGAGCCAAATAAGTTCAGACCATAAATCAAGCCTTTCGGAAAACGTCCAAAGTTTGCCTCTTTCACCTTAAACTCAATGTGGTTTAACGCACCTCTTACTGTTCGCTCGTCCAATCCTTCTGTTACTATTTTTTGTAATGTATCTTCTACAACATGAAGGAAACGTTCTTCTTTCTCCGGATTTGAATTCTGTACGATAATCGAGTACACATTTTGACGAAGTCCATCCTCATACGAACTATAGACATCTTCACCTAATTCCGCATCCGTCAGAGCTTTACGCAGCACTGCTCCGGGCATTTCCATCAGAATATAATCAATAATCTGCATAGCAAGATTCAGTTTTGCATCCGTACCATCTCCGGTAACTACATTATAGGATAAATATGCTTTATCCTGTGTTGTGTCTGTATCGAGAACGGAATACTTCATTTCTTTGTGAACAGCTTGAGAAAATGGTTCCTGCTTTCCAACGGCAGAATCCACTTCCAGATAATCAAAATGACTTAGATAATGTTCATCAATGAATCGCAATTCCTTATCAAAATCAACATCACCATATAAATACAGATAACTATTCGACGGATGATAATATTTCTTATGAAAGGCTAGAAAATCTTCCTGTGTCAATTGTGGAATCGCTTCCGGGTCTCCTCCGGATTCGTACCGGTATGGCGTATCTGGAAACAATACCCCCTGTATTCCCCTCATCAAAACCTGATCCGGTTGGGAAAACACACCTTTCATTTCATTATAAACGACTCCGTTATAGGTCAGAGAATCCTCTTCATCTGATAGTTCATAGTGCCAGCCTTCCTGCTGTAATATTTTTTCATTCTGATAGATATTCGGATAAAAGACTGCATCCAAATATACATGCATTAAATTATGATAATCCTTATGATTGCAGCTGGCAACCGGATAAACCGTCTTATCCGGATAGGTCATGGCATTCAAAAAAGTATTCATAGAGCCTTTTGCCAGTTCAACAAAAGGATCCTTTACCGGAAATTCCTTCGAACCACACAAGACTGAATGTTCAATAATATGTGGAACACCGGTATCATCGGATGGTGGTGTTCGAAATCCGATATGAAACACCTTATTATCATCCTCATTGGCAACCAGAACAATACGGGCCTTTGTCTTATTGTGCTGTAATAAATAGCCGGTACCCTTCATCTCTTCTATTTCTTCTTTGATCAACAGGGTATAGATACCATCTGTCTGTCCAATCTGAGTTAACATAAATTTCTCCTTCCTGCTTCTCTAAACGAGAAAAGCCGGACTGTCTGCACAGCCCAGCTTTTATTATATCACATTTACCAATAAATATAAATTATTTATTATGCATCCACACTATAGTTTGGAGCCTCTTTTGTAATCTGAATATCATGCGGATGACTCTCTTTTAAAGATGCTGCAGAAATCTTCACGAATTGACCTTTTTCTTTCAGCTGTTCAATCGTTTCTGCTCCGCAATATCCCATACCGGCACGAAGTCCGCCTAACAACTGGAAGATGGTATCTTCCGCTGTACCTTTATAAGCCACACGTCCTTCTACACCTTCAGGAACTAATTTCTTTGCATTTGCCTGGAAATAACGGTCTTTACTACCATTTTCCATAGCGGCTATGGAACCCATACCACGGTATACTTTATATTTACGTCCCTGATACAATTCAAATTCACCCGGGCTCTCGTCACAGCCGGCAAAAATGCTTCCCATCATACACACATTAGCACCCGCTGCAATCGCTTTTGTAATATCTCCGGAATATTTGATACCACCGTCTGCAATAATCGGAATACCAGCTTCTTTTGCTGCAGTATAAGCATCCATAATAGCAGTAATCTGTGGCACACCGATACCTGCTACGACACGTGTCGTACAGATAGAACCTGGTCCGATACCAATCTTTACTGCATCGACACCAGCCTCAATCAAAGCTTTCGTTGCCGCTGCTGTCGCTACATTACCGGCAATCACCTGCAATTCAGGATATTTATCTTTTACAATCTTAATTGTCTTCAATACATTTTCAGAATGACCATGAGCTGTATCGACTACAATACAGTCAACATTCGCTTCAACAAGCTTATCTACACGGTCCAGGATATCCGGTGTAACACCTACTGCTGCACCACAGATTAGTCGACCCTGACTGTCTTTTGCTGCATTTGGATATTTAATCTGTTTTTCAATATCTTTAATGGTGATGAGTCCCTTTAAATTACCTTCATCATCCACAATTGGAAGCTTTTCTTTACGAGCCTTTCCAAGAATCACTTTTGCTTCTTCCAGGGTTACACCCTCTTTGGCTGTAATCAGATTCTCGCTGGTCATAGACTCTTTAATCTTCTTCGTATAATCTGTCTCAAATTTCAGATCCCGGTTCGTAATAATACCGACCAGTTTTGTTCCTTCTGTAATTGGTACACCCGAAATACGGAACTTTGCCATCAAATCATCCGCATCCTGTAATGTATGCTCAGGAGAGAGATAAAACGGGTCTGTGATAACACCATTCTCAGAACGTTTTACTTTATCGACTTCTTCCGCCTGCTGTTCAATAGACATATTCTTATGGATAATACCGATACCACCCTGACGTGCCATCGCAATTGCCATACGGTATTCTGTTACCGTATCCATACCTGCACTCATCAAAGGAATATTCAGTTTAATTTTTTTCGTTAATTGTGTTGTGATATCAACCTCATTCGGTATTACTTTAGAATACGCAGGCACTAACAATACGTCATCAAAAGTAATGCCTTCACCGATAATTTTACCCATCGTTCTTTCTCCTCTTCTTGTTTACTCTCACTTTTTTCATATATGGATAAGACAACGTGTCTTAACTCTCTAAAAATACTTTCATTGGAGCTGTTAATTTGAATAACTCCAGCATTTCTTCCGTTGGCTCAATTACTACATGTACCAATCGGTCATTGTTGGTACAGATTACGGAATAACGATTGCGTGTCTTATCACCGGAAGAACAATCGTAAATAACATAACGCTGTTCATCCTTATACGGTGCGACCTTATCCGAATTTGTCGGTGCAATCAGTTCCAGACTGTTAAAATTCAGGGAAATAATCCTCTTTCTGGAAGCAGCTCCTAAAATCTTATCAATATCTAACTCTCCGGACAAAAATAAGTATTCATATTCAAATGATGTATATTTCCATCCAAAAAAATACATCGCAAAGATAGCAAATCCACATAACATAAAAACAGTTCCCTGAATCAGACTGCCAAACAGTAATGCAATCGCTGCCAAAAAAACAGTCGCGATGATGATTACCGCCTTCAAAAGTGTCGTTTGCACATCCTTCTCACGTTTCACACGTGCTTCCGCATAACGATCATTAATTATCATACTCTACCTCATCTAATACTTTTCATTTGCATCTGCAGTTTATAGAAAAACACCTCTGTGTTTTTTTGTATATGAAATGTATTATACACAAAACCGAGGTGTTTTTAAAGAACTTTTTCAATTTTTTTGTCGAGGCCTACATCATGCCCATTCCGCCACCTTGCATAGCGGCAGCAGCTGCTGCATTTTCGTCCTTGATGTCTGCTACTACAGACTCAGTTGTTAACAACGTAGCAGCCACACTTGTTGCATTTTGAAGAGCACTTCTTGTAACCTTCGCCGGATCAATGATACCGTTTGCAACCATATCTACATATTCTTCTTTCAAAGCATCAAAACCTGTTCCCGGTTCAGACTCACGTACTTTATTAATAATAACAGCACCTTCAAGACCTGCATTTGCAGTGATATGGAACAACGGAGCTTCCAATGCCTTCAGGATAATCTCAGCGCCTGTCTTTTCATCTCCGGATAAACCTTCCACTAACTTGGCAACTTCTTTGGATGCATGGATATACGCAGAACCACCACCTGAGATAATACCTTCTTCTGTTGCAGCCTTTGTTGCTGCCAAAGCATCCTCTAAACGAAGTTTTGCTTCTTTCATCTCGGTCTCTGTGGCAGCACCAACACGGATAACTGCTACGCCACCTGCAAGTTTTGCAAGTCTTTCCTGCAGCTTTTCACGATCAAATTCAGATGTTGTTTCTTCAATCTGGGTGCGAATCTGTCCAATACGGGCAGCGATAGCATCTTTAGAGCCGGCTCCGTCAACAATAACCGTGTTTTCTTTTTCCACTTTTACAGATTTTGCACGACCTAACTGATCCAATGTCGTTTCTTTCAAATCAAGACCCAGTTCTTCTGAAATAACAGTACCACCGGTTAAGATAGCAATATCTTCCAACATTGCTTTTCTTCTGTCACCATAGCCAGGTGCTTTTACCGCTACTACCTGGAAGGTACCACGCAATTTATTAACAATCAATGTAGTAAGAGCTTCGCCTTCTACATCCTCAGCAATAATTAATAATTTCTGTCCGCTTTGTACGATCTGCTCCAGAATCGGAAGGATCTCCTGAATATTGCTGATTTTCTTATCGGTAATCAAGATGTATGGATTATCTAACTCTGCAACCATTTTCTCCATGTCGGTTGCCATGTAAGCAGATACATAACCACGGTCAAACTGCATACCTTCTACTAAATCCAGTTCTGTCTGCATCGTTTTGGATTCTTCAATAGTAATAACACCATCTGCCGATACTTTATCCATTGCATCAGCAACTAAGTTTCCAACTTCCTCATCACCAGCGGAAATCGCTGCAACTTTTGCAATCTGCTCTTTTCCTGTTACTTTACTGGACATTCCTTTGATAGCATCAACTGCAACTGCAGTCGCTTTCTTCATACCTTTTCTTAAGATAATCGGATTTGCACCAGCTGCCAGATTCTTCATTCCGGCATTTACCATTGCCTGTGCCAATACAGTTGCTGTCGTTGTACCATCACCTGCAACATCATTTGTCTTGGTTGCAACTTCTTTTACAATCTGTGCACCCATATTTTCAAAAGAATCTTCTAATTCGATTTCCTTTGCAATCGTTACACCATCGTTTGTAATCAATGGAGCTCCAAAGGATTTATCTAATACAACATTACGGCCTTTTGGTCCTAATGTCACACGAACTGTATCAGCTAACTGATTTACACCTGCTTCCAATGCTTTTCTGGCTTCAACACCATATTTAATCTCTTTTGCCATAATTTCTACCTCCTGTCTGATCTTCCTTTTATTTATTTCACTACTGCAAGGATATCATTTTGTTTCACAATGATGTATTCTTCATCGTCCAGCTTTACATCTGTTCCTGCATACTTGGAATAAATGACTTTATCTCCTACCGATACTTCCATCTTCACATCATCTGTTCCCGGGCCAACTGCCACAACCTCTGCCTCCTGAGGTTTCTCCTGTGCTGCCGCCGCCAAAATAATACCGGACTTGGTAGTTTCTTCTGCTTCTAACTGTTTCAATACGACTCTGTCGCCTAAAGGTACTAATTTCATAATACATCCTCCTATCTGTTCATTTTCGATATTATTAGCACTCTTTCGAGTTGAGTGCTAATATTTACATCTCTTATATTAGCACGTTACTAAGATTTGTCAACACCCTAATTGGACTTTTTTTCGATTTTCGTATCGTGATAGGAACTGCACCGGGCTGTCTCTGTCTTAGAACGATTTTCTTGCACCGTTTCAGGTTTAAGAAAGACTTCGTACCCCGATTCTATCACGTTTGATTACGCGCCTTATGACACAACTCACCAACCGAAGTGTTTCAAATATCTTTTTTAGGCCGTTTGAAAACGCCGGTACTTAGCTCCCGTTCTTTGGGAGCTTATGTACCGCTGCGTTGGAACCCGCGCGAGAGCATGCCTAAAAAAGATATTGAAATCACTGATGGTTGGTTCAAACAAGTCACCGGCGCGTTTCGTGATATCATCGGGGTGCGAGTCTTTCTAAAAACCTGGGTGTCTACGAAAATCGTTCTAAGACAGAGACAGCCCGGTACAGTTCTTATCACATCAACAAATCGAAAAATGTCCGGTATATATAAAAAGCAGGATGGATACCACCCTGCTGTCGGTTTTAATTTTTTAGTTTGGTTTATAGGAGCTCTTCAATGATACGATACGGTTAAATACCAGATGTTCTTTCGTAGAATCTTTCGAGTCTGCACAGAAATAACCATGACGAACAAATTGGAAACTGTCATAAGCTTTTGCATCTGCTAATGCAGGTTCTAAATAACACTCTTTCAAAACTGTTAAGGAGTTTGGATTCAGATTCAGGCTTCCATCCTCATTATAGACACCTAATTCTTCATCTACGATGTTCTCATACAAGCGTACCTCTGCTTTTACAGCATGATTCGCTTCTACCCAATGAATCGTTCCTTTCACTTTGCGGCCGGAAAAACCGGAACCACTTCTCGTCTCAGGATCATATGTTGCATGAACCTCTACTACTTTTCCATTTTCATCCGTCACATAATCTGTACAGGTTACAAAATATGCATTCATCAAACGTACTTCATTACCCGGATATAAACGGAAATATTTCTTTGGTGGGTCGATTACAAAGTCGTCACGATCAATGTACAATTCACGGCTAAATGGTACTTTTCTGGTTCCCATCTCCGGATTCTCCTGATTGTTTGCTACATCTAAATATTCGACCTGACCTTCCGGATAATTATCAATCACCAACTTAATCGGATCAAGAACTGCCATCATACGAGGTTTCTTTAATTTCAAATCTTCACGGATACAATACTCCAGCATCGCATAGTCGACAGAGCTGTTTGCCTTGGATACACCAACTAATTCCATGAAGTTACGAATCGAATCCGGTGTAAAGCCTCTGCGTCTTAACGCACTTAAAGATACCAGTCTCGGATCATCCCATCCGTCAACGATTCCTTCTTCTACCAAACGCTTGATATAACGCTTACCGGTAATAACATTAGTCAGATATAATTTTGCAAACTCAATCTGTTTTGGCGGATGTTCATATTCTAATTCCGTTACTACCCAATCATATAACGGTCTGTGATCCTCAAACTCAAGCGTACAAATGGAATGCGTCACACCCTCAATGGCATCCTCAATCGGATGGGCAAAATCGTACATCGGATATATGCACCACTGATCACCTGTGTTATGATGCGTCATACGGGCAACACGGTAAATAACCGGGTCGCGCATGTTAATGTTTGGTGATGCCATATCAATCTTTGCACGTAACACTTTTGATCCATCCTCAAACACGCCATCCTTCATCTGCTCAAATAACGTCAGATTCTCTTCTACACTGCGATTACGGTAAGGGCTGTCTTTTCCCGGTTCCTTCAACGTACCACGATATTCACGAATCTCCTCCGCACTCAAATCACATACATACGCTTTTCCTTTTTTAATAAGAAAGACTGCAGCCTCATACATCTGCTGAAAGTAATCAGATGCAAAAAACAGTTTATCCTGAAAATCTGCTCCCAGCCATTTCACATCTTCCAGAATTGATTCCACGAATTCTGTTTTCTCTTTGGTAGGATTCGTATCATCAAATCTCAGGTGAAAGGTACCGTTATACTTCTGAGCCAATCCATAATTTAATAAAATCGATTTCGCATGGCCAATATGCAGATATCCGTTTGGTTCCGGAGGGAAACGGGTAACCACCTTGGTACATTTTCCCTCCTCAATATCTTTGTCTATCATATTCTCAATAAAATTCTTGGAAATTACTTCGTTCTCCATGTCTTCCTCCAACGTGTAATTAATAATGTAATATCTTATCATAAGCAGATGTTGAAAACAAGTATGCAATTCAACTATTTCTATGCTATAATACTCCATATTTACTAAGGAGAGAAAACGCAATGCTGATTGAACAATCTGTTTACCTTTATTTATGGTTCTTTATGATTTATGCATTTATAGGATGGTGTACCGAAGTCATTTATGCCACAATGAAACACGGCAGCTTTGTAAACCGGGGATTTTTAAACGGCCCACTCTGTCCGATTTATGGTTTTGGTGTTTGTCTGATTGTATATATTCTGACACCATTAAAACAACATTCCATCTTATTATTCTTTGCATCCATGTTACTCACTTCCCTTTTGGAATACATTACCGGATTTATCTTGGAAAAGATATTTCATGAAAAATGGTGGGACTATTCAGAAGTTCCTTTTAATATCAGTGGTTATATTTGTCCTGCGTTCTCAATTCTATGGGGATTAGCGTGTGTTTTTATTCTTCACCTGGTCCATCCTACTATCCTGCATATGGTTGAGTGTCTCTTGTGTAACCAATTCGGCAGCATATTTCTTCTCATTCTTTATCTGCTGTTGCTGGCTGATATCATTGTCACCATTGCCACGATTAAACAATTACAGCACTCCATGCACCTTACGCATAAAATTGCAGAAGAATTACACATGGTTTCAGATGCTATCGGTCAAAATCTCTGTACCGGTGTCTTAAAAACTATAGAAGCGACAGAAGATGCTACAGAATCCATAAACGAAACAAAACTGAAATTCAAAAAGCGCAAAGAAGAATTGCTCCAGCAGATGCAAGAATTAAAAGGGAAACAAAAGCTTCCTCAAAAACGTCTGTTACTTGCTTTTCCACGTCTCAAAAAGCATATCTTTCATGAACACGAAGAAGAATAATCAAACTATCTTTTGGCTTTTTGGATCTGACGACCTGTATGATCAATATAATAATTCTTTTGATAGATTAATCGGGATACCGGGACAAAACGGTATCCTTTCTTTTTTACTTCCTTTAACAAACGGTCGAGTGCATCTTTCGTGTATTTGGTTCCATTGTGCATCAGAATAATAGAGCCATTTCCCAGTGCCTGATTCTCG
>JBJELB010000015.1:0-68387 GCA_051878935.1 Lachnospiraceae bacterium | reverse complement strand
AAAAGTAGTTCCATAAATCCTCCCTTGTAATAACGATAAAAACATATGAATAATTGTTCATACATATAATATGATAGTTTGTTCTACATGTCAAGTGTTTCTTGTCTAATACCCTTCCTTTACTTTATTGAAGCAATGTGCTAAAATACGGATTTATAATGCGAAAATAAAAAGAAAGAATGAGGATAGGATGATGAAGCAAATTCTTTTGGCGATATGTTTCGTTGCGACGTTTTTATGTGTTCCGTTAGGAGCCGGAGTGCAGGCGGCGGAATGCTTGGAGAATCAGGGCCTAAGATATGAGGTGTTAACGAAAGAAGACATGACCGGTACGGTTTCTTTCCTTCAATCGGATGGTAGAAAGGAACTTATCATACCGGGACAGATTATTTGCGATGGGATTACCTATGAGGTTGTGAGTGTTCGACCGTATGCGTTTGAGGGATCCGGTGTAGAGCAGGTGACATTGCCGGCAACTGTGACGGATTGTGAGAGTGCTTTTTCCTATTGTGATACGCTAACTTCAATTCAGGTAGAGAGTGAATCTGCTTCTTACTTAAGTATCGATGGTGTGTTATATAATAAAACTGGAGATACCCTTATGGCGTTTCCCGGCAACTATCCGGAGAGGAGCTATTCGATTCCGGACGGAGTTATTTCGATTGCGGTCGGAGCATTTGAAGGCAATGCGGTGTTGGAACAGGTGTTATTGCCGGATGGCCTTACAACGATATTCAATGATGCGTTTGCAGGTTGTGTATCTTTGAAGGAAATGATTCTTCCGGATTCCGTTACAATGGTAGAGTCTCAGGCGTTCTATGGGTGCAGAGCATTATCAAATCTTGTGCTCTCGGAAAACCTCAAAACTATCAAAAGAAAAACGTTTCAAATGTGTAAAGCATTATCGGAAGTATCGATACCGGAGGGTGTCATTGAAATAGAAGAGAATGCGTTTGGTTCTTGTTCTTCCCTGACACATGTTCTCATGCCTGCAACATTACAGTCTGTTGCTTCTAATGTTTTTTCTTATTGTTTTGCTTTACAGAAATTTGAGGTGGCTGCGGAGTCGACTGCTTTCTCAACAGAAGATGGAGTGTTATATAATAAAGAGAAAACCAGTCTGGTTTGTTACCCGGCCGGAAAAAACGATAGTTCCTATATCGTGTTGGACGGTACTGCACAGATTATAGATTCCAGCAACGGATTTTGCTATGCATCCACCATGCAGGAAATCTTAAAACAGGTTGAGATACCGGATAGTGTAATATTCATTTCCGATTCGGTTGCTTTTGGTGGCTCAGAGTTCTCTTTGAAAGTTGGAAAAGACAGCTATGCGGAAAGCTATGCCCGGGAAAAAGGATTGGATTATTCGATACAATCGACAGTCTATGCAGGACCGGTATCCGCTATCAGTGCAGTTTCGGAAGAAACGCAAAATACAGAGATTATTTCTGTAGTAGGCGGACGAAGAAGGCCTGTGATTCGAAAGAGTTATTGCTTGAAAAAGGGTAAGAAAAAGAAAATAACCATCCGGTACGCTGAGGACGCAAAGAAGATTACATATAAGCTGAACAGACCTCGTGTGGCCAAAGTAACAAAAGGGGGAATACTGAAAGGGAAAAGAGTGGGAAAGAGCAAGCTGACAGTTAAAATCGTATTTCGTGATACAACCTATCGACTAACGTCAAAAGTGCGTGTAATGAGATAATTGCTTATTTAGGGAATTAGTGGTATACTCTGTACTATATATAATTGAAATCGGGGAGGTAAACCATGAAAGAGGATTGTATTTTCTGTAAGATTGCGAATGGAATCATCCCATCAGCAACGGTTTATGAGGATCGGTTCTTTCGCGCAATCTTTGATATAGCACCGGCTGCAAAGGGACATGTTCTGATTCTGACAAAAGAGCATTATGACAATGCATTGGAATTAGATGATGAAACAGCCGCAAAGGTATTTGTTGTAGCCGCAAAGATTGCAAAGGCAATGAAGGAAGAGTACCAGTGTGATGGCATTAATATCTTACAGAACAATGGTACGGCAGCGGGACAGACTGTGTTTCATTTTCATGTACATTTGATTCCAAGATATGAGGATGATGAGGTCGGACTTAGCTGGAATCAACTGGAAACAGATGGTGAGACATTGGCAGAAATGGCAAATTCTTTGAATGCGAGAATATTGAATCATGATGAAGAATTTTAAGAAGATTAGCTGGAAACCGGGCAATATGATATATCCTTTGCCGGCAGTGATGGTAAGCGTCACAGATGGAAAAGGACATGATAATATCATAACGGTTGCATGGACGGGAACGGTAAACACGAATCCACCAATGGCATATATTTCAGTTCGAAAAGAAAGACATTCTTATCAGATGCTGATGGACAGCCGTGAATTTGTGATTAATCTGACAACGAAGGAATTGACAAAAGCGACCGATTATTGTGGTGTCACATCCGGACGGGATGTGGACAAATGGGAAAAGCTGCATTTGACGAAATTACCTGCAAAGCAGGTCAAGGCACCGTTGATTGCAGAAAGTCCTGTCAATATTGAGTGTAAAGTACGCAGTGTGCAGGAATTGGGTTCCCATACGATGTTTCTGGCGGATGTTGTCAATGTGAATGTTGAGGAAGCGTATCTGGACAGCAAAGGGAAATTTCAACTGGCTCAGGCAAAACCGATTGTCTATTCACATGGTTCCTATTTTGATTTGGGACAGCCTTTGGGCACCTTTGGCTGCTCCATTGCAAAAAAGAAGAAAAGAAAGAAATAAAGCATCATACAAAGACAAGATAAGGAGAAAGAAAATGTTTGATTTTAAGTATGTACAAGAGCAGGATCCGGAAATTGCAGCAGCAATGCAGGATGAGTTAACCAGACAACGCAGCAACCTGGAGTTGATTGCGTCTGAAAACCTGGTAAGCAAGGCAGTTATGGCTGCTATGGGAAGCCATCTGACGAATAAGTATGCAGAAGGTTATCCGGGTAAACGCTACTATGGTGGCTGTGAATGTGTAGACGTGGTAGAAAATCTTGCCATTGAGCGTGCAAAAGAATTATTTGGATGTGAGTATGTCAATGTACAGCCACATTCCGGTGCACAGGCAAATATGGCTGTATTTTTTGCTATTTTGCAGCCGGGTGATACCTTTATGGGTATGAACCTTGATCATGGCGGTCACTTAACACATGGAAGTCCGGTAAATATGTCCGGGAAAAACTATAAATGTGTTCCTTATGGCGTAAATGATGATGGCGTGATTGATTATGATGAAGTTGAACGTATTGCAAAAGAGTGTCAGCCAAAATTAATTGTAGCCGGTGCGAGTGCTTATTGCCGTACCATTGATTTCAAACGTTTCCGTGAGATTGCAGATGAAGTAGGCGCGGTATTAATGGTAGATATGGCTCATATCGCCGGTTTGGTTGCAGCAGGCGTTCATCCGTCACCAATCCCATATGCACATGTAACAACGACGACAACTCACAAGACATTGCGTGGTCCTCGTGGTGGTATGATTATGTGCAGTAATGAAGTGAATGAAAAGTATAACTTTAACAAAGCAATCTTCCCGGGTATTCAGGGTGGTCCTTTGATGCATGTCATTGCGGCAAAAGCCGTATGCTTCAAAGAGGCGTTAAGTGATGAATTTAAAGAGTATCAGAAACAAGTGGCTAAGAATGCACAGGCACTATGCAAAGCATTGCAGGCAAGAGGATTTAACATTGTATCCGGTGCAACGGATAATCATCTGATGCTGGTAGATTTACAGAATCTTGATATGACAGGAAAAGAAGTAGAAAAAATGTTAGATGAGGTTCATATTACCTGTAATAAGAATACGGTTCCAAATGATCCGAAATCCCCATTCGTTACCAGCGGTATCCGTTTAGGTACACCGGCTGTTACTTCCCGTGGCTTAAAAGAAGAGGATATGGAAATCGTTGCAGAAGCAATGAAATTAGCAATTATTGATAAGGATGCTGACAAAGCTTCAGAGATGGTATTGGCATTGACAGCAAAATATCCATTATATGAATAAGAATATAGGATCAAGAAAAGAGAGATTGAGCAGAACCGAGCTGTTGATAGGAGAAGATGCAATGAAACGCCTGTTAGCAGCTCGCGTTGCAGTATTTGGAGTAGGCGGAGTCGGTGGCTATGTGTGTGAAGCTCTGGCCAGAAGCGGGATTGGTGCCATCGATATCTGTGACAACGATACGGTAGCCTGGTCCAATCTCAATCGACAAATCATCGCAACGGTTGACACAGTAGACCGTTTAAAAGTAGATGTGATGGCGGAACGAATGCATGCCATACAGCCGGAATTACAGATTACAACTTATCCGGTTTTCTATACACCGGAAACAGCATCCGGATTTGATTTCACGCAATATGATTATATTGTTGATGCCATTGATACGATAACAGGTAAATTGGAATTAGCAGTTCGGGCACAGGAGGCAGGAATTCCTATCATCAGTGCGATGGGAGCAGGAAATAAGCTGGACGCCAGCCGCTTTGAGGTGTGTGATATTTACAAGACGAGTGTATGCCCCCTTGCGCGTGTGATGCGCAAGGAGTGCAAAGCCAGAGGAATTAAAAAACTGAAAGTTGTCTATTCCAAAGAAGAAGCAAGGAAGCCTGAAGTGACAGATCCTTCTGTCAGGAAACAGACACCGGGAAGTATGTCCTATGTACCCGGGGTGGTTGGGTTGATGATAGCGGGAGAAGTAATACAGGATTTGCTGCATGGTTTCTAATATCCTAGTTCTTCCCCAACCAGAATTACCTTGATTCGACCGGGTACTTTTGAAAACCTGGTTGTTACCACCTGTGCACAGATGCAATTTGGAGAGGTGCAGTCAACACAGGTCCCTGTATGTTTACAAGGGGTATCGAGACCGAGACGAAAGGCGTTTGGTGGAGTTGCCAGATTATGTACGCGTTGGATGGCTTCGTCTACAGTGCCCACGACTTTATTTAAGCTCGCTACCACAACGACATTTTTCGGACCAAAGCAAAGGAATGCTACACGATTACCGGTTCCATCAATGTTGACCAGTTGACCGTCCATTGTGATGGCATTGCTGCTCATAAAGAAGTAATCTGAGTTTAGCGCGGTTGCAAAGAAGGCCTCTCGTTCTTCTTGCGTGGTAGCTGTTGCACGGTCATAAACCGTGTAGGATGAAGATGGTAAATAATCGATAAAACCGATTTCTTTCAGGGTTTCCGAACCACCGAAGGTGACACTGGCATCAGTAGGTACGATATCTTTGATTAATTGGAGCGCGTCAGCAGCAGCAGGCACATAGTGAGCCTCGAATTGGCGCTGCTCCATTTTTTTGATTAATGTTTTTGCAAAAACTTCTTTTGCTTGTTCTTTTGGATTCATAGTTTCATTCTCCTTATTTCTTTTTACTTTTCGGGTGCCCACCTGTATAATGATCAAGGTCATGATTCAGGAAACTGGCACGCATGATCGAGTCGGTTCCGTAAGTGCGCCTGATCTGGTCAATGGCGGCATCCAATTTCATTAATTTCTCAGAACGGTCGGTGTCAAATAATGACATCTGACTGGTTCGTTCATTGGTAATCCTGGATACTCTTACACCCAGATGGCGTAAAGGCGTTTTTTGGTCCCATAATTCATCAAAAAGTCGACAGGCTGCCTGGTAAATCTCATGGGTTGCATTCGTTGCGGCAGGAAGCGTGAGCTGATGTTCGCCACGGTCAAAATCAAAGCTTTTGATCTCTACTGCAACAACACAGGCGAAAACGCTATCGGCACGCAAGCGTGTTCCGACGGATTCACAGAGTGAGAGTAGTACCATCTGTGCAGTATGACGGTCGGTAACATCAAAGGAAAGTGTTGTAGAGTTGCCATACCCCTTGGCATCCGGAGAAACCGGATGAACGGGCGTGGAATCAATACCATTCGCATAGTTATGAACACATACTCCCTGCTTTTTCAGATGGGACTGCAAAATAGAGAGAGGTGCATTTGCCAGTTCTCCAATGGTGCGGATACCGAGTGTCAGCAGTTTTCTTTCGGTCGCCGGACCTACGAAATAGAGACTTCGTACAGGCAGGGGCCACATTTTATCTGGAATCTCTTCCGGATAAAGAGTGTGGACTTTGTCCGGTTTTTCAAAATCGGAAGCCATTTTTGCCAGAAGTTTATTTGGTCCGATACCAATGTTGACGGTAAAACCCAAGTCTTCTTTGATCTCATTACGAATTGTATGAGCTAGTGGTAGTGCACCACCATGCAATGCTAATACCTCGCTGACATCGCAGTAGGCTTCGTCGATAGAAGCAGGTTCTACAACAGGGCAATATTTGCGTAAAACAGCAACAAAGGCTTTGGAACAGCGGGTGAACAATTCATAGTTCGGTGGCACTATGACCAGCTCAGGGCATTTATTAAGTGCCTCCACGATCGTTTCTCCGGTGTGAATGTGGAATTTCTTGGCAGGGCCGGATTTTGCCAGGATGATGCCGTGCCTGGTCTCAATATCACCACCTACTGCAGAAGGAATATCACGCAGATCAAGAGAGGCACCACATTGTGTTACGCGGTAGCAGGCTTCCCAGCTTAAAAATGCGGAATTCACGTCAATATGAAAAATCGTTCTTTCTGCCATAATACCCCCCCATGAAGAATATGTCATTTTCCCCGGTGAGTTGCCGCTGCCCGCGGTGCGTATCTGTTTTTTCTTGCACCGTTTTCCGGTTTAAGAAAGACATTGCACTCCATGTCCATCACCAAGATTACGCGCCTTATGATAAAACTTGTCAACCAGCTGTGTTTCATGTATCTTTCTGAGGCCGTTTGAAAACGTCGGTGCTTAGCTCCTGTATTTCAGGAGCTTACGCACCGCTACGTTTGAAACCGAATGAAAATGTGCCTCAGAAAGATACTGAAATCACTAGCGGTTGACGAAAAACTTATCAACGGCGCGTTGCATGATGTCCATTGGAGTGCTTGTCTTTCTAAAACCGGGGTGTCGGCGAAAAAACAGATACGCACCGCGGGCAGCGGCAACTCACCGGGAAAATGACATATTTTTGCAATAAAAATACAAACACCTGTTCTATGAAAAATTATAACAAGTGTTTGTATATTTGTAAATCATTACTTGGATGATTTTTTATTTTGTTTTTTTGTATGGAAGACCACGAACCTTCTTACGATACTGGGTAGGAGATATAACACCTCTTGCCTTAAAGAATTTCGTAAAGTGATCCAGACAATTAAATCCGAGTCTGGCAGAAATCTCACTAACCGTAAAGGAACTGCGTTCCAACAATGCTTTGGCAATGTGATAACGTTGCTCTAACAATTCTGCCTTCGGAGTTTGTCCAAAGTAGTTATTATAATATTTATAAAATTGTGTGGTAGAGAGGCTGGTAAGGTCCGCCATCTTCTGGGAGCTCCAGTCATCATCGACGGTTGACAGAATAGCCAGACGGCATTTTTCAAACAGAGTAACCATATCTTTGCTGTCCTCTAATTCCGTGTTTATAATGGCATTGATAGAACGGCTGACTTCCATGAACAACAAACGTGCGTAAGCGTCCACTTCAACCTGGTAATAAGGCTCCTTGTACTGCATCGCTTTATAAATCTTGGCGAAATATTCGTTAATAATCGGAGCCCGCTTGGTATAAAACGGAATATTGAACGGAATATGGAATTGGGTCAGCTCATCATCCGTAAATTCAAACGTGATGGAGCAGGTTACAATAGGATCATTAGCAAAAGCAGAACGGTGCTTTTGTGGATAGTCCGGGGTATATAACACACATGCATTCGAAGATGTGAGTATTTCTTTTGAATGCATTTCAAAAGTCATTGGTGACACATACATGGTAAATACATAGTTGCCACAGCCCTCAGGACGTTTCACCTTATAGCCAATCTGCTCGGCATGATTATGATAACATTCTTTAACGGTAATCATACTATACCTCTTCCTTTCATATAATTTATTACATTATAGTATAAAATAATTTTTTTGTATATAGAAAATAAAAATTAGTATAAAAAGTTTTTAATTCATTTTTTTGTATTAGAGCTTTTTTACTGTTTTTGTGAGATTGCCGGGAGGAGAGAGAATGGTTATTGGATTCATCTATGGAGACGCCAGACAGCAATATCTATATCAATGGTTGAAAAGAGATGGATATGAAGTAAAATCAGTAGGTTTATTTGAAAAATTTACGACAGATATTAAAGGATGGGAGCGATATTTGGATACTTTTGTTAGCCAGTGTACTTTTCTCGTTGGAGGAATCCCTTTTGTTAAAAAAGAAAATTTACGAATAATTCAAAGACTTATCGATAAATTATCTGACAATAACAGGGTAATTGCAGGCATGATACCGAAAGAAATGCAAGAAGTGTTTAAGTGTAAAAAAATCCCGTTTTATGACTTGATGAAAGATGAAAAGATTACTTTTGCGAATGCCATAGCAACAGCAGAAGGCGCGATTGCAAAAGCGATTACAATGAGTCCTGAGAATTTACAGGGAAGCCACAGTCTGGTGTTAGGATTCGGAAAGTGTGGAAAATTATTGGCACAGCGGCTGCATGCACTACAAAGTAATGTCACGGTTTGTGCCAGAAAAGAGGGAGTGTTGGCAGAAGCAGCAGCATACGGGTATTCGGTTTGTTCTTTTGAAACACTGGGAAAAAAACTAAAGGAATATGAATATATTTTTAATACGATTCCGGCTGTGATTTTAACGAGAGAACGTTTAAGCTGTGTGCAGAAAGATGTTGCCATTATCGATATTGCATCTGCACCGGGAGGAGTAGATTATGCCGCAGCACAGGAATGGTGCATTCCGGCAGAATTGTATCTGGGAATACCGGGTAAGATTGCACCGAAAGCATCAGCAAAGATTCTGTATGATGCAATCTTACCGGTAATAGAAGGTTATTTAGAGAATAATTCGTTGGCGTAGCGCACAGAGCCCATAGCATCCCTGGAATAGTGGTCGGCATGAATCTGCTTGGCATATTCCGGTGTCAGGACGGCTCCACCAACCATAATCTTGCATTCCGGATATTCCTGATGAAGAAGTTCAATGGTTTCCATCATGTAAACTACGGTCGTTGTCATGAGCGCACTCAGTCCTACGAGGCGGATCTTTTGTTCTTTGGCAACGCTCAGAATCTCTTCAGGGCTGACATCGCTGCCTAAGTCAATCACTTCAAAGCTGTAATTTTCTAATAGAACTTTGACAATGTTTTTGCCAATCTCATGAATATCCCCTTTTACAGTTGCAATTAAGACAGTACCTTTGGACTCCTGCTGTACATTACTTTTGCTCATTTGTTCTTTTAAGACGTCAAACGCGGCCTTGGCAGCATCGGCACTCATCAATAATTGAGGTAAAAAAATGGTGTTTTTCTCGAAGCCCTGTCCTACTTCATCCAATGCAGGAATGAGGATGGTGTCGATGATTTCCAATGGCTCCATAGTTGCAAGTGCTTCACGGGTAAGTGCATCCGCCATATCCTTTAATCCTTTGATCACTGCCTGATGTAAAGTGGTGACAGATTGTGTTGCGGTTGAATGGGTAGAAACAGCAGTTGCAGTAGTGGTAGGCATATCCGGCATGGCAGCCATTTGTTCAATATAGGTGACACAGCTTTGGTCGTAACCTTTGAGTGCACAGTAAGAGTAATAGGTATTCATCATGGCTGCACTGGACGGATTGATAATACCGGCACTTAATCCCTGCTCCATAGCCAGAGCATAGAAGGTGCTGGTGATGATTTCGCGTTTTGGCAGGCCAAAAGAAATATTGGATACGCCCAGAACGGTATGAACACCCAGTTCATAGCGGAGAGTGTGCAAACAATCCAGGGCAACCTGTGCATTTTGCTGACCGGTGCTAATCGTCATGGCGAGAGGATCGATTACGATGTCTTTTTTGGAGATACCATAGTCGGCTGCAGTGTCAATGATTCGCCGGGCTATCTCCAGACGCCCGGCGGCTGTTTCCGGAATTCCTGTTTCATCCAATGTTAAACCTACAACAACACCGCCGTATTTTTTAACCAATGGAAAAATCTGCTCCATGATTTCCTGTTTTCCGTTAACAGAATTAATCATCGGCTTTCCGTTATACAGGCGCATAGCCTGTTCCATTGCCGTGATGTCGGAGGTGTCTAATTGCAACGGCAGAGTCGTGATTGCCTGCAAGCCTAAAACGGCTTCTGTCAGCAGAGCGACTTCGTCAATCTCCGGTAATCCGACGTTTACATCAAGAATATGGGCACCACATTCTGCCTGTGTAAGTCCTTCCCGATAAATGTAGTCCATATCATGGGCTTTCAGAGCTTCTTTTAGCTTCTTCTTTCCGGTTGGATTGATACGTTCACCAATGATAACCGGAGTCTGGTCAATCGTAACGGCAAAACAGGAAGAAGTAACAACGGTCTGTTGCTTTTCTGTGATATGAGAACGATCTATGGTATCACAGACGTCAATCATAGCCTTGATATGATCAGGAGTCGTTCCACAGCAGCCACCGATGATTGTCGCTCCCCCGTGAACGATGGATGTCATGGCTTGTGCAAATTCGTCCGGGCCGACTTTAAAAATAGTTTCGCCGTTTTCATAAACCGGGAGACCGGCATTTGGATTAACAATGATTGGTTTCGAACAACATGAAACCAGGCGCGGAAGCAGCTTTTGCATTTGAACCGGACCAAGACCACAGTTAAAACCGATGGCATCGACACCGAGTCCCTCCAGTGTCGCAACCGCTGTTTCGATATTTGCACCGGTTAGCAGCTTTCCGTCCTCATCAAATACCATCGTGACGACTACCGGAAGAGCGGAATTCTCTTTGGCAGCAAGGACACCGGCCTTGGCTTCATATAAGTCGCTCATGGTTTCCAATAATACAAAATGAGCGCCGGCTTTTGTTCCTGCCAGAATCATTTCTTTGTATAGGTTATAGGCTTCATCGAACGCTAAGTCCCCATATGGTTTCATTAATTTCCCGGTAGGTCCGAGATCCAGCGCGATATAAGCTTCTTTACCGGAGAGGACAATCGCTTTCTTTGCATTGTTAACAGCAGCCGTGATAACCTGGCTGACACTGTATTCCGTGTGAGAAATTTTTAATGCATTAGCACCAAAGGTGTTGGTAACGATCAGATTTGCTCCTGCCTGAAGATACTGTTGATGCACATCAACAATCAGCTCCGGTTTTGTGATATTCCACAACTCCGGAAGTTCCCCGGCAGCCAGTCCGTTTTTTTGTAAGATAGTACCCATAGCACCATCAAAGTAATAGTGTTTCATATAGATGCCTCCTTATAGAGTCCTATCACTGCAGTTACCGATTTGATAGGAACCATCATAAGATTTTCTGTTAATGTTATTCCGATTTTCTTGCGGCAGTCCAGGAGCCGGAAGAAATCTTTCTGGTGTTCTAATGCGAAATCTCCGTAACCGGGTGAAAATCGCCATTTCATTTTGTATCCCCGCTTGGCTGCATCCTGACCGAGTGCATCCTGAAATTCATCACAGTATGCTTCGATGACGGTAACGGAACAGCTCTGTGCAATCACTGCTTTTCCAACATCGGTGAGTGATAATTGTTTGAGGTATAAATCTACTTCATTTCCCAGTGTCGCTGCCATCAGAATAGCACGGTCACAGTCTGCTAAATGCTTGGAAAGCGACCGGCTGCTAATGTGCATATCTCCAATGACCAGCTCTGTGCCGGAAACATGGCAATCATATTCGCAGGCGGTACATTTGGGACGCATGACAGATAAAATATGATCGGTACATTCCTGAATCTGATGAAGAATCTCATCGGTTGCCTGTTCGGGCAGGATATGAAGATAACGAAGAGTTTCGTTTGTCTCAATATTCATAGAGTCAGCTCCTTAAAAGATTTCGGATAATTGCTGCATAATGCCACCGGCAATATCCGGCTTGTTCATGGTATAAATATGAATATGGTTCACACCATTTGCCACCAAATCAATAATTTGTTCTGTGGCATATGCAATACCTGCCTGCTTCATCGCAGCCGGGTTATCTCCGAAACGGTCTGCAATTGCCTTAAAACGCGGAGGCAGGGCGGTTCCGGATAATGCACAGGTGCGGGCAATTTGCTTTTTGTTTGTTACAGGCATGATACCTGCGACGATTGGTACGTTGATTCCTTTGCTCATCGCACGCATCATGAAGTTGTACATAATATGGTTATCGAAAAACATCTGTGTTGTTAAAAACTGACAGCCTGCATCAATTTTATATTTTAATCCGTCGATATCAGCATCAATGGATGGGGAATCCGGATGTCCTTCCGGATAGCATGCCCCACCAATACAGAAAGAATCATCATACGCCCGGATTTCTTTGATTAATTCACTGGCATGATTATAGGCAGCGTCCTTAGGACGTTCGCATCCGGCAGGGATATCGCCACGAAGTGCCAGGATATTTTCTATCTTATGTTCTTTTAAACTGTCCAATACAGAAACGATTTTTTCACGGTTCGAAGAATAACAGGTGAGATGTGCAAGTGCCGGAATCCCGTGCTTGTTATTTACCGTATCGGCAATATCTACCGTATGATGGCTGATTCCACCACCGGCTCCATAAGTCACACTCATGAAAGATGGTTTCAGTGTTGCCATATCCGCAACGATTTCTTTGGCTTTGTTTAATTCTTCCCCTGTTTTGGGTGGGAAGAGTTCGCAGGATATCGTAGGCTGGTCGCTTTTTAAAATATCAATAATCTTCATAGTTTTATTCCCTCGTCTTTCTTATGCTCTAACAGTTTGTGTAAAATCTGCGTCACTCCGGCGTCGTTGTTCGAAGGGGCAGTAAAGCGGCTGATCTTTTTCAACTCTGGGTGCGCATTTTCCATTGCGTAGCTGTAATAAGCCTGCTGCAACAGTTCTAAATCATTTAAATAATCTCCAAATACCATGCTTTCATCAAAAGTAATGTTAAGATGTTGCTGGACAAATTGAAGCGCCTTTCCTTTATTGGTTCCCTGGTTCATAATATCAACCCAGGATGGAGCGGATAATGTAACCTGGTATTCCCGGTTGAAATCCATCATGGCAGGCAGTGTGGTTGTTTCCGCATCAGGACGGTAGATGGCAATTTTGCATATCTGGTCCCGGATGAGCATTTCGGATAAATCAGGAACCTGAATAAGCTTTTCATAATACATAGTTGCATGATATAGAAATTCCGTATCCGTATGTTCATAATAGGCGCCTTCTTTGCCGCAATAAATCGGATAAGCTCCGGAAATGGTACGGATGGTTTTGCGGATGGCGGACAGCTTATTTGCCTTCAGTTCATCTGCATAAATGGTTTGATTCCGGTAAAAAATCATAGCACCGTTTTCAGCAATATAGTACAGATCGTTTCCGTTGTCTCCGAATACCTTTTTCAAATTATAGTATTGGCGTCCGCTGGCTGCAGCAAATTCGATTCCGATAGCTTTTAGTTGTTTCAGAATCGTAAAGAAATCAGCAGGCAGCTCTTTTTTATCGTTTAATAGGGTGCCGTCCATGTCGGCAGCAATGAGTCGTATCATAACCGTACAGCTCCTTCATTTTTAAACTACATCTTAGCATAGAAAACTCATCATTGTAAATAAAAACATAGAAACGAAATGAAAGGATTGCATAGTATGAAATATAACCGAAAGAAAACAAGGAGTGCGAGAGAATGGATTTACAGAATCTGAGAATTGGGATCGGTATGACCGGTTCCTTTTGTTCTTTTTCAAAAATATATCCCGAAATAGAAAACATGATAAAACAAGGAGCCGGAGTGATTCCCATCATATCAGAACATGTGGCTGAGATAGACAGCCGGTTTGGAGAAGCACAGGAGCATCGTAAAAAACTGGAGTCCATAACAGGAAATCCGGTCATCGATTCAATTGTCGGGGCAGAACCGATAGGACCGAAAGATATGCTGGATGTTATGGTGATTGCTCCGTGCACAGGAAATACATTAGCAAAGCTGGTCAATGGAATTACGGATACTACGGTATTAATGGCTGCCAAATCGCATCTGCGTGTAGGAAAACCGCTTGTCATCTGCCTGGCTACCAATGATGCCCTGGGTGCTAATTTTAAAAACATTGGTCAGCTCTTTCCATATAAGAACATTTATTTTGTCCCGTTTGGGCAGGATAATTGGAAAGAGAAACCGTATTCCATGGTGGCAAATACCAGACTGTTAGCCGATACGATTCGTGATGCACTGGATGGAAAACAGATTCAGCCTGTGATTCAGAGCATATAGTATCGAATCAGGGCAAGTATCAGGAGGTGCGCCGGATAAAAGCCGTAAAACAACCACTTGGAATAGGAGCCTTTTTCCCCGTTGTACATGCAGATTGGTATGATGGCGAAAAAGGCATAGATTTCGATATTGCCACAGATCAGACACCAAAGGGCAAAAAGGATTATCAAATTCTTTTCGGACAGGTTACGGATTCTGTATTCATAAAAGATGAAGATTAATAATAATCCGACTCCGGAGGAGCTGTAATCCGTGTGCATGTACATGGCTACGGTTGCAAAGAAGAAGACCACAAGAACACTGGCTAGACGCTGGTAACGTGGACTTTCCAGTACGACTAAGCGTGACAGATAAGTCATCATTAATAAACCAAAAAACAGGGTGAAGAACGTGTTTTGATGGTAAAGAGTACATTTTCCATAAATGGCAAGGTCAAAAGGAATATCCGAAAGCAGTGCGACGATACCGATACGCATGAGGTACCGCTTTAAGTTTTTTGTATGAGTGAAGCCTTCGACCAGTAAAAAACAAAAGATGGGAAAAGCGATGCGCCCTAATATCTGTAAGAGTAAGATGTCAGGAAAGCATACGGCACCAATATGATCGATTGCCATAAAAATAAGAGCAATCAGCTTCAGTTGAAAATTATTCAGACATTGATATAATGGTTTCATAATCGGTTCTCCGCTCTTATATTCGCAGTAAACAGCGAAAGATGTATGTAAGTATTATATAAGAACGGACAGGAAATACAAGCGGAATGGAGAAAAGATATGATTTCATTTGAAGAGTTGAAAGAAATTATTGCCCGCCTGCGGGCAAAGGATGGATGCCCGTGGGATCGGGAACAGACTCATGAATCACTGAAACGTTGTATGATAGAGGAGGCGTATGAGTCTGTGGAGGCCATTACGGTGGCAACAGAAACAGGCAATTACGAAAATCTGTGCGAGGAACTGGGAGATATGCTGCTCCAGATTATGCTGCACAGCCAGATTGCCGGTGAGGAAGGACATTTTACACTGGAAGAGGTGATTGACCGGCTGGGACAGAAGATGATCTACCGACATCCGCATGTGTTCGGAAAAAGGAATGCAATGAATACGGATAATGTTCTGGCAACCTGGGAAGAATTAAAGGGAAAAGAGAAAGGTCACAGCACGGAGATACCTAAAGCATTTCCTGCGCTGCTGCGCATGGAGAAGGTGTTAAAGAAGATGGACAGGCAGTATCGTTCTTCCACAAAGGAAGAGTCCATGCAGCTTCTTTCGGAAGAATTGACGGAGCTGGAAGAGATAAATGAGAATGAGAAGGAACAGACAGGGTATCTGGTTGGTAAAATGCTGCGTGAACTGGTCAATATAGCACGACTCTCCGGAGTACAGGCAGAAGAAGCTCTGGCGAAGGAATGTGAGCGGTTTCTTTCTTTGAAAACCGATTGACGTTTTCTGGATAAAGTGGTAAATTTATAAGTGATTATGGTACTTAAGAAATCTTACTTTAGGAGGAGAAAAAATGAGAAAGATATTAAGTATTTTAGCAGTTGCAATGATGTCAGTTTCCTTACTGGCAGGTTGTGGTTCTTCTACAACAACAGAAGAAACGGATAACAGCCAGACAGCACAGGAAACGACCGCAATCAGTAAAGAGGACATCAAAGTTGGTGTTATCCATATCGGAGATCCTGCAGATGGTTCCGGTTACAGCTACACACATGATGTAGGCATCCAGAATATGCAGGCAGAACTTGCTCTTGATGATTCTCAGATCGTACGTAAGAACAATGTAGCGGATGACGATCCTACGGCAGTAGAAACAGCAATGAGAGACTGTATTGAAGAAGGATGTAATATTATCTTTGCAACCAGCTGGGGTTATATGGAAACCTGTGCAGCTCTTGCAGAAGAGTATCCAGATGTTTATTTCTCACACGGAACAGGATACATGAGTAACGGTAAGAACTTTAACAACTACTTTGGTAGAATTTACCAGGCAAGATACTTATCCGGTATTGTTGCAGGTATGAAGACAGAGACAAACAAAATCGGTTATGTTGCCGCAATGGGTGTTGACAATTCTGAGGTAACCGGTGGTATTAATGCATTCGCAATGGGTGTTCAATCTGTGAATGAAGATGCAAAAGTATACGTAAAAGTTACGAACAGCTGGTATGATCCGGAAGGTGAAACAGCGGCAGCACAGGCATTGGTTGATGCTGACTGTGATGTTATTGCTCAGCACTGCGATACGGCAAACCCTCAGTTAGTAGCTGAAAAGGCAGGTGTTTACGGTATCGGTTATAACTCCGATATGAGTAAGGATGCTCCAAAAGCTACGTTATGTTCTGTTATGTGGAACTGGGGCGCTTATTATACCTCAGCAGTACAGAGTATCATTGATGGTACATGGGATGGTTCTAATTATTTCGGCGGTATGGCCGAAGGCTTGGTACAGCTTTCTGATTTAGCTGATTTTGCCGCAGATGGAACAGCCGATGCAGTAGAAGCAGCATCAGCAAAGATTTTAGATGGTTCTTTCAATGTATTTGATGGAGTTATGAATACCAACGATGGCAAGACAGTCGGTGAAGAAGGCTCCACATTAAGTGATGCAGATATCACAGGCGGAATTAACTGGTATTATGAGAATGTTGAAGTAAAATAATCAAGTAACCTTAATCACAAAAGGGTGTTACAAAATTTGTTCCAAGTTTTGTGACACCCTGATTTTGTTATGAGATGACAGAAAAAGAAAGGGGAAAGCAATGTCTGCATATGCGATTGAATGTCACGGCATCACCAAAACATTTGGTCCGGTAGTGGCGAATGACCAGATTGATCTGCATGTAAAGTATGGAGAGATTCTGGCACTTCTGGGTGAAAACGGATCCGGTAAGACAACGCTAATGAATATGTTGTCCGGTATTTACCATCAGGATGAAGGAACGATTGATATTGATGGGAAGGAAGTTGTCATTCATTCTCCGACTGATGCGATGAAACTGGGAATAGGGATGATTCATCAGCATTTCAAGCTGGTGGACGTTTTCAGTGCTATGGACAACATTGTGTTAGGCACAAAAGAGAAAAAATGTAAACCGAAGGAATTAAGAAAAAGAATTCTTGAGATTAGTCAGAAATATGGACTGGAGATTGACCCGGATAAGAAAATCTATAATATGTCCGTCAGCGAAAAACAAACGGTGGAAATAGTAAAGGTATTATATCGCGGGGCTAAGATTTTAATTCTGGATGAGCCGACAGCGGTATTGACACCGCAGGAAACGGAGCGGCTGTTTGAAATTCTTCGGAAAATGAGAGAGCAGGGCGCAGCAATCATTATTATTACTCATAAGCTACATGAGGTATTGAGTATCAGTGACCGTGTTACTATTCTGAGAAAAGGAAAGAGTATTGATACGGTCATCACAGCAGAAACCAACGAGAAGCAGTTGACTGAGATTATGGTAGGCCGTCCGGTAGATTTGAAGATTAACCGTCCGGTGGTAGAGCATACAGAACGTATCCTGGATGTGTTCCATTTAAGTGTTGACCGTGCGGATGGAACGAAAGCGTTAGAGGATGTTTCCTTTGATCTGAATAAGGGTGAGATTCTTGGGGTAGCCGGAATCGCAGGCAGCGGACAGAAGGAACTGTGTGAAGTTCTCGCAGGACTGCAGCCGGTGTCTGAAGGGGCAATTCTTCATAAAAAGCACAACATTGTGGGGAAAACACCTTCTGAAATCATCGATCTGGGTATCAGTATGAGCTTTGTACCGGAAGACCGCCTTGGTATGGGTCTGGTCGCTTCGATGGGTATGACGGATAATATGCTGCTGAAGTCTTATCATAAAGGAAAAGGGCCGTTTGTCCGGAGAAAGCCGAGTAAGGAAATGGCTGAAAATCTGATTAAAAAGCTGGAGATTAAAACACCTGGTACGGAAATGCCGGTAAGGAGGATGTCGGGTGGTAACGTACAAAAGGTACTGCTAGGTCGTGAGATAGAGTCGAATCCAAACCTGCTCATTACCGCATATCCGGTTCGTGGACTGGATATCAACGCATCCTATAACATTTATGATTTGTTAAATGAGCAAAAGAAAAAACAGGTTGCTATTCTTTTTATCGGGGAAGATTTAGATGTTCTGCTGGAGTTATCTGACCGTATCATGGTGTTATGTCATGGTCAGGTCACAGGTATTGTAGAGGCAGCGAAAACGACAAAAGAGCAACTGGGCATGATGATGACCGGTAAGAAGCTGGAGGAGGTGTCAAAGAATGAATAACTGGAGAATTCGTATTGCAAAACGTGCCGAACGTTCCGGAAAAAGTATTTTCTTTCTTCGCATGGGCTCGATTCTGCTTTCTCTGATAGCCGGTGCCATTTTCATTCTGTGTATCGGATATCAGCCTCTGATGGTTTATAAGACGATTATTATGGGAGCGTTCCGTAGTGAGATGGCGATACAGGCAACCGTGAAACTGATGATTCCATTGTTGATTTCTTCCCTGGGCATCACACTTGCATTTAAGATGAAATTCTGGAATATTGGTGCAGAAGGACAGATTATAGCCGGTGCGATCTTTGCATCCTATTTTGCATTGTTTCATGATACCTGGCCACATTGGTTATTAATACTGGTGATGTTTATCGCAGGATTTATCGGTGGCGGTTTGTATGGACTGATACCTGCCATATTCAAAGCAAAATTTAACACCAATGAAACGTTATTTACGTTGATGTTAAATTATATTGCCTTATATGTCATTGTATTGTTGCGTGACGGTCCCTGGGCAGATCCGAATTCACCGGGATTTCCGAAAATTGCCCGCTTTACAAAGAATGCACAGCTTGACAGTATCTTTGGAGTGCATGCCGGCTGGGTGATTGGCCTGGTTCTGGTAGTGATTGTATATGTTTATTTGAAATACAGCAAGCATGGTTATGAAGTCAGTGTTGTAGGAGAGAGTCAGGCAACGGCTGCTTATGCCGGTATGAATGTGAAGAAGATTATCCTTCGTACCATGTTCATCAGTGGTGGTATCTGTGGTATTGCCGGCATGACGCAGGCAACTGGTTCGGATATGACACTGGCAACAGCAGTAGCCGGAGGCGTCGGCTTTACAGCGATTATCGTAGCATGGCTGGCCCAATTAAACCCATGGGGTATTTTGCTGGTAACCTTTTTGTTCGCAGTGCTGGAAAAGGGAAGTAGTGTTGTTCAGTCGACGTACGGACTGTCATCGAACTGTGCGGATGTACTACAAGGCGTCATCTTATTTTTTGTACTTGGATGTGAATTCTTCATCCGTTATCAATTTGTCATTGCATCGGAAGGAGGGAATAAGAAATGATTATCAAATTCATTGTAGCGGCGATTGTCTCCGGAACTCCGTTGTTGTTTGGTACACTGGGTGAAATTGTTCATGAAAAGGTTGGAAATTTGAATTTGGGTGTGGAAGGAATGATGTCTCTGGGTGCCTGCGCCGGATTCATGATCGGATATTATACTGATAATCTGTTACTGGCATTGATTGCCGCATTTATGGCAGGTTTGTTGGGGGCACTTCTTTATGCCTTCCTGACCGTGACATTGATGGCAAATCAAAATGTAACCGGATTAACATTAACGATATTTGGTATTGGCTTATCGAATTTTATCGGTGTTACGGCGATTTCCAATTCGGAAACCGGATCCCTGAAATTACCTGAGCATATTACGGCACAGTTGGGAAATATTCATATTCCGGTACTGAGTGATTTGCCGGTGATAGGAAAATTATTCTTTTCCTATAATCCATTCGTATACATTGGACTTGTCATTGCGATTCTATTGGGTATTTATTATAACCATACCAAGCTGGGGCTCAATGTTCAGGCGATTGGTGAGAATCCGGCAGCAGCAGATGCAGCAGGTATCCGCGTAATGCAGCTGAAATACTGGAATATTCTGATTGGTGGCGGAATATGCGGTATCGGTGGAGCTTATTGCTCGATGATTATTAATGGCGGTTCCTGGCTTCCGGACAGTGTCGGAGGTTTGGGATGGATTGCTGTGGCATTGGTTATTTTTGCGATCTGGAGTCCGAATAAGGCCATCTTTGGTTCCTTTGTGTTTGGTGGATTGCGTGTATTGAAATACTATGTTCCTAAGAGTGTTCCGATACCGAATGCCATTTACGACATGTTACCATTCTTAATTACGGCGTTGGTATTGATTGTTACATCCAGTCGCCAATCCAGAGAAAACTCACAGCCTGCGGCATGTGGTCTGAATTATTTCCGTGAAGAACGTTAGAAGGACAGTGAAAGAGAGGAGTCAGATATGAAGAAGGAATATGATGTAATTATTATTGGGGCAGGACCCTCCGGAATTTTCTGTGCTTATGAATTGTGTGAAAAAAAACCGGGAATCCGTGTATTGATGATCGAAAAGGGACGGTCGATTGAAAAACGAAATTGTCCCAAACGTGTGACGAAACGGTGTGTAGGATGCCAGCCTTGTTCCATTACAACCGGCTTTGCCGGTGCCGGTGCATTTTCGGATGGTAAACTATCATTGTCACCGGATGTAGGTGGAAATCTTCCTGAGATTCTGGGGTATGAAGAAGCCAGAGAATTGATTCAGGAATCGGATGCTATCTATCTTCGTTTCGGAGCAGATAAGAGTGTTTATGGTGTCGATAAAGAGGCAGAGATTCGTGAGATTCGCCGGAAGGCAATCAATGCCAATCTGAAATTGATTGAATGTCCAATCCGTCATTTGGGAACGGAAGAAGGCTATAAGATCTATGGTAAGATTCAGGAACACTTATTATCAGTCGGTGTTGAGATACTTTTCAATACCTCTGTGGAGGAGGTGCTGATTGAAGATAACGTAGCGACCGGTGTGGTTACCGGTGCGGGCGAAACCTACTATGCTCCTGAAATCGTGGCAGCAGTGGGACGAGAAGGTGCAGAATGGCTCAGCCATATCTGTAAAGCTCATGATATTGAAACAGAGGTTGGTACGGTTGATATTGGTGTACGTGTAGAGGTGCGTGATGAAGTGATGGATTTTCTGAACAAGAATCTCTACGAAGCGAAATTGGTTTATCACACCCCGACGTTTGATGATAAGGTCCGTACTTTTTGTACGAATCCATCAGGGGAGGTGGCAACGGAGTATTATGAGAATGGTCTGGCAGTTGTAAATGGTCATGCCTATAAATCAGCGGAATACAAAACCAATAATACCAACTTTGCGTTGTTAGTATCCAAGAATTTTACGAAACCATTTAAGACGCCGATTGAATACGGTAAACATATCGCCCAGCTGTCTAATATGTTGTGTGACGGAAAAATCCTGGTACAACGTTTTGGAGATTTCCGGCGCGGCAGAAGGACGACAGAAGAGCGTCTGTACCGCAATAATCTCATACCAACTTTGAAGGATGCGGTTCCGGGAGATTTATCGCTTGTATTCCCGCACCGTATTATGATCGACATCGAAGAGATGATCTACGCGTTGGATAAAGTAACCCCCGGTATAGCAAGCGATGAGACGCTGCTTTACGGAGTGGAGGTAAAGTTTTATTCCAATAAGGTGGTTGTCAATCAGGATTTTGAAACGAGTGTTAGCGGATTGAGAGCGATCGGAGATGGTGCTTCTGTCACCAGGGGATTGCAGCAGGCCTCAGCCAACGGAATTAGTGTCGCAAGAAGTATTCTGAAAAAATTTTTTGATGTGACTTGTTAACGCAGCAAATGACATAAGTATCCCATGAAGGGACGGCTCTCGCCTCGGAGAACATGCGTAGCAGTGCATAAAAGGGCAAAGTACACCCTTTAAGCACTGACGATGTTCAAACGCCCTTCGTGGGAAATCTTATGTCATTTTCCTGCTGTTATTGATAGTATCAAAATTTATTCAGAGTAGTTTGTTGATTATAAATAGAAGTTGAAGTATCAGAAATGGTGCTATTTTATTGCGCGCCTTATGAAGCGTGATGGACATGGAGTGCCCTGTCTTTCTTAAACCGGAAAACGGTGCAAGAAAAAACAGATACGTACCGCCGTCAGCGGCAGCCCACCGGGGCAAACGGCATTTTATTTATTCCTCTTCGGTATTTCTGGTAATGTTCTGCATAATAGCAGCATAGACATCGGAACTGCGTTCCTGCCACTGGTCGCAGATATCAACTGCTTGTTGTTCAGACGGAACCGACAGACTCATATTTAATAATACTTTATTTCGTTCCTTAATCACACAGTCTACCACATATTGTCCGGAAACCGGAGAGTAATATTCTGCAGTAATATCAAAGTGATTCTTTAACTGATAACGTTTCTTTTCCAGATAGGAAAAAATATCTTCTTCAATTGAACGGGATATCTTGTATCCAAACAAATCCAGTGTTTCTCTTCCTGCATCTGTCATCTGGTAGTAAGTAGTATTGCGAATCATCTCAGGTACAATGAGACCGGAATCAAGTAATTCGTTTGTTGCCTGCTGCACATGGAAATAATCAGTATATTCCTGCTCGATGATAAATTCACTCAGTTGTGAATTGGATAAAGGGAAATCGACCAGGTCAAGCATGGATAAAATAATCAGTTTATATAACGTGAGGGAATCATTTTCCATAGTTTTGTCCTTTCTGTTTTATCGTAAGTAAATTCCTTGTGTAATCCGGCGTTCTTTAAGAGTATGATAGATGCTGTTCATAACTTCCCGTTTGCGGAGGCTCCAAAGCGGGGCAATGAGTAGATCCTTTGGTCCGTCTCCTGTTATGCGGTGCAGAACAATATCCGGACGAAGATGACCGATACAGTCAGCTACCAGATTGGCATATTCTTCTAACGTATAGGTTGGAAATGGATGTTCCAGATATTCTTTACCCATATCTGTTCCGGATAATACATGCAAAAGAGAAAGCTTCACTCCCTGAATTGGAAGTTCGTTCAGATAATGGATGCTGTCTAATATATGGTTGGTTGTCTCACCCGGAATTCCGAGGATGAGATGGACGATTGTTGTCAGATTTTGTTGATGAAGCCGGTATACAGCATCATCAAATACAGACAGAGGATAGCCACGTCGGATATAGTCAGCAGAAGCTTCATGAATGGTCTGCAAGCCTAATTCCACCCATACAGGCTTGATCCGATTACACTCATCCAATAATGCAATGACTTCGTCTGAGAGACAGTCCGGGCGGGTGCCGATGGACAATGCAACGATATCCGGATGAGAGAGAGCTTCCATGTAAAGGGAACGCAAACGTTCAATGGGTGCATAGGTATTTGTAAATGCCTGAAAATAGGCAATGTATTTCTGACCGGGACGTTTCTGCCTGACGGCAGCAATACCGGCGTCAATCTGGTCAGTTACGGAAAGACCTGCATCCGGAGTGAAATCTCCGGAACCGCTGGCACTGCAGAAAATACAACCACCGGTCCCAACGGTGCCATCACGGTTCGGACAGGTGAAACCACCATTGATAAGCACTTTATACACTTTTTCACCGAAGGTTTCCTGTAAGTATTGATTCAGTGAGTAATAACCGGGATTTGTACCGTCCATGATAAACGCACTCCTTCTATTTGTTCTTGTGCTGACGGCTATGCAGCTTGGAAATGCCGGAAGCAATTGCCACTTCGGATACCGCATTGGCAACGGCATCTGCCACACGCTCATCAAAAGCACCCGGAATAATATACTCTTCGTTTAATTCTTCATCAGTGATAATCGAAGCAATGGCTTTTGCTGCGGCAACTTTCATTTCTTCGGTAATATCGGTAGCCTGTATATCTAAAGCACCACGGAAAATTCCTGGGAATACTAATACGTTGTTAATCTGATTTGGGAAATCGGAGCGACCGGTAGCCATAACACGAACGCCACCTTTTTTTGCTTCATCAGGCATGATCTCAGGAGTCGGATTTGCCATTGCGAATACAATAGGGTCCTGTGCCATAGAAGCTACCATGTCAGCGGTTACGATATTTGGCGCAGATACACCGACGAAGACATCACGACCTTTCATAACCGTTGCAAGATCTCCACGAATCCCTTCTTTGTTTGTGATTTCTGCCATCTGTGCCTGTGCTTCATTCATCCATGTTTCACCTTTGCACAAAGCACCCTTTAAATCCACTAAAACGATATCACCGATACCAATCTGTAACAACAGTTTTGCAATGGAAATACCGGCAGAGCCGGCACCGTTGATGACCACCTTTGCCTGCGACATATCCTTGCCTACCAGCTTTAAAGCATTGATTAATCCGGCAGAAACAACAATCGCGGTACCATGCTGGTCGTCATGGAAGACCGGGATGTCCAATTCTTCTTTCAAACGGCGCTCAATCTCAAAGCAACGCGGTGCAGAGATATCCTCCAGGTTGATACCGCCAAAAACCGGAGCAATCTGTTTGACTGCGGTAATAATCTCTTCGGTATCTTTGGTGTCCAGACAGATTGGAAATGCATCAATGCCTGCAAATTCCTTGAATAAAATCGCTTTCCCTTCCATAACCGGTATCGCTGCTTTGGGTCCGATATCTCCTAATCCCAAAACAGCAGTACCATCGCTGACAACTGCAACCAGATTGCCTTTCGCAGTATATCGATATACATCATCCGGGTTTGCTGCAATTTTGCGGCAAGGCTCTGCAACACCGGGAGTATAGGCGGTGCTTAAATCTTCTCTTGTTTTTACGGATACTTTGGATACGATTCCAATTTTTCCTTTGTGTTTTTCATGCATTTCTAATGCGAGCTTATTATAATCCATGACTGTACCTTCTTTAAAAAAATTTGTATTCATCATATCACAATCCGGGAGGTATCGCAACCGATTTGAACTGAGTGACCTTCCGAATTCCTTACTTGTGAAAATTTGTTTTCTATTATATAATGTATCCGATATTAGTTGATGAGTAAAAATGAATGGAAGTAAAGAAATGGAATATGATTTTGATGTAATGTCGCTTGCGGAATTAAGACGCTATGCAAAGGAAAAAGGAATAACGGGAGTCACCACGATGCGTAAGGCGGAGCTTCTTTCGAAACTGAAAGAACCGGAAGAACCACAGACGAAGAGAAAACAGCAGGAGCGCCTTGTGTCCGAGAAGACACAGCCACAGGAAACACAGCAGGAAAAGACAATGGAACAGGGGAATGAAATGTCTCAGGAACTCAAGTCACAGCTGGACAGTGGTGAGATTGCGAACGGCATTTTAGAGGTTATGCCGGATGGCTTTGGTTTTATCCGATGTGATAACTATCTGCCGGGTGAGAATGATATCTATGTTTCACCGGCGCAAATCCGAAGATTTAATCTGAAAACGGGAGATATTATAAAAGGTAATATCCGCGTTAAGACGATGAATGAGAAGTTTAGTGCGTTATTGTATGTTTTGTCAGTCAATGATGAGTCACCGTATCTGGCACAGAAACGTACCAGCTTCGAAAACCTGACGCCGGTTTTTCCGGATGAGAGAATTCGTCTGGCTTGTGTGGATGCACCCTTGCCGATGCGTATTATGGATATCTTAAGTCCGATTGGAAAAGGACAGCGTGGTATGATCGTATCACCGCCAAAGACAGGTAAGACAACGCTGTTAAAGCAGATTGCAAAAACGATTTCCAGACAGTATAAGGACATTCAGTTAATTGTCTTATTAATCGATGAACGCCCCGAGGAAGTGACGGATATCAAGGAATCCATTGCCGGTGAAAATGTAGAGGTCATTCATTCCACTTTTGATGAGTTGCCGGAGCATCACAAACGGGTATCTGAGATGGTGTTAGAGCGTGCGAAACGCTTGGTGGAGCATAAAAAGGATGTTGTGATTCTGTTGGATAGTATTACCCGTCTGGCACGGGCATATAATCTGACGGTGGCACCGAGTGGCAGAACCCTGACCGGCGGTCTGGATCCGGCAGCGCTTCACATGCCGAAGAAATTTTTTGGAGCAGCCAGAAACATGAGAGAGGGTGGAAGTCTGACAATCCTGGCCACTGCATTAATTGATACCGGCAGTAAGATGGATGATGTTGTCTTTGAGGAGTTTAAAGGAACGGGTAACATGGAATTGGTATTAGACCGTACTTTATCAGAAAGACGTATCTTTCCTGCCATAGATATTGTCAAATCCGGTACCAGAAGGGATGATTTATTGCTGTCAAGGGATGAACAGGAAGCTGCCTATGCGATCCATCGCGAATTGACAAGAGGACGGACGGAAGAAATAACAGAAGAGGTCTTATCTCTGTTCGTTAAGACGAAAACCAATGAGGAATTTGTGGAGCTGGTGAAACGTTCTCTGGTTCGACCAAAAAATAAATAATTTTTATCTTGCATTAAAAAAAACGCTATGCTATAATTAGAAAGCTGTTTATAGAAATTAACCGTAATCGGTTGGAAATAAAGTATGAGAGGTGAATAATATGCGCGAAGGAATACATCCAGATTATTATCAGGCCAAAGTTGTATGTAACTGTGGAAATGAATTTGTAACAGGTTCAACAAAAGAGGATATCCACGTTGAGATTTGTTCTAAATGTCATTCGTTCTACACAGGACAGCAGAAAGCAGCACAAGCTCGCGGACGTATTGATAAGTTCAATCGTAAGTATGGCATGAGTCAGGATAACTAAGAATCAAGTAGGTTGAGGTTGTGGAATCTCAACCTATTTTTATTAGGAGGGTTTGGAATGAAGAGAACTTACATTGGCGGACAGGCAGTGATGGAAGGGGTTATGATGAAAAATCAGAACCTGACGGCAATCGCTGTTCGCAAACCAAACGGAGAGATTGTTGTGGATAAGAAAAAGACGGTCAGTTTTGCGGAAAAGCATAAATGGGCTCGTCTGCCATTAATCCGTGGGGTAGTGAATTTTGTAGAATCTCTGGTAGTTGGTTCAAAAGCATTGACTTTTTCTACGGATTGTGTCTTGGAAGGAATCGATGAGGAAGAAGAAACACCGGGCAAATTCGAACAGTTTTTGACAGAAAAGCTGGGCGATAAGTTTAATTCTGTCATTATGGGAGTCTCTATGACTCTGGGAATCATACTGGCAGTGGCCATTTTTATGGTATTGCCGTACGGACTGGTGAGTATTTTCAGTAAACACATTCATTCCTATGTATTGCTGAGTGCAGTGGAAGGCATTGTAAGACTTATGATTTTCTTTACGTACATGTTTCTGATTTCCAGGATGAAGGATATTCAACGCGTTTTTATGTATCATGGGGCGGAGCATAAGACGATTAACTGTCTGGAAGCCGGAGATGATTTAACGGTGGAAAATGTTCGAAAACATACAAGGTTACATAAGCGTTGCGGAACCAGTTTTTTGTTGTTTGTGATGCTTATTAGTATTATTGTGTTTATGTTTGTACGTGTGAGTGATGTAAAATATCGAATCTTATTCCGCGTTTTATTAGTACCTGTGATTGCAGGTCTCTCCTATGAGGTGATTCGTTTGGCCGGGAAATCTGACCATCCGCTTGTTTCGTGGCTCAGTAAACCGGGACTGATGCTGCAGAAATTATCGACAGCAGAGCCGGATGATTCGATGATTGAAGTTGCGATTCGTTCTGTAGAGGAGGTACTGGACTGGCGAGCTTATCTGGAAGCAGAGAGAAATGGAGAGCTGGAAGATTAGCAGGTGTATGAAATGATTTCATATAAAGATTGTTTGGACATGGGGGTTGAGAGTCTGGAGTCCGCACAGATTACAGATGCCGCTGTGGATGCATGGATTCTGTTCGAAGCGGTATTTTCTCTTACGAAAGCGGATTATTATCTGTGTATGTACGAACCGGTACAGGAAATAGGATACCGGAAGTATTGTGCGTACATCAAAAGGCGTTGCGGGCGCGAACCGGTGCAGTATATTACGGGAATTCAGAACTTTTACGGTTTTGATTTTCGGGTGAGCCCGGCAGTTCTGATCCCGCGTCAGGATACGGAATGCCTGATTGAACGCATCATATCAGAGCAGTCCAAAGGAATCCGTCTATTGGATATGTGTACCGGTTCCGGCTGCATTGGGATTACATTGTCTTTGCTGTTAGAGGCAGAGAAGATCACGTTAGTCGATGTTTCGGAAAAGGCCTTGGCAGTAGCACAGGAAAATGCACGGCTGCTCGGGGTACCGGAGAATACTCTGACGGTATTGCAGAGTGATTTGTTTCTACAGGTGCCGGAAGATGCTTATGATGTCATCGTATCCAATCCACCCTATATTGCGAGTGCAGAGTGCGAGACTCTGATGGAAGAGGTTAAGAGCCATGAACCGAGACTGGCGTTGGATGGAGCGGAAGACGGACTGCGTTTTTACCGGAAAATAACAGAACAGGCGACACATTTCCTGAAAAAAGGCGGATGGTTGTATTATGAGATTGGATATGACCAACGCGAAGCAGTAATGGATATGATGCAGACTGTGGGCTTTACCGATGTAGTATGTGTGCAGGATTTAGCGGGCCTGGATCGAATCGTATATGGCAAATGGGACAGATAGAATAGAAGTGATAGGAAAGGAAGAAAGATATGTTTGATAAATTAGATGATTTGGTAGAACGTCTGGCGATTGTACTGGAAGAATTGAATGATCCGGATGTGACGGCAAACCAGCAGAAGTTTCGTGACCTGATGAAGGAACAGAGCGAATTAACTCCGATTGTAGAAGCATATCAGCAATACAAAGCAGAGAAACAAAACATCGCCGACAGCTTAGAGATGATAGAAGAAGAGAGCGATGAAGAGATGCGTGAGCTTGCGAAAGAAGAATTGGCAGCGGCAAAGGAAAAGGTTTCGCAACTGGAAGAACAGATTAAAATTTTATTAATTCCCAAAGACCCGAATGATGACAAAAACGTTATCGTGGAAATCCGTGCCGGTGCCGGTGGCGATGAAGCCGCCTTGTTTGCAGCGGAGCTTTACCGCATGTATAAGAGCTATGCGGACAGCAATCGCTGGAAAACAGAGATGATTAGTTTGAATGAAAACGGAATTGGTGGTTTCAAGGAAGCTGTCTTTATGATTACAGGAAACGGTGCTTATTCTAAACTCAAATATGAGAGTGGTGTGCACCGTGTACAACGTATCCCGGTCACGGAATCCGGTGGACGTATCCATACTTCCACCGCGACCGTAGCCATCATGCCGGAGGCAGAAGAAGTAGACGTAGAGCTGGATATGAACGATTGCCGTTTCGATGTATTCCGTGCATCCGGTAACGGTGGACAGTGTGTCAATACGACGGATTCTGCGGTTCGTTTAACTCATATTCCAACCGGTATCGTCATCTCCTGTCAGGATGAAAAATCTCAGCTAAAGAACAAAGACAAGGCATTAAAGGTATTGCGTTCGAAGCTGTATGAGCTGGAATTAGAAAAAGCACATGATGCGGAAGCGGAAGCCCGCAGAAGTCAGATCGGCACCGGTGACCGTTCAGAGAAGATTCGTACTTACAACTTCCCACAGGGACGCGTTACCGATCATCGAATTAAATTAACCCTTCATCGTTTAGAGGCAATTTTAAATGGTGATTTGCAGGAAGTTATCGATGCGTTGACGACTGCGGACCAAACGGCTAAGTTGGCAAAGATGAACGAAAACTAGGGGAGATAGACCAAGTTTTGATGTGAGTTTGAAAATTAGACAATGAGATATGAAAATAAGGTGTCCTATATCAGTTTAAATGGCTGATGTAGGGCACTTTTGTGTGGGGTTAGAAGGTGAGAATTGGCGGTAGGGACCATGAAAAAAATGCATAATTGGAAGAATAATTGTGAATACAATTTACATAATATGTAAAAAATGCTTGATTTCAAACTGAGTATGTGATAGACTGTGAAAAAGCAAAATGCTATATTACATAGTGTTGCTTATATGCTCAGTTGTTGAAATTAGATAACTGAGGTGGTACAATATGACTGGGAACAGAAAAATAAATCATTACGCGGACAAAAAGGAGGGGAAGAAAATGGCTGTATTAGCAAAACCTATTAATAGAATAGCTGTTGTAAAAAAACAAGAATCCACCAAATTTGTACGTGAATTTAATGAAAACAAAGTGACCAAGGAATTCTTAGATTCTTGTAAGAAAGCAGGGAAGTTATTTGGCAATAGAAAATAGAATGGCGCATAAACATGTAGCATATTTTAATCCTGATGTATTGTCGTTAGAACAATCACATCAGGATTTTTCATCTCAAATGAAAGCATTTCATGCAGGAGAAGGTTACGAAAATTTTAATGATTTTATCAGTGAAGAGGCAAGCGAGTATAAAAAATCAGGTGATGGCGTAACGTATGTTGTATGGAATGTTATGTATGATGAGAATGACATTGAAATTGAAAGAGATGTAGTTTCATATTATACATTAGCAGCAACGGCAATACCATATGAAGACAGAATAAGGCTAGATGAAGAGGAGACCAAAGTCATAGGAGAAGAATTTGATATAGAGATATGTGGTATTTCTGCAATTGAAATAAAAATGTTTGCTGTAGACGAGAAATATCAAGACGTATTCTTTGAGTATGAGGGAGATGATTTACCATTATCTGCATGGATTATGCGGAGCATTATAGATTTTTCATATTCTTTAATGAATGAAGTGCTAGGTTTTAAAGCATTGTTTTTACATTCACTTCCAGAAGCAGAAAAATTTTATAAGGCAAACGGTTTTAATGCTGTGGAAATTAATATGCAGCCGTTACATTGTATTGATTCTGAATATAAAGCGATGTATTTGGCGTTAAGAGAAGTACATATGAACTATGATGAATAGAGGTATATCGAGTAAAATATGCATCGCATAGATTGATTCAAAATGAAAGATTGACATTTTATCCTTATTGATATACAATATCAATAAGGATAAAATACTGTTGGGGTTTATTACAATGATTAAAAGAAATACGATTCAATGTTCTTTGATTTTAGAAACAGTTAACCGCTTGCAGTGTCATGCTACAGCTGATGAGATTTATGATGAGGTTGTAAAAGAACATCCTAATATCAGCAGGGCAACTGTATACCGGAACTTAAACCGTCTATCTAAGACGGGTCAGATCCTTAAAATTGAAATCCCGGGAGGCGCAGACCGTTTTGAACATGTATGTCAGAAGCATTATCATGTGAAATGTGAAAAGTGTGGCCGCCTTTTTGATGTGGATATGGAGTATATGGAAGATCTGGAGAGTAAAATCAAAGATGACCATAATTTTGTGTTTACCGGTCATAATATAATCTTTACGGGTATTTGTCCGGAGTGTCGTAAATATCACATGGAATAGGAGGATTTGTTATGAGAAGTATTACAACATTAGATTTGCAGTATGCACACAGATTCTATGGCTTTCAAGGTGAAGCGCAGTATCTGCATGGACATACGGGAGTTTTGACCATTGAGGTTGAAGATTCTGTGGAACCGGGCGTTAATATGGTATTCCCTTGCAATGAAATCCAGAAGACTGCATGGGAAGTTCTGAAAAACTTTGATCATGCTTTGATTTTGAGAGAGGATGATCCTTTGTTGCCTGCAATCTTAAATGTTTATGAGGAGCAGGGCATACGTAATGGAGCACCAACCAACAAGATGAAAGGTCCTGCATTCCAGACAGAACTTGCAACTGCTTATCCGGATTGCCGGCTGGTTGTTACGAAAGAGACTATGACTGTGGAAGGCATGATTAAGATTGTCTATGATTTATTGAAGGACAAGCTGAATATTGCCAAACTGACCTTTACCAGTGGCGTCAATGCCGCAACCCAGGAATATACGCCGAACAGACAAATGGAGCGCTGTCCACTGTGTGGTATCGCATTGAATGAAAATGGAGTATGCCCGAAGTGTGGCTATAGAAAATAAACAATTGAAGACTTATGTAATCAAGTAATTTAACAGAACCCACCACGCCTCTGATTTTCATGCGCAACCCGGTGGGTCATTTTCATTTATGGGGTGCACAGTTTGCTGATTGGTGCCAGTGTTACATCAAATAGAAAATTGTAACAAGACCCTTTAGGAATTCGGGAAAAATGTGTTAAATCCGGTTAAAAAGTCGGGAAAAACGTGTAAAATTATGATGGATAAATCCGGAAAAATGTGATAGACTATAACTATCCACACAGAAGGGATGGTGATTAGTTTGAAACGTAATGCGATTGAAAACCTTATAAAATGGAAATCAGGAGAGGATCGTAAACCGATGGTGCTCAGAGGCGCTCGACAGGTTGGAAAAACCTGGCTCATGAAGGAGTTTGGAAGAGAATGCTATGACAACTATGTTTACTTTAATTTTGATGAGGAAGATGAACTCAAATCCATATTTGAAACAAACAAGAACCCTCACCGTATCATAGAACTATTGTCTATGATCGTCGGTGAAAAGATTCTTCCGGGAGAGACATTGATTATCTTTGATGAGATTCAGGAATGTCCGGAGGCATTAAACACGCTCAAATACTTTAAAGAGAAGGCGAACGATTATCATGTAATTGCAGCAGGAAGTTTGTTAGGTACGCTGCTGGCAAAACCGAAGTCTTATCCGGTAGGTATGGTCAATCTTCTGGATATCTATCCGTTGACCTTTGATGAATTTCTTAATGCGACGGATCCTATGCTTTATACTTATTACGATGGTATTCAAAAGGGACAGCAGATTGAAGATATTTTTCATAATCGTTTACTGGATGTCTACAACAATTATCTCATCATCGGCGGTATGCCGGAATGTGTTGTTTCATGGGTGAAATATAAAGATCCGGCAAAAGTATCCCAGATACAGCGAGAGCTTATTGAAATCTATGAAAACGATTTTTCGAAACATAATGGAAAAGTCAATAGTGGTCGCATTCTTATGGTCTTCCGCAGCATTGTCTCACAGCTTGCCAAACCCAATGAAAAATTCATGTACGGAGCTGTCCGGGAAGGCGGAAGAGCACGTGACTTTGGGGAAGCAATCGAATGGCTTGTTTCCGCTGGTATGTTAAATCGCGTCTACAATGTCTCAAAGATGGAGCATCCGTTATCTGCTTTTGACAAGATGGATCAGTTCAAGCTTTTTGTTTTTGATACCGGACTTCTCAAACATATGGCGGGTATTGACAATCGTGCCATTCTTCTTAAGACGGACTATCAGTTCAAAGGACCACTGACAGAAAACTATATTTTGCAGCAACTTCGTGACCAGTTTGAGGTAGATGTTCGTTATTATTCCGATAAGAAGAATGAGATTGACTTTCTGATTCAATATGGCACAGAGATTATTCCTGTTGAAGCGAAAGGCGGTAGAGATAAATCTGCGCCTTCGTTCAAAAAATATATTGCAGACCATCAGCCGGAACATGCATTACGCTTTTCCAAACGGGGTTACCGGAAAGACGGGTATATCACAAATCTGCCGTTATATCTTGCTCGAAAGACAAAAGAATTGCTTTGAGAAATCATATTAAAAAGGAGCATGCCACGAATCATATCGTGATATGCTCCTGATTTTTGTCTATTTTACTTTTGAATTACATACACTTGAATAGATTGACGCCCTTTTTTCAATGCCAGACTGTGAGAAGCCACACAGATGTCAATCCGTTTTCCTTTGATCGCACTGCCGGTATCTTCTGCGATATAGCGTTTTACCTGACCATTCGGATATTTAATGATAACAGAGGAACCAAGTGGAATATATCGCTTGTCAACCGCAATGGTTCTTTCCGGTTTTAATTTTGTTCCGAGTGCTGTTCCGGTGTAGCCGCCGTTGCAGCAGTGGTTTGTACAATAAAAGGTTGCAGTATATGTTCCCAGATTTTTTACAGATTCGCTTTTCTTTAAAAGAGAAGTGATTTTTTTGTTGAGCTTCACTTTCGGTGCAGCGGTACTGTATGTCGGTATGGATGTCAATGCCAGAGAGAGCAGAAGCATCCATATAAATACTTTCTTTTTCATAGATTGTCTCCTTGTTTTTCAAAATACAATGGCGATTGTAACACAATCGTAACAATTTGTAAACAAAAAAATAATAAATGGCCTCTTACTTGAATAAAAAAATAAAATATAGTAATATAAAATGATAAGAATTTAGGAGGACGAACATATGCAATTTTTACGTGCGATTATCATGGGAATTGTTCAGGGATTGACAGAATTCCTGCCGGTGAGCAGCTCCGGACATCTGGCAATTCTTAAGAATATTTTCAACGTTAATACCGATACGGGGTTGCTATTTGATGTCATGCTGCATTTGGGAACACTGCTGGCGGTATGTGTGGTATACTGGGATGATGTCAAACAGCTGGTAATAGAAGGCGTGATGATTTTACTTGGCTGGGGATATAACGCATATGTCTTCATATTGAATCTGTTTTCGAAAGAAAAGCGTTTGTACCGTCATGTCATTACTACACCATACCGACGGTTTGTCATGTTGATTCTGGTCAGCTCGGTTCCGACTGCTATTCTTGGTCTGCTGTTGAAGGATATTACGGAGCAGGCAGGAAACGTTGTGTTGATTCCGGGGGCATTTTTAATCGTAACTTCTATTCTATTATTTATGTTTGACCGTCTTCCACAGGGAAAGAAAACGGAAGCAACTGCTTCTTATAAAGATGCAGCACTTGTAGGCGTTGTTCAGGGAATTGCGACGATGCCAGGTATCTCACGTTCCGGTAGTACGATTTTTGCGTGCCGTGCAGTTGGATTTGACGGTGATTATGCAGTAAAATATTCATTCATTATGTCAATTCCTGCTATTTTAGGTTCGGCTGTACTGGAGATGAATGAGGCCAGGGCGATAGCAATCTCCATGTCGGAGTTTTTCAGTTATGTAGTAGGTATGCTGGTTGCAGCAGTTGTGGGATATATCTGCATTAAGACTATGCTGCTGGTAATCAAGAAAAACAAATTTGTATATTTTGCATATTATTGCTTAATCGTGGGATTAGCGTCCTGCGTATGCTATTTTGTATGATGCCAGGGTCAAAAGATCAAAATGCCGTTCATGCTTGCATGATAAGGCATTTGAACTTAGGACCCGCCAAACATGAGTAAGTAGCGATTTACTTGGTAAATCAGCGGATTACGAATGTTTGTAGAATTGCGAAAGCTGTGAAACAGCGAAGCAATTCGTAGGCATCAGTTGGGGTCAAAATGCCTTTTGACCCCAACAACATTATCATTTCTAGAAACAGGGGGACCGCATATGGCGGCGAAAAAGAAACGAAAACCGGGCCGTCCGGCATCGACAACCGGTAAGGCAAAAACAACAAGGGCAAGAAAATCGACAGCAAAGAATAATACGGCATTAGCACGTTCGATTATCCAGGTTCTCTATTCCTCGGTGTTACTGTTTTTTTTCCTCAATAATTTTCACTTGTTCGGAAAATGGGGAGAACGAGTCAGTCGTGCTTTGTTTGAGACATTTGGTTTCATAAACTATCTCATGCCGGTGCTGATTTTTTTCATAATACAATATCTGCTTAAGAGAGCATTGGAAACCCGTGCTGTAATCAATGCCATATCTGCAGTGATTCTGATATGGATGCTTCAAGGGATGTTAGAAGTGTTTGGAATCACATATTGTCATGGCGGAGGCCGGATGGGAAGATGGTTATTTGATGTAACGTCCGATAAGATTGCCGTTCCGGGAAGCTTTTTCTTATTTCTGGTAGTCAGTTGTATCTGTCTGGCTATCATGACGGAGGGAGAGTTCGTGGTATGGTTGCAGAAGATGTTTTCCGGAATGGCTACTGCCTTCGTTACTATGTTTCATGTACTACGCGAGGGCTTAGAGGAGAAAATAGAGGAGTCAGGACAGCAGGAAAAAGTGATGAAGCCGGTTCGTAAACCAATCACATTACAACCTGCACCTGCAAAGCAGCCGATGGAAGAAACGGTTGCGCCTACCATTGATGAGATTCTGGCACCAATGATGGAAGAGGAACAGCATATTGATAAGCCTCAGCCGGTACAACCGGTGGAAGAGGTGGTGATTACCAGTGAAGAAACGCCACAGCCGAAGCCACGCCGGAAGAGAAAAGATAACGGTCAGGCAGAAGAAATGGAAATCGTGGCAGATGAATCGGAATATGCAAATTATCAGTTGCCACCGCTGGATTTGTTATCCAAAGGTTCCGGCACGGGTGCCGGTAAAGTTGCAGAATATCGTGAAACAGCCATCAAGCTCCAACAGACACTGGAGAGCTTTGGTGTTAAGGTGACGATTACGGACGTCAGCTGCGGTCCATCTGTTACCAGATATGAGATGCAGCCGGAGCAGGGCGTTAAGGTGAGCCGCATCGTTGGTTTGTCTGATGATATTAAACTGAATCTGGCGGCCACGGATATCCGTATTGAAGCCCCGATTCCGGGTAAGTCAGCGGTTGGTATTGAAGTGCCGAATAAGAGTAACGCTACCGTTCATTTCAGAGACTTGATTGAAAATGAAACTTTCGAAAGATTCAAATCCAAGATTGCATTCGCGGTAGGAAAAGATATTGCGGGAAAGGTTGTTATATCGGATATTGCGAAGATGCCGCATCTTCTGATTGCGGGTGCAACCGGATCCGGTAAGTCGGTTTGTATCAATACACTGATTATGAGTATCTTGTACAAGGCGAAGCCGAATGAAGTGAAGTTGATCATGATTGATCCGAAGGTCGTTGAGCTGAGTGTGTATGACGGTATTCCACATTTGTTGATTCCGGTTGTTACCGATCCGAAAAAAGCAGCGGGCGCTTTAAACTGGGCGGTTGTCGAGATGACGGAGCGCTATAAGAAATTTGCTGAAGTCAATGTCCGTAATCTGGAAGGTTATAATAAGAAGGTAGAACAGGTTTGGAAGACAGAAGGAGTATCCAGAGAGGATTTGCCAAAGATGTCCCAGATTGTAATCATCGTGGATGAGCTGGCAGACTTAATGATGGTTGCTCCGGGTGATGTGGAAGATTCTATTGTTCGTTTGTCGCAGTTGGCAAGGGCGGCTGGTATCCATCTTGTCATCGCAACACAGAGACCATCGGTAAATGTCATTACCGGTTTGATTAAAGCAAATGTACCGTCAAGAATTGCATTTGCAGTATCGTCCGGTGTGGATTCCAGAACCATTATCGATATGGTTGGAGCAGAGAAGCTTTTAGGAAAAGGAGATATGTTATTCTATCCACAGGGCTACCAGAAACCGGCCCGTGTCCAGGGAGCATTTATTTCAGACCAGGAGGTTGGCGCAGTTGTTGATTTCTTAAAATCACAAACAGGTGAGCGAGAATATGATGCGGAGGTTGTGGAGAAAATCAGTCAGGCGTCGACAGGCTCAGCAAAACCGGATGCAGGTTCGGACAGTGATAATGATGAGTATTTCATTGAGGCAGCCCGCTTTATCATTGATAAGGACAAGGCGTCTATCGGTTCTCTGCAGCGTGTCTTTAAGATTGGATTTAACCGGGCAGCACGTATTATGGACCAATTGGCAGAGATTGGAGTTGTTGGACCGGAGGAAGGCACGAAACCAAGGAAAGTATTAATGACAAGTGAAGAATTTGAAGAATATCTTGTCAATAACCAGGAATAGAAAAAGGAGAAAAGGATGAAAACAGATATACAGATTGCACAGGAAGCCGAGTTGCTTCCGATTCAACAGGTTGCAGAAAAAATTGGGATTACGATGGATGATTTGGAATTGTATGGTAAATACAAAGCTAAGTTGTCCGATGAGTTTATGGAAAGCATGAAAAACCGGCCGGATGGAAAACTGGTGCTGGTAACTGCGATCAATCCTACTCCGGCAGGAGAAGGAAAAACGACCGTCAGTGTCGGTTTGAGTCAGGCATTAAACCTTTTGGGCAAGAAGTGTGTTGTTGCCCTTCGTGAGCCATCCTTGGGACCATGCTTTGGTATCAAGGGCGGTGCTGCAGGAGGCGGATATTCGCAGGTCGTTCCGATGGAAGATTTAAATCTTCATTTTACCGGTGATTTCCATGCCATTACTTCAGCAAACAATTTACTGGCTGCCATGCTGGATAACAGTATTCAGCAGGGAAATCCGCTTCGCATCGATACCAACCAGATTGTATGGAAACGTTGTGTGGATATGAATGACCGCGTTCTTCGTAATATTGTTGTTGGCTTAGGTGGCAAGATGGATGGTGTTGTTCGTGAAGATCATTTTGTTATCTCGGTTGCATCAGAGATTATGGCGATTTTGTGCCTTGCAAACGACATGCAGGATTTGAAGGAACGCCTTGGTCGTATTATTGTTGCATATAATATGGATGGCGAACCGGTGACGGCAGCAGATTTGACGGCAGTAGGTTCCATGGCAGCTTTATTGAAGGATGCATTAAAGCCGAACATCATTCAGACCTTAGAGCATACGCCGGCGTTGGTGCATGGTGGACCATTTGCGAATATTGCACATGGTTGTAACAGTGTGCGTGCAACAAAGATGGGATTAAAATTATCCGATATTCTTGTTACAGAGGCAGGCTTCGGTGCGGATCTGGGTGCAGAGAAATTCCTGGATATTAAATGCCGCAAAGCGGGACTCAAACCGGATGCTATTGTTATCGTGGCAACCGTCCGCGCTTTAAAATACAATGGTGGCATCCCGAAGGACCAGCTGACGAATGAGAATCTGGAAGCATTAAGCAAAGGTATTGTCAACCTTGAAAAGCATATAGAGAATATGAAGAAGTATGGTGTGCCGATTGTGGTAACATTAAACCGTTTTGTATCTGACACAGAAGCAGAACTGGCATTTGTTAAAAATTTCTGTGAAGAACGTGGATGTGAGTTCGCCCTGGCAGAAGTATGGGAAAAAGGTGGTGAAGGCGGTTTGGAGCTTGCGAAAGCAGTCTGTCGTACATTGGAAACGAAGGAGAGCAACTTCCAGCCGTTATATGAAGATGATTTGACTTTAGAGGATAAGATTCTGAAGATTTCCCAGGAAATCTATGGGGCAGCAGATGTTACGTATTCTCCGGCTGCAAAAAAAGCTTTGGATCGCATTGAGAAATTGGGATTTGGTAACTTGCCGGTATGTATGGCGAAAAATCAGTATTCTCTCTCTGATGACGCGACTAAGCTGGGAAGACCGGAAGGATTTACAGTGAACATTCGTGAGGTTTATGTCAGTGCAGGAGCCGGATTTGTTGTTGCCATTACCGGTGCAATCATGACTATGCCGGGACTCCCGAAAAGACCGGCAGCGGAAAATATTGATGTGGATGAAACGGGAAAAATTACAGGTTTATTCTAGAGAAAAGAGGCAGATATCATGGCAATGATCATTGATGGAAAGAAAATATCAACAGAGATTAAGGATGAGTTGAAGGAAAAGGTAGCAGACTATAAAGCAAAGGGTGTTACATTTGCGATGGCCGTGATTCAGGTGGGGAATGATCCGGCGTCGAGTGTTTATGTGCGCAATAAGAAAAATGCGTGTGCTTACATTGGAATTGAGTCTTTATCATATGAGTTGCCGGAAGAAACAACACAAGAGGAATTACTGGCATTGATTGATGAACTGAATCAGAATGATAAGGTGAATGGAATTCTGGTACAGCTTCCGGTTCCGAAACATATAGACGAGGATGTCATTACTCAGGCGATAGCAAAAGAAAAAGATGTGGATGGGTTCCACCTTGCAAATGTTGGAGCTCTGTCTACGGGACAACGGGGCTTTGTATCTTGTACACCGGCAGGTGTCATTCAGTTATTAAAACGTTCCGGGATTGAAATCGAAGGAAAAGAATGTGTTGTCATCGGACGAAGTAATATCGTTGGCAAGCCGATGGCTATGTTGTTGTTACGGGAAAACGGTACGGTGACGACCTGCCACTCCAGAACGAAGAATTTAAAAGAAATTACTAAGAGAGCAGACATCGTTGTAGCTGCCATCGGAAAACCGAAAATGATTGATGATACCTATATCAAAGAAGGTGCAGTTGTCATTGATGTTGGTATTCACCGCATGGAGAATGGGAAATTATGCGGAGATGTTGATTTTGATAAGGTAGAGCCAATTGCGGGAGCAATCACACCGGTTCCTGGCGGAGTTGGTCCGATGACCATAGCCATGTTGATGAATAACTGCGTAGAGGCGGGCTTATTATGAAAATATTTTTTGTATCATTAGGATGCGATAAGAATCTCGTTGACAGTGAGGTAATGCTTGGACTGCTGAAAAAAAACCGGTATACCATTACTGATAATGAAGCGGAAGCAGATATGATTGTGGTCAATACCTGTTGTTTTATTCATGATGCGAAAGAAGAAAGTGTGGAAACGATTCTTGAGATGGCACAGTATAAGCAGACAGGTTCCTGTAAAGGTTTAATTGTAACCGGATGTCTGGCGGAGGAATACCGTGACGAAATTATGAAGGAAATTCCGGAGGTGGATGCGGTACTGGGTACCTCGAGCTATGCAGCGATTGCAGATACCCTGAAATTAGTTGCCGAAGGCGGAAAGTCTTCTTTGTATAAGGACGTGAATTTCCTGCCGGATACTTCTGAGGTGTCCCGTGTGGTAACAACCGGAAGTTATATGGCATATATGAAAATCGCAGAAGGCTGTGATAAGCATTGCACCTATTGCATTATACCGAAACTGCGTGGCACATATCGCAGTATTCCAATGGAACAGCTGATTCGGGAAGCAGAGTATCTCGCCTCCCAGGGAATGAAAGAACTGGTGCTTGTAGCACAGGAGACGACGATTTACGGAGTGGATCTGTATAAAGAAAAATCACTGCACCGGTTACTAAGAGAATTGTGTAGAATCGATGGAATTGAATGGATTCGTGTCCTGTATTGTTATCCGGAAGAAATCTATGATGATTTGATTGAGACGATGGCTTCTGAGCCAAAAATCTGTCATTATATTGATATGCCGATTCAGCATTCCGAAGATACGATTTTATCGCGTATGGGACGTAAAACCAATAAAAAACAGTTGGAACAGATTATTTACAAATTGCGCGATGCGATGGAGGATATTGCTATCAGGACAACGCTGATAACCGGATTCCCGGGTGAAACAGTAGAAGAACATGAAGCTTTGCTGGATTTTATTAATGATATGGAGTTTGACCGGCTGGGTGCTTTTACCTATTCTGCTGAAGAGGGAACGCCGGCGGCGGAGTACCGCCACCAGGTTTCAGAGAGTATCAAGGAACAACGCAAAGCTGCTATCATGGAATTGCAGCAGGAGATCTCTTTTGAAAAGAATCAGAAAAAAATCGGAAAACAGTACCCGGTTATGATTGAAGGTTATCTGTATGAGGAACATGTCTATGTTGGCAGAACTTATATGGATGCGCCTAAGGTGGACGGTACGGTGTTCGTAACATCACCGGAAGAACTGATATCGGGTGATATCGTAAATGTAAAGATAACAGGAGCAAGTGAGTATGACCTCACAGGGGAGGTAGTCTATGAATTTACCGAATAAACTGACAGTATTAAGAGTATGTATGATTCCGTTTTTTTTGTTCTTTTTAATGATGGAGCAGATACCGGCTCATAACTGGATTGCATTGGTGATTTATGTGGCTGCATGCATTACGGATACCATTGATGGCTATATTGCCAGACGTGACAATCTGATCACTGATTTTGGCAAGTTTATGGACCCTTTGGCTGATAAACTATTGGTATGCTCTGCATTAATTGCTTTAGTCGAACTGGAGTTGATTCCGGCGTGGATCGTTATCGTAATTATTGCACGTGAGTTTATTATCAGTGGTTTTCGCCTGGTTGCATCCGATAACGGAGTTGTAATCGCTGCCAGTCCATGGGGAAAGGTAAAAACGATTGTTCAGATGGTGGCAACGATACTGTTGATTGCTGATATCCATGTTACATGGATTGCTTTTATCACAGAAGTATTGGTGTATCTTGCACTGGTTCTCACAGTTATATCACTGGTTGATTATATTTATAAAAATAAGCAAATATTGACAGAAGGTACACAGAAATGATTGTTGAATTAATATCCGTTGGAACAGAAATCCTGTTAGGAAATATTGTAAACACCAATGCCAGCTATCTCTCAGAACAGCTGGCATTGCTTGGCATATCGGTCTATTATCAAACGACGGTTGGCGATAATGAGGGACGTTTGAAGGAAGCACTGAAGATGGCGCTGGAACGTTCGGATATGGTGATTATGACCGGTGGTTTGGGACCGACACCGGATGATTTATCAAAAGAAGTAGCAGCTGATTGTCTGGGCCTGTCACTATACCGGGATGAGACCGTTGTTGCGGAACTGGAAGCCTATTTTAAACGGATGGGAATCGCTAACGCAACAGAGAATAACTGGAAACAGGCAATGATTCCGGAAGGTGCATGGATTATGCATAATCCGAATGGAACAGCACCCGGTATGGTCCTGGAGAAGGATGGAAAACGAATTGCGTTGCTGCCTGGTCCTCCAAATGAGTGTATTCCGATGTATCAGAATTCCTTGAAATCATATTTAAAGAGTCTGCAGCCGGGGGCGCTATATACAGAAATGGTTAAAATGGTTGGTATCACAGAAAGTGTGGCTGCTACCATGGCGGATGATTTGATTACCGGTATGACCAATCCTACCGTTGCGCCATATGCTAAAACGGGGGAAGTTCATTTACGTGTGACAGCAATGGCAGAAAGTGAAGAAAAAGGTAAGATGCTGGTACAGCCGGTCGTTGCAGAATTAAAGAAACGGTTTGGGACTCATATCTTTACGACCTCAGAGGAGGTTACTCTGGAACAGGCTCTGGTAGAGAAACTCAAGGAACAGAACATAACAGTTACATTTGCAGAATCCTGTACCGGTGGGATGATAGCCGGACGACTGACCAATGTGCCCGGAGCATCGGAAGTATTTCATCAGGGCTTTGTAACGTATGCGAATGAAGCAAAGCAACGTGCCATTCATGTCTCACCTGATACACTGGAGCGGTATGGTGCAGTGTCCGGACAGACCGCAAAAGAGATGGCGCAGGGAGCACTCGCGCAAGCCGGAGCAGATATTGCTATTTCGGTAACGGGGATAGCCGGACCGGGTGGCGGAACGGATGAGAAACCGGTTGGACTGGTTTATATTGGCTGTGCAACGGACGAGAGAGTATATGCACAAGAGTATCATTTTATCGGGAACCGAAAGAAGGTACGAGAGGCAGCGGTACAGAAGGCCTTAGTTGTATTGAGAGAGGAATTGCAAGATTAGATTGACAAAAATGTAAACATATGGTAATCTCTGTTTAAAGAAAATTTAAAAAAGAAAACACTTGTTCGATTAACGGAAATATGATATACTCGGCATATGGAACAAGATGATTTAGAAGAGGAGATTACATAAATGGGTAAAGAAGAGAAGCAAAAAGCACTGGAAGCGGCACTTTCACAGATTGAAAGACATTACGGAAAAGGTGCTGTTATGAAGCTTGGAGAAACAGCAGTTAATATGAATGTGGAAGCGATTTCCACAGGGTCTCTCAGCCTGGATATTGCATTGGGCGTCGGTGGTATTCCAAGGGGTCGTATTGTAGAGATTTACGGACCTGAATCCTCAGGTAAGACTACGGTTGCGCTTCATATGATTGCAGAGGTGCAGAAACAGGGCGGTATCGCAGGATTTATTGATGCGGAGCATGCATTGGATCCTGTTTATGCGAAGAATATTGGCGTTGATATTAATGATTTATACATTTCACAGCCGGATAACGGAGAACAAGCCTTGGAGATTACAGAGACGATGGTACGTTCCGGTGCAGTCGATATTATTATTGTTGACTCGGTTGCAGCCCTAGTACCGAAAGCAGAGATTGATGGCGAGATGGGTGACTCCCATGTTGGTTTACACGCGCGTCTGATGTCTCAGGCACTTCGAAAACTGACAGCAGTCATTAGTAAGTCGAATTGTGTCGTGGTATTTATTAACCAGCTTCGTGAAAAGGTTGGTATCATGTTTGGTAATCCGGAGACGACGACCGGTGGACGTGCCTTGAAGTTTTACTCATCCGTCCGTTTGGATGTCAGACGGGTAGAAGCACTGAAACAAGGCGGAGAAATCGTTGGTAACCATACTCGTGTCAAAGTAGTGAAGAATAAAGTGGCACCTCCTTTTAAAGAAGCAGAATTTGATATTATGTTTGGTAAGGGAATTTCTACAGAAGGTGATATTTTAGATTTAGCTGTGGAAATCGGTGCTGTGAACAAGAGCGGGGCATGGTATGCCTACGAAGGAAATAAGATTGGACAAGGTCGTGAGAATGCCAAACAGTTTCTGACAGACAATCCGGAGATTGCCAAGAAACTGGATAGCATGATTCGCGAAAAATTATTAGTAAAGCCAAATGCACAGGAGGAAGCAGAAGAGATGCCTGCTGATGTAGCGGCTGCTTTGGCAGAAACCCCAGAGGAAAAATAAAATGAACATTACTTGTATTGAAGCGATAAGTAAAGGAAAGAGAAAGGTATACATCGACGAGATGTATGCCTTTACTCTGTATTATAAGGAAATTCAGAAGTTTCATCTTGAAGAAGGTTGTGAGATTACATCGGAGACGGTGTCTTCGATAGAAAAAGATATCTTATTACCTCGCGGCAAGAATCGAGCCTTATATTTGATAGAATATAAAGAGCGAACTGTTTCCCAGATGAAGCAGCAACTGGAAAAGGAAGGCTATCCACAGCGTGTTTCGGATGAGATTGTGGCTTTCCTGCAAAAGTATCATTATCTGGATGATGATGCATACATCAGAAGGTATTTGGAAGTTTATCATAAGAAGCGCAGTATTCGGCAGATGCAATATGAACTTCAGTTAAAGGGGTTAGTACCGGAGCAGATTACCAATGTTGTTGAGGAGATGAATTTAGAGGATTGTACCGGTCTGGAAGGACTGGTTGCAAAACGATTGAAGGGTAAAACACTGGATGAGAGGGAACTGTCAAAACAATATGCCTATTTTATGCGAAAGGGATATCAATACAGTGATATTCAGGGAGCGATTCGCGCGTACCAGAATCTGTAAAGTACTTGACAATTACAGTATCTAAGTATAGAATAAGATAGTTGTATTATGTATTATGTACAATGAAAACTAAATAAGGAGGTGCTCCTGTGGCGATTTTAACTGTAGTTATTGCTGTACTCATTACGTTAATCATAGCCGTACCTTTGACCTGGGTTATCTGCAATGCTTATCGCAAGAAAATTGTGGAAGCGAAAATTGGAAGCGCAGAAGAAAAGGCGCGTGAGATTATAGATGATGGAGTTCGTACTGCTGAAGCAAAGAAGCGTGAAGCTCTTTTGGAAGCGAAGGAAGAATCCATCAAGGCAAAGAATGAGTTTGAGAAAGAGACAAAGGAACGCAGAAATGAATTGCAACGTTACGAGAAGCGTGTTCTGAACAAGGAAGAAGCAATCGAACGCAAGTCAGAGACTCTTGAGAAAAGAGAAGCCAAGATGAATGTTCGTGAAGCAGAGCTTGAGAAAGAAAAAGAACTTGTACAGGAACTGATTCTGAAACGTCAACAGGAACTAGAACGTATTTCTGGATTAACCTCTGAACAAGCAAAAGAATATTTATTGAAGACAGTTGAGGATGAAGTAAAACATGAGACAGCAGTTCTTGTAAAGGAATTAGAGACAAGGGCAAAAGAAGAGGCTGGTAAAAAGGCAAAAGAAATCGTGATTACTGCGATTCAGAAATGTGCAGCGGATCATGTTGCGGAAGCGACGATTACGTTGGTACAGTTGCCGAATGATGAGATGAAGGGACGTATTATTGGTCGTGAAGGACGTAATATCCGAACACTTGAGACTCTGACAGGTGTTGAGCTGATTATTGATGATACTCCGGAAGCAGTCGTATTATCCAGCTTTGATCCGGTCCGCAGAGAGGTTGCGAGACTGGCTTTAGAGAAACTGATCATTGATGGCCGTATTCATCCGGCAAGAATTGAAGAAACTGTTGAAAAAGCCCAAAAAGAAGTTGAAACAATGATGCGTGAGGAAGGAGAAGCAGCTGCACTTGAGGTTGGAGTGCCGGGCATTCATCCGGAACTCATTCGTTTGTTAGGTAAGATGAAATTCAGAACCAGTTATGGTCAGAACGCTTTGAAGCATTCTGTTGAAGTCGCCCACTTGTGTGGACTTTTGGCCGGAGAATTGGGACTGGATATTCGTTTGGCGAAGCGAGCAGGTTTATTACATGATATTGGTAAATCCATTGACCATGAAATTGAGGGATCTCATATTGAGATTGGAGTGGATCTTTGTAAGAAATACAAAGAATCAAAAACAGTGATTAATGCGGTACATTCCCATCATGGTGATGTTGAGCCGGAATCCCAGATAGCATGGATCGTCCAGGCTGCAGATGCGATTTCTGCTGCCAGACCGGGTGCTCGCAGAGAAACATTAGACTCTTATACAACAAGATTAAAACAATTGGAGGAAATCGGCGATTCCTTCAAGGGCGTAGATAAAACTTTTGCTATTCAGGCAGGTCGTGAAATTCGTGTTATGGTAGTTCCAGAACAGGTTAGTGACGCAGATATGGTCTTACTTGCACGAGATATTTCAAATCGTATAGAAAATGAGATGGAATACCCGGGACATATTAAAGTAAGCTTAATCCGTGAGTCGCGTGTAACCGATTTTGCGAAGTAATAGATGAATAGTCTATGAGAGAGGATTGCAGCCAAAAGGTTGTGGTCCTTTTTTTACGAAAAAATGTGTTTTCCCCGGTGGCTGCCACTGGCTGCAGTGTGTATCTGTTTTTTCGCAGACATCCCGGTTTTTAGAAAGACAAGCACTCCAATGGACATCACGAAACGCACCGCTGAGTTGTTTGAATCCACCGTCAGTGCTTTCAATATCTTTTTATGCACGCTTCCGCTCGGTTTCCAAATCGACGGGAATTGCCCGCATGAAAATCCCTTCGGGATGGCGGGCAAGTAGGCAATCACTTGCGTTGCAAGTGGTTACCAAAAACGGCATAAAAAAGATATTTGAAACACTTCGGTGGATGAGTTGGCTCATAAGGCGCGTAATCAAGTGTGATGGACATGGAGTGCAATGTCTTTCTTAAACCGGAAAACGGTGCAAGAAAAAACAAATACGCACCGCAGTCAGCGGCAGCCGCCGGGGCAAGCGACATTTTTTCGTAAAAAAGGACCACAACCTTTTTCATCGGAAAGATTCTCAAAGAAACCAGATGACTTTTCCTATAGTTGGTAGTAGAATATAACAATAGAATCCAAATAGGAAAGGTGAGAGTGATATGGGAGAATACAAAAGACTGCGTCAGGAACTGGCATATAAAGGAAAAATCGTGGAGTTTTACCGGGATTACATTCAGCTTCCAAACGGTAAGGAAGTGGAATGGGATTTTGTTAAACACAATGGAGCATCAGCTATCCTGCCGGTCAATGAAGATGGAAACATTGTGATGGTAAAGCAATATCGTAATTCCCTGGATCGTATGACATTGGAGATTCCGGCAGGCGGAATCAATCCCGGAGAGCTGGACCCGATGGCTGCTGCGGTGCGGGAATTAGAAGAGGAGACGGGTTATAGTGCCGGTGAAGTGCATCATCTGTCCAGTATTGTGACGGCAATCGGATTCAGCAGTGAGATCGTTCATTTGTACTGGACGAAGGCTTCTAAACAAAAAGAGCAGCACTTGGATGAGGATGAAAATATTGAGATTCTGACATATTCTTTGGACGAGTTAATTCAGATGATTATGCAGGGTACTATCATTGATGCAAAAACCATTACAGCAATTATGATGTATCAGCAAGTTCTAAAGGAACAGTCTCAAGCATAAAATAATTAAAAACATAAGGACGAGTGTGAAAGAGCGTAGACGCAGGTTTTACCTGTTTTTGGGATTACTGTTTATCGGCGTACTTTTCGGTTCCATCTATTTTCATTATGGTTATTGGACGCGAAACGGTTTGGGAGATTCCTATTATTATTCTTTTATGGAAGTTGTCGGGAATCTTTCTTATCGCAAGGATATCATTTTAAGTACGGTGATAGTACGTGTGAAGGAGGCAATTGCTGCTTTTGTTCTTTATTGTATTTTGCCTTTTCACTGTTTCTGTGCCCTGGCAGGATTTCTGCTGGGTTTTGCTTTTGCAAATGTTGCCTGTATCCAGTGGATGCTGGTATTGAATTAAAAATCTCCCTTGACAAAGTAGGAGGAAGAGAATAGAATAGCATTAACCGATGAGAAAGAGTAGTAGGTTATATGGTAGCATTTCAGAGAGTCGCTGGTGGTGAGAATGCGATATGCCGTCTTTAACTGAATGGACTTTTGAGGGCGACCTGAAATGATAGTAGGCGTCGACGGGAGACCCAATCCGTTATCAATAGGGCATGCATGATGGTGTATGATAGAGTGGATGCTGACGCATCAATTTGAGTGGTACCGCGGAAATATGATCCGTCTCAAGATTTATCTTGAGGCGGTTTTTTGTTGCAAAAGTCCGAAAAGCGATGTCGCACCATCAAATCATCCCTTGCCGAGTGTGTAAACAGGCAGAAGCTTGCTTCTGCTCGTTTACATCTCGGCAAAGGTGATAGTTCGCCGGAGCGAACTATCATTTGGCGGACGCAAGAACAGCGACGGCGAAGCCGGAGCTGGTGGCAGCTAATTCCGCGTTGTATGTAAAAGAGAAAAGGAGAAGAGAAAAATGAGAAAATTAGTAGCTACAATGATGACAGGTATTTTATTGGCAGGAAGTCTGACAGGATGTGGAACTTCCAAGACTGTGGAGGATTCTACGACACAAACATACAAAATTGGTGTGAGTCAGTTTGCACAGCATGGATCTTTGGATAACTGCTATGAGGGCTTTGTGGAAGGCTTGAGGGAAGAAGGAATTGAAGAAGGGGTAAATCTGGAAATCGATTTGCAGAATGCAAATGCAGATACAGGAACCGCTGGACAGATTGCATCGAATTTTGTGTCACAAAAGACAGATTTGATGTGTGGTATTGCAACACCATCCGCGATGGCTTGTTATAATGCTGCCAGCAAAGCAAATATCCCAACAATCTTTACTGCTGTAACGGATCCGGTTGCAGCCCAGCTTGCCAATGAAGATGGTACACCGGTTGGTGAAATAACGGGAACATCGGATAAATTACCGGTTACGGAACAGCTGCAGATGATTCGTGAACTGTTACCGGATGCCCAGAATATCGGTATCTTATATACTACCAGTGAAGTGAATTCGGTATCTGCTATTGAGGAATATAAAGAAAAAGCAGCCGATTTTGGCTTTACGATTGTGGAACAGGGTGTAACGGCTGTTGCAGATGTGCCACTTGCAACTGACAGCCTTTTGAAAAAAGTGGATTGTATCACCAATCTGACAGACAATACAGTAGTGAGCGCGTTACCAACAGTTTTAGATAAAGCCAATGCAGCAGGTATTCCGGTGTTCGGAAGTGAGATTGAACAGGTGAAGATTGGCTGTGTTGCAGCAGTAGGACTTGATTATGTGAAACTTGGTATTCAGACAGGACATATGGCTGCAAAGGTATTAAAAGGTGAAGTAAAAGCAAGTGAAATGAATTTTGAAATCATTGAAGAAGGAAGCTTATATATGAATCAGAAAGCAGCTGATGATTTGGGAATATCAATTGAGCATAAGATTGCAGAAGCAGCGGAAGTGTTTGATACGATTGAAGGATAGATGAGAGATATAGGAGAATAAGAATGACGATAGTAATGGGTGTATTGGAACAGGGTTTCATTTATGCAATCCTGGCCCTGGGTGTTTATATCACATATAAAATACTGGATTTCCCGGATTTGACAGTCGATGGAAGTTTTCCGCTAGGGGCGGCAGTCAGCGCCGTTTTGATCACAAAAGGGATGAATCCGGTTTTGACGTTATTGATAGCGGCTCTTGCCGGTGCGTTAGCAGGCATGGTAACAGGAATTATTCACGTTAAGTTTCACGTAAGGGATCTGATTTCCAGTGTAATCACCATGACAGCTCTGTATACAGTGAATCTGCGTATTGCATCAGGAAAGGCAAATGTTCCGCTGTTTGCAGAGAAGACGATTTTTTCAAATGATTTTATTAGCCCCTATACTACCCTTATTGTCATTCTCGTCGTTGCGGCAATTGCCAAACTAATGTTAGACGGGTATTTGAAAACAAAGTCCGGTTTTCTCCTGCGGGCTGTTGGTGATAATGAAGTCATAGTAACATCATTAGCAAAGGACAGTGGTAAGGTGAAGATTACAGGTCTGGCGATTGCCAATTCACTGGTGGCATTAAGCGGCGCTGTTATGAGTCAGCAGCAGGGCTTTTTCGATGTTTCCATGGGCACGGGTGCAATTGTCATAGGTCTTGCCAGCGTAATCATGGGTACGAATCTGTTTCGGAATTTCTATCGTATAAAAGACACGACAGCAGTTGTGGTCGGTTCTGTTTTGTATAAAGCGTGTGTAGCGGCGGCAATCGCATTGGGATTAAGTGCATCGGATTTGAAATTTGTAACGGCGGCATTCTTATTTATCATTCTGATTTTTAATGTGAACCGAAAGAAGGTGAAGACACATGCTTAGTTTACAGCATATTTATAAATACTATAATCCGGGGACCGTAAATGAGATGTGTCTGTTCAATGATTTTAACTTTGAGGTTCATGATGGCGAGTTTGTCTCTGTAGTCGGAAGCAATGGTTCCGGAAAAACATCGATGTTAAACATTATCTGTGGCAGTATTCCGGTAGATGAGGGGGCTGTCATTCTGGATGGGAAAGATTACACGAAAGAAAAAGAATTTAAGAGACATGTAAGGATTGGACGTGTATATCAGAATCCGGCAATGGGTACCTGTGCATCTATGACGATACTGGAAAATATGTCTTTGGCAGATAATAAGAATAAAAGCTTTAATCTGACGCCGGGAACTAACCGGAAGCGAATTGAGTATTATCGTGATATTTTAAGACCGTTAGGACTTGGTCTGGAGGATAAGCTGGGAGTTCGCGTAGGGAATCTGTCCGGAGGACAGCGACAGGCACTGGCACTGATTATGACAACGATGGTGCCGCTGGATTATCTGATACTGGATGAGCATACTGCAGCATTGGATCCGAAAACGGCTGATATTATCATGGAGCTGACGGAAACAGTCGTAAAAGAGAAAAAACTGACGACACTGATGGTTACGCATAACTTGCGGTATGCTGTGGAATACGGTACGAGACTGGTCATGATGCATCAGGGGAACATTGTGATTGATAAGGCCGGTGCAGAAAAAGAAAAATTATGTGTGGATGACATTTTGACGAAGTTTAATGCAATCAGTATAGAATGTGGAAATTAGGGGATACTGTCTTTTTCACTTGAGTCATTTTCCCTCATGTGATATACTTAATCGAATAAGGGTGTACACCCTAAAATAACAGAATGAGATAAGGAGTATGATTAGCATGGTATTTTTATCAGAATTTGTTTCTTATATAATCAAATATGTGGCATTCATTGCAGTCGCAGTCGCCGGTGTTTTATGCGGGAAGAAACTGAGAGATAGAAAGAATGCTAAGCAGGAGGAACAGACAAATGGCTAAGAAATATGGTTTGAATGACCTGAGAAAAATGTATCTTGAGTTTTTTGAAAGTAAAGGACATTTAAAGCTCAAGAGTTTTTCTCTTGTTCCACATAATGATAACAGTTTACTATTAATTAATTCCGGTATGGCACCGTTAAAGCCATACTTTACCGGACAGGAGATTCCGCCACGTAAACGTGTAACGACCTGTCAGAAATGTATCCGCACCGGTGATATCGAAAATGTAGGTAAAACAGCCCGTCACGGCACATTTTTTGAAATGCTGGGAAACTTTTCTTTTGGTGATTACTTTAAAACAGAAGCGATTCATTGGAGCTGGGAGTTCTTAACGGAGGTTGTCGGTTTGTCACCTGACCGTCTGTATCCATCTGTCTATGTGGATGATGACGAAGCCTTTGAGATTTGGAACAAAGAGATGGGTATTCCTGCAGAACGTATCTTCAAGTTTGGAAAGGAAGATAACTTCTGGGAGCATGGCTCCGGCCCATGCGGACCATGTTCTGAGATTTATTATGATCGTGGAGAGAAGTATGGTTGCGGAAGTCCGGACTGCACGGTTGGTTGTGAATGCGATCGCTATATGGAGGTCTGGAACAACGTGTTTACCCAGTTTGATAATGATGGAAAAGGTCATTACAGTGAATTGGAGCAAAAGAATATTGATACCGGTATGGGCTTGGAACGTCTTGCCGTTGTTGTACAGGATGTAGATTCTCTGTTTGATGTTGATACGATTGAGATGCTGCGCAATAAGGTCTGCGAATTGGCTGGCGTAACGTACAAATCGGATGAGAAAAAGGATGTCTCCATTCGATTGATTACGGATCATATCCGTTCGGCTACTTTCATGATTTCTGATGGTATTATGCCGACGAATGAAGGACGTGGTTATGTCCTTCGCCGCTTGATTCGCCGTGCAGCACGTCACGGAAGACTGTTAGGCATTCAGGGAGCATTTTTGTCTGAATTGAGTCAGACTGTGATTACAAGCTCTAAGGATGGATATCCGGAGCTGGAAGAGAAACAGGTATTTATTCAACAGGTGCTTGCCCAGGAGGAAGAGAAATTCAATAAGACCATCGATCAGGGACTGCAGATTTTATCGGAGATGCAGGATGAAATGACAAAAGCCGGACGGAAGGAACTGACTGGTTCTGATGCCTTTAAACTGTATGATACATATGGTTTTCCGTTAGATCTGACGAAAGAGATTCTGGAAGAGAAAGGCTTTACGATTGATGAAGCCGGATTTACGGCTGAAATGAACGAGCAGAGAGAAAAAGCAAGAAAAGCCCGCAAGACAACGAACTATATGGGCGCTGATGTTACGGTATATGAATCCATTGATCCATCCATTACTTCTGCGTTTGTGGGATATGATACATTAGTTGCTGATTCTAAGATTACCGTATTAACAACCGATACTGAACTGGTAGAGGCTCTGACAGATGGTGATGTAGGTACGATTATCGTAGAAGAGACACCGTTTTATGCAACGAGTGGTGGACAGGCAGCAGATACAGGTGTGATTGTTACGGCAGAGGGAGAGTTCCGTGTGCAGGATACCGTGAAATTATTAGGCGGTAAGATTGGTCACATCGGTCAGATGAAGAAGGGTATGTTAAAGGTTGGCGATACCGTTACTCTGAAAGTAGACGAAGAACGTCGACTGGCATCCGGAAAAAACCACAGTGCAACACACTTATTGCAGAAAGCGTTGCGTACCGTATTAGGAGAGCACGTAGAACAGTCCGGTTCGGATGTGAATGCTGACCGTCTTCGCTTTGACTTTTCTCATTTTTCAGCATTGACCAAAGAAGAGCTGGAACAGGTAGAACGTATGGTCAACGAGAAGATTAGGGAAGCCCTTCCGGTTGTTACAGAGGTAATGAGTATTGAAGAAGCAAAGAAGACCGGTGCGATGGCGTTGTTTGGTGAGAAGTACGGTGATAAGGTCCGCGTTGTCAAAATGGGAGATTTCTCGATTGAGTTGTGTGGTGGTACCCATGTAAGCAATACGGGAACGATTCGTGGATTTAAGATTTTATCTGAGAATGGTGTTGCTGCAGGAGTGCGCCGTATTGAAGCGATTACAGCGGGTGGTCTGGATGCTTATTATCAGAATCTGGAAGAAACTCTAAACAAAGCTGCTGCAGCGGCGAAAACAGAGCCTGCAAAGCTGGCAGATAAAATCGAGACATTGCTTGCTGAAATCAAGGAATTACATTCCGAAAATGAAAAGCTGAAGAGCAAACTGGCAAATGATTCGTTAGGTGACATCGCGAATCAGATTCAGGAGATTTCAGGTGTAAACGTGCTTGCTGCAAGTGTTGATGGTGTTGATATGAATGGACTTCGTAATCTTGGCGACCAGTTAAAGGAGCAGGCAGATGTGATCGTACTGGCCTCTGAGAATGATGGAAAAGTGAATTTGATTGCCATGGCAGATGATGCTGCTATGAAGGCAGGTGCTCATGCCGGTAATCTGATCAAAGCAATTGCCGGACTTGTTGGTGGCGGCGGCGGTGGCCGTCCTAATATGGCCCAGGCCGGTGGTAAGAATCCGGCGGGGATTGCAGATGCTTTGAAACAGGCTGTGGTAACTGTGACGGAGCAGCTATCCAAATAAAATAAAAAAACTGTTGACGAAATCGGAAATTATGTTATAATTTTTGTTAGTGCTTTATAAATATTACCCAAACAGTTGTAAAGGCACAATACGCAACTGGAGGGAGGTTAGGTGTGAGACTATGGCTAATGTAATCGTAAAAGAAAACGAAACTTTAGATAGCGCTCTTCGCAGATTCAAGAGAAACTGTGCAAAAGCAGGTATTCAGCAGGAGATCCGCAAGAGAGAGCATTACGAAAAACCAAGTGTTAGACGTAAAAAGAAATCTGAAGCAGCTAGAAAAAGAAAATTTAAATAGTGTGCAGAATATGAAGGTCAAACCTTACGAAGTTTCGTCAGGTTTGACCTTTTCTATTTTTCTGACTGCAGCGATTTTACCGGTTTTGAGTTTCAAGGGAATGGTGCCGTCAGTCTGATAGATATCATTTTTTATCGAATAGTACAGGGTTTCTTTTCCAGCTTTTATGCCATTTTTTTTAAGATTTCTGATATATCGTTGAAACCGGCGGTTGCTTTTTGCTAATGCTTCTTTTTTGCTGTATGTCATGCGAACGGAAGTTGTTTCCTGACATATATGATGGGTAAAAGAGACCGGAAGATAAAATGTTTTTCCAAGGCGGAGTGTATGTCCTTCACTGACTGTTTCATAATAAGTATAATCGGGCATGCTCCATGGAAAAGAGAAACGGAAACCGAAAATTTTGAATTCATATATATTTTTCTTCTTACCGGTTGGAGTTTTTTTGTAATATGACAAAGGAAATTCATCATGATATGTTTCGTTTGTACTTAGATAGATGTCGCCGTCGGAAACGGTCAGTTCACTTTCGAGTTCATTATCAAAGTCATCATAGATATGAATGACTCCCGAGATGAGAATATCTCCCTTTTTTACTTTATCCCCTTGTTTGACGAGAGGAGTACCGCTTCTTGTGATGATAGACTCAATCGTACCGGAATGGGTGGCAATCAGATCGCAGGGAGTCTGATTCGTATTTGTTTGTTCCGGTGGAATTGTATCTTTTAATCGCACGGTAAGCAGTGTTCCCGTCTGTTCGCAGGAAACCCATGAGATATCGGGAAATTGCTGTCGGATTGCTTCTTCTAAATGGGCACAGTCAATCTGAGAGAGGGACTTTCCGAGATGAAGTCCGCTTTTCTCAAGATAATGAACAATTTGTTCGTCAGAATAGGCATCACAGCCGAATACCTGAATGTCCCATAAAAAATGAGAGAGAGTATATAAAAAGAGGAGACAAAACAAAATGCCGATAGCGAACATTTTCCGTTTTTTATAACGGTAAAAGAAAAAAGGAAGTCCGTGCCGGGAGAGTATCTTCACACGGACATGTGTTTTCCGTACAATGGGATGGAGCGAATAGAAATCACGGATTGAGACATAACAGGTCAAACGTTCCTCGGATAAGTTCTTTTTCCATAATAAAAGCTGTTTATGTTCACAAATCTGAAGAAAACGACGGATGCCTTTTCCTTCGATACGAAGCCTGACAAATCCATGTAAATAGCTGAGCAGATGTTCCAGGAATGAACGTCGGTTTCCACGCAGATATTCTTTGAAATTCAATGGGAACTCCTCGCCTGATATCCTTACTAATATATGCTTCACAGCTTGAAATAGACGTGTATGTGTGGTAAAATTTTGCACAGATAAGGAGACTTTTAAGACATGATAACAAAACAAATTAGTATTCCGCAGGACCTGGCTCAGAATGTATTTGGGCAGTTTGACAGTTATTTAAAAAAAATAGAAAACACGCTTCATATCGCGGTTATTTCGAGAGATGATCATTATCTCATCCAAGGGGAAGAAACCAATGTGGAGTGTGGGATTGTCGTATTAAACAAGCTGCTTCAGTTAGCAAAGAGAGGTAATACGATTACAGAACAGAATGTGAATTATGCACTGGCATTATGTATGGAAAAACAGAATGTGGATCTGGTTGCACTTGATAAAGACCTGATTTGTCATAATATCAATGGAAAACCGATTAAACCAAAGACAGAAGGACAACAGAAATATGTTCAGAACATCCGGGATAAGATGATTGTATTTGGGATCGGACCGGCAGGAACGGGAAAAACCTATCTGGCAATGGCGATGGCGATTACAGCTTTTAAAAATAACGAGGTCAATCGTATTATCTTAACCAGACCGGCGATTGAGGCAGGGGAAAAACTGGGATTTTTACCGGGTGATTTACAGAGCAAGATTGATCCGTATCTTAGACCGTTATATGATGCTTTATATGAGATTATGGGGGCGGAGAGTTTCCTAAAGAATCAGGAGAAGGGCTTGATTGAAGTGGCACCTTTGGCATACATGAGAGGGCGGACATTAGATAACGCGTTCATTGTGTTGGATGAGGCACAGAATACAACACCGGCCCAGATGAAGATGTTTTTAACCCGTATTGGATTTGGCTCGAAAGCCATTATAACCGGTGATTTAACACAGAAGGATTTGCCACCGGATGCGACTTCCGGTTTAGACATTGCATTAAAGGTATTAAAAGACATTGATGAGATTGGAGTCAGTTATCTGACGAGCCGTGACGTTGTCCGCCATCCATTGGTGCAGAAGATTGTGGCAGCGTATGATAAGTATGAAGAAAAGAGGGCAAAAGGAAATGACAGTCAATCTGGAAAAAGAAACCAGAATCGGGCTCGGCGTGAACGAAGAGAACATAATCCGGACCGTAATTGAAGCAGCACTTGATTATGTGAAATGTCCGTATGAAGCAGAGATTAGTGTGTTATTGGTGGATAATGAAGCGATACATGAAATTAATCGGGAGTACAGAGGGATTGACCGACCGACGGATGTCTTGTCTTTCCCTATGCTAGAGTATGAAACTCCGGGAGTTTTATTTCCGGATGGAGAAGAACCGGAATATTATTTCCACCCGGATACAGGAGAGCTTTTGTTAGGAGATATTGTGATATCTTTAGAGAAAGTAGTGTCACAGGCAGAGGAATACGGACATTCCGTGAAACGGGAGCTTGCTTTTTTAGTGGCTCACAGCATGCTGCATTTATTCGGCTATGACCATATGGAAGAGCAGGAAAGGGCTCAGATGGAACAAAAGCAGGAAGAGATTCTGGCTAAAACAGGATATACAAGAGACTGTAAAGACGAGGGGTAACAGATGAAGAAAAAGAAACTGTTTTTAACGATTTTAATCATTATGGTAGTTGCAGCACTGGCTGTATGGTTTGCATGGGCTTACATGAAGTTTTCAGGCAAGGAGCCTGCTGATATGCTTCATACAGAAACGGAAATGACAACAGAGCAGACAACTGCCACAACAGAAGAAGCAGATCCTCATGCAGGACTAAAGCAGAGTAATGTGAATGGTAAATGGGAAAAGCCGGAATTGGCGCAGCGTCGTCCGGTTGCGATCATGATTAATAATATTCTGGATGCGATTCCGCAATCCGGCATTACAAAAGCAGATATTATATACGAAGCACTCGCTGAGGGTGGAATTACGAGACTGATGGCAATTTATGAAGATTACAGCGGCATGGATAAGATTGGTCCGGTTCGTAGTGCCAGACATTATTATGTAGATTTTGCTGACGAATATAATGCTATTTATACACATTTTGGACAGACACATTATGCGACGTCAGAGATTAAAAAACTGAAAACAGCAGAAATCAGTGGTTTGACTTATCTGAGTAATATTTCTTTTTACCGTGATCCAAACCGTTATGCTCCGCATAACTGTTACACCAGCAGCGAAGGGTTGGAAAAAGCGATCAAATCAGAGAAAATCAGCAAAAAGCTCCCGGCTGATACAAAACGTCATTTCCGCTGGAAGGATGAACCATCTTCTTTAAAGGGTGGTACGAAACATAAAAGTATTACATTGGGATATTCTTATTACATGACGGCAAAGCTGACCTATAGCAAGAAAGATAAGAAGTATTACCGTTACCAGTTTGACCGTGAACATATCGATGATCAGACCAATAAGCAGTTATGGTTTGATAATGTGATCATACAGCTCGTTAAGGAATGGGATATTGATCACAATGGTTATCAGACAATGGAACTGGTTGGGAAAGGAACCGGATATTACTGCACAAGAGGAAAGTATCAGAAAATCAGCTGGAAAAAGAAAGGGAAAAAGGCCGTTACACGCTATTATGCTGAGAATGGAAAAGAGATTAAGATGAATCCGGGTAAAACATTTATTTCTGTTTATCCTACATCTCGGGCAGATAATCTGACGATAGAATCATAAAATACGGCAGGAGGAGACCATGGCGAAATCAGATAATCACAATTTTTTAATCCAGGGATCGATACTGGGAATTGCCTCGATTCTGGTTCGAATCATAGGAGTATTATATCGAGCTCCCTTAACAGGTATCATCGGTGATCTGGGAAATGGATATTACAGCTCTGCTTATAATATCTATGCGATGATTTTACTGATTTCTTCTTTCAGTATTCCTCTGGCTGTTTCACGTATCATTTCTGCCAGATTGGCGAAACAGGAGTACAGAAATGCCAATCGGATATTCAAAGGAGCACTCATCTATGCCGTCATTGTTGGTGGAGTTGCTGCCGCGTTTGCTTATGTATTTGCTCCTTATATTATTCCTGATGAGATGTCGAGGGGCGTTACGGCATTACGCGTTTTATCACCAACGATATTCCTATCTGCGATTCTGGGTGTGTTTCGCGGTTATTTTCAGGGGCGCAATACGATGGTGCCGACTTCAATCTCTCAGATTTTCGAGCAGATCATCAATGCTGTGGGAAGCGTTGGAGCAGCCTTTTTATTGACACGGACAGTCATTACCGCTGGTGCGGAGGCAGTAGCGCAACGTGGAGCTGCCGGTGGTGCAGTTGGTACCGGGTTAGGTGTTGCAGCTGGTCTGGTTTATATGCTGTATTGTTATAACAGACACAGAAAACGTGAAATGACTTATATACAGAATGACAAGACGGAAACAATTGAGAGTTATCGTTCTATTCTGAAGATTATTTTCACGACTGTGACGCCGGTTATTTTCAGCTCTTTTATTTTTAATGTCAACAGTACGGTTGATCAGTATCTATATGCCATGATCATGGGTTGGAAAGGTTTTGGGGAAGAACTGATTACAACATGGTATGGAATTTACAGTGTTAAATATACTGTTATGGTCGGTGTACCGGTAGCGGTCGCAGCTGCAATTTCGACTGCCGTCATTCCGAGTATCACCGTTGTTTATGAACAGAAACGGATGCAGGATACGTATCAGAAAATTGATATGACGATGAAGTTTTCCATGTTGATTGCGATTCCTGCAGCGGTAGGAATGAGTGTCTTGTCCAAGCCAATTCTGTCATTATTGTTCAGTGGAGAATTGGCGCTGGCTTCGAGACTTTTGACGATAGGTGGTATCACAATCGTCTTTACGTCTTTATCGACTGTTACCAATGCCATCCTGCAGGGTCTGGGACAACTCAAGGCACCTGTGCATAATGCAGTTTTATCTCTGTTGCTGCATTGTATTGCTTTGATCGCGATGTTGTATTTTACCAGCTGGAATCTGTACAGCATGATTGCTGCGACTCTGGTGTTTGGAGTCGCGATGTGCTGGTTGAACCAGCGTGCTTTGTATCGCTTTATCGGACATCGTATGAAGATAAAAGAAACCATGGTGTTGCCGGCGATTGCATCTGCCTTTATGGGAGTGGCAGCATACTTCAGTTATGCTTTGTGGCACAAGGTCGTAGCAAGTAATGTCATCTGTTTGGCGATAGCGATTGTGATTGCTGTTGTGGTATATGGTATTTTCTTATTGTTATCAGGAGCGATTACAAAAGAGGAATTGACGGTTTTCCCAATGGGAAATCATTTGTGCCGTGTGGCGCAAAAACTGCGATTGCTGAAATAGTGTCATAAAAAATCATGAATGGGAGATACTAACAGTATTAAAACCAGGAGATGATGTTTATGGATAATCGTAGTAAGGTATATTGTGCGATAGGAATTGTAATAGCTGTTGTTATTTTTGTTCTTGCCATGTGGCTGTTGGCGCAGGTAGAAGTACAGGCTCCGGATCCTGTGACGACACCGGCAGAGAATCAAGTTCCGTATGAAACGGAACAATATCGTATTTCAGCGGATGAAGGAAATGTATTTGTGCAGATTCCCGGGCTGGATAACCGGATAGAGAATACGAATATTTCACTGGAGACATTACCGGAGGAAGAGCAGAAGAGAATTAAAACAGGAAGCTATTTTGTGGATGAGGCCACATTATATGATTTTCTGGAAACGTATACAAGTTAAAGGATACAAATATGGATGTATGTGTCATTGGTGGTGGCGCATCGGGTCTGATAGCAGCAATAGAGGCAGCAAAATCGGGACTGGACGTTACCATTCTGGAAAAAATGAATCGAGTAGGAAAGAAAATATTAGTAACAGGAAACGGTCGTTGCAATCTGACGAATCTGGCAATGGACGTTTCCTGTTTTCGTGGTGAATCTGAAGAGTTTATCGCACAGGCACTGCATCAGTTTGATGAGAAAAGCGCTATGGCTTATTTCGAATCCATGGGGCTGATGCTTCATGACAGGAACGGATATGTTTATCCTTTATCCGACCAGGCGGGCCAGGTTGTGGATGTGTTGGAGACAGAGACGCGTAAATACGGTGTCAGAATGATAACAGACTGTGAAGTCGAGAAGGTGACTGCCGGTTCGGAAGGGTACGAAGTCCAATCCTCACAAGGGGTCTTTCATAGCCCTGTGATTATTCTTGCCTGCGGCGGAAAAGCTGCTTCGAAACAAGGTAGTGATGGAAGCGGGTATCGCCTGGCAAAGCAGCTGGGACATCATATACGAAAACCATTACCGGCATTGACTGCATTACACTCAGACAGGAAGTTTTTCAAGCAGCTGCATGGTGCTCGTCTGCAGGCAAAAGTGTCTGTTTATGCAGATGGTAAACTTCTTGATACGGAGACCGGAGAAGTGCAGTTAACGAACTATGGTTTGTCGGGAATTCCCATCTTTCAATTGAGCCGGTATGCAGCAGTTGCATTAGATGAGAAAAAAGAGGTTTGTGTGGTATTATCGCTGTTACCGGAGATTGCAACAGAGCAGTTGGAGGAGTTTTTGCGAATACATCATGATTGTCTGAGTGGGAGAAAGAAGGAACAGATACTCTGTGGACTTTGTAATGATAAAGTAGCCAGAGTATTGTTGCGGGAAGCCGGAATTGATGGAGCAGCACCGGCTGATTCTTTTTCCGAAACGGAATGGGGACGGTTGACGGAGCTTATAAAACATTGGGAGATTCCGATTAGTGGTATCCATGATTTTGAACAGGCACAGGTGACCTGCGGTGGAGTACATACGGCACAGATTCATCCGGAAACGATGGAGTCACTGATAGCACCGAGATGTTATATCGTAGGAGAACTGTTGGATGTGGATGGAACCTGTGGAGGATACAATCTGCAATGGGCGTGGACGAGTGGATATCTTGCAGGACAGCATTGTAAAAAGAGGATAGAGACGAAATGATTAGAATCAATCAGATAAAGCTTCCAATCAATCATCGAGCGGATGATATTGCGAAACAAATAATGAAAAAATGCCGTTTGGGTGAACAGGATTTCACCTACAGTATTAGTAAACAATCAATCGATGCACGTGATAAATCACGTCTCCGATATATTTATTCCGTGGATGTTTCGATAAAAAAAGGAAATAAGACCGAACAACAAGTGGTAAAGGCTGCAGGGAATCGAGATGTGATGCTGGTAACCGAGAAAAAATATGTATTTCCTCAGGTTACCATGGTGAATACACAGGACAGACCAATCATAGTTGGGACTGGCCCTGCCGGTCTGTTCGCGGGTCTCATGCTGGCAAGAGCCGGAAAAAATCCAATTCTCTTAGAACGTGGTGATGCCGTAGAACAACGCATGGAGAAGGTGGAACACTTCTGGAGGACGAATGAACTGGATGAGGAGAGCAACATCCAGTTTGGAGAAGGCGGAGCCGGCACTTTTTCTGATGGAAAACTGAATACCGGTGTAAAGGACAAAGACGGTCGATTAGCATTTGTATTAGAAACGTTTATAGAATTTGGCGCACCGGAAGAGATTCGATATAGCAATAAGCCACATATTGGTACGGATATTTTGTGTGATGTCGTTGTTCGGATGCGTAAGGAGATCATCCGACTGGGTGGGGAAGTCCGCTTTCGTTCCTGCGTTACGGAAGTGCTTATGGCAGATGAGAAAGTTACAGGTGTTATTGTCAATGACAAAGAAAAGCTGGTCTGTTCACAGTTGATTCTGGCATTGGGACATAGTGCCAGAGATACCTTTGCGATGCTATTAGAAAAAGGATTTGCCATGCAACCAAAAGCTTTTGCGATTGGACTTCGTATCGAGCATCCTGCTGACATGATTCAGAAGGATCGCTATGGAGATTCGAAACTTGCACGACAGCTACCGGCAGCTCCTTATAAATTGACGCATCATGCGGAGAATGGTCGGGGAGTCTATTCTTTTTGTATGTGTCCGGGCGGTTTTGTTGTCAATGCTTCTTCCAGAGATGGTATGACGGTCGTGAATGGAATGAGTAATTATGACCGTAGAGAACGCAATTCCAACAGTGCCATCGTGGTAACTGTTACACCGGAGGATTTTGAGGAAGAAGATGTGATGGCAGGAGTACGTTTTCAGGAGAGGTGGGAACGTGCTGCTTACGAAGCAGGACATGGAAAGGTACCGGTGCAGACCTATGGTGACTATTGTGAAAATAAGCCGAGTACAGCATTGGGAGAAGTAATTCCTAATATCAAAGGCCAATATCAATTGACGAATCTGCGTTCCTGTTTGCCTGAATACGTAAATGATGCTATAATAGAAGGCGTTCATGCGTTTGAGAAACAGATTCGTGGTTTTTCAAGGCCGGATGCTGTGTTAAGTGGTGTGGAAACCAGAACATCTTCGCCAGTACGAATTCAGCGTGATGAGACGTTCCAAAGTAATATCACAGGTGTGTATCCTTGTGGGGAGGGTGCCGGTTATGCAGGAGGAATCGTATCTGCCGCTATGGACGGAATAAAGGTTGCAGAAGCTGTTGTTATGAATAGACAATGATAGAAATGAGAGGTATATTTACATGAAAGATTCTGATATCGCAAGAATCAATGAGTTATATCATAAATCAAAATCAGTAGGGTTGACAGAAGAAGAAAAAATAGAACAAACGAATCTGCGTAAGGAGTTTGTTTTGTCCGTTCGTCAGAATTTAAAGGCACAGTTAAATAATATTGATATCAAAGAAGCGGATGGTTCTATTACCAGTTTGAAAGAGAAGTTTGATAAATAAATGAGAGAAGAGAAAGCAAAACTGAGACGCCGGATGATACAACAGAGATATAATCTGACATCTCAACAGGTATATGAGGATTCCAATAAAATTCAAGAGCAAGTGCGGGTGTTACTGGAAAGAAAACAACCGGACTTGCTTTTGTTGTATGCAGATTACAATCAGGAAGTAAATACGAAGAAGCTGTTTGAGTATGCGCTGACTCATCATATCACAGCAGCTTATCCGCGGGTAGAAGGAGAAGAAATGAATTTTTATCCGATTATCCGGTGGGAGGAGATGGCTGAGGGATACAGAGGGATTTTGGAACCGACAGGAGATGCTCATGTGATTCCAACGAAGCGTTCGGTCGTCATTGTACCCGGAACTGCATTTGATAGAGGGGGAAATCGTATGGGATATGGTGGTGGATATTACGATAAATATCTGGCGCGGTATCAGATGATGTATCGTATCGGTATCGCATACGATTTTCAGATAGTGGAACGTGTGCCTGTGGAACCGACCGATTGCAGGCTTGATGCGATTGTGACACCGGATGAGGTGTTGCAAATGAATAGATGAGGAAAAGAGGAAGATAAGGATGTATATTGATGCAAACGATTATGGTTTTTCTCCGGAGAATTGTGGTTCTGTAAATGCTACAGCGCTTCAGAATGCATTGAATCAAGGTGGAACCGTACAGATTAGTAAACCGGGCGTCTACGATATCTCCAGAACGGTGTTTATTGGAAGCAATACCTCCCTGATTGCGGGCAACAATGTTTTCTTGCGGAAAACAGATGAAGAAGGCGGATTTTCCAATGTCATATTGAATAAAGGTGCAATGACCAAAACCTATGATGAACACATTGTGATAGAGAACTTACATATTATTGTAAATCATATCGATCATATGAAATTTAATGTGTTTGGATTAAGGGGACACCTCGCTTTTCATTATGTGAAGGATGTAAAAATCATTGGATTCCGATGCATGGACTTGGAAAAGATGCTCTATGGCATCCATGTATGTACGTTTGAAGATTTAATCGTAGATGATGTTATTGTGAAAGGGGATAAGGATGGTGTTCATCTTGGAAGAGGGACACGTTTTACCATTCGAAATGGTATTTTTGAAACCTATGATGATGCGATTGCCTTAAATGCTCATGATTACGATACTTCGAATCCTGAGTTGGGTTGGATAGAGAATGGTGTGGTTGAGAACTGTCATGACCTGAAAGCACGAAAAGCGGGAAGCTTTTTTTGCCGCATCTTAGCAGGTGCCTGGGTAGACTGGTATGAGGGAATGGAAGTCCAAAAGTCGGATACGGTTATTTCCAATGGAAGAGTATACCGTGTAAAAGCAGAACCGGATGAAACGGTATATAAGTCTATGACACAACCTTCCCATGAAAAAGGAGAAGCGGTGTTAGATGGGATCACCTGGGTGATGGTTCAGGAAGATGTAACGTATACAGCCGGTGTCCGTAACGTTACATTCCGGGATATCTTTTTAGAGAGACCGAGAACCGCATTTTCGATTCATTTTGATAATGATAAGTTTAGCAGATCGTATTATCCTAGTGCGAAGGTGCCAGTGCAAAAACACCTGGTATTTGATAATATTCGGGTTGGCTTTGAAGAGCCGAAAGATTTCATTGCTGTTAGGACACCGATTGATTATGTAACGATATGTAATTCCAGTATCAGGCAGAACCCAATCAGCTTTTATTCAAACGAAGCGATGCAGAATTATGGTAAAACAACAATAAATGTATATGGTTGTATTTTTAATGAGAAGGTCGATTTTATTCAGAATCATGTACAGGGAAAAGAAGTTGAGGTGTTGCAGTATGCCAATATTAGAGAGAAATAAACACCGGCTGAATGCCGCAGACATCATTACATTCCTTCGCATTGCAGGGACAATCCTGATTGTGGCTCTGAAGCCCCTTTCAGCAGATTTCTTTTGCGTATATGCCCTGACGGGGATGACAGATATGTTGGATGGTTGGATTGCCCGAAAAACAAAAACCGCCAGTGATTTCGGAGCAAGACTGGATAGCATTGCTGATTTATTATTCTATGCAGTAATACTAATTCGTATCTTGCCGATTCTTTTGGTTAAACTACCAAATGAAATCTGGTATGCTGTAGCAATCATTTTATGTTTACGAATTCTGGCATATATTACTGCGGCAATAAAATATCGGCTATTCGCATCCTTGCATACATATCTCAATAAGTTTACAGGGTTTCTTGTTTTCTTAATACCGGTTTTTCTTATTACAGATTATGCAGTAGTATTTTGCTGGATAGCATCTGCAGTTGCAATGGCTGCGTCTTTGGAGGAGCTGGTTATTCACCTTCGCAGTAACGTCTATTGCTCAAATGTTAAATCAATTCTTGTCAATTATAAATGAGTCATTCGTACTTGACTAAAATCAAAATGAGCATTATAGTATAAGCGAAGAAATGGAGGGAGTGTAATGTTTATTGGTAGAGACAAAGAGTTAAATGCATTAAATAAGCTATATAAATCAGATAAATTTGAGTTTGTAGTAATATACGGGGCATGCGTTAAAATAGGACTAAATCAAGAGAAACCTTATAAATAAAGGGTTTTGAATGGTTTAAGTCCTATTTTTTTCACAAAGACCGCAAGAGAATATGTTTTCAGTTATTTCGACTATGAGAGAATATTCTGTAAATTGGAAGATAGAGATAAACTATATGCAAGTCAGGAACATACCTGATGAACAACTGAATAACAATTACAGATTCAATGAGAAATCATTGTCATACCAGAAATGTCGTATGGAGTAAAATTCCGCAACACGCACTTGGACGAGAATCAGTCAAAGCTTTGCGAAGAGAGTCGAGGAATCGAGAGAAGAAGATGAAGCAGCAGAGTGCATTTAATGTTTACGGAAGGATAATAACCCACAAAGGAATGAAAAGTTCCTTATCCTCGCAATGGCTATAAGAGGAGATTGTGTTACAAATAGATAATGCGTCGTGAAGCTTTAAGCGCTCATCTGTAATTCCCGGGAATGAGTACATTCCGTCGTGTACGGGGCGAAGAGGTGGTTAGAGATAACCGGCGTACACCTACATGCTTCTAAGAAGCTGTCCTGACTGAACTTGTTTTAGCAGGAAATATAAGATAATATGAAGTGACCTCACATTTGTAGTTTCGTGGATTTACCTGTAAACTGTTAATTGATAGATTTAATGGTAATAGGGATTACCACATACAAAAGGAGGCCACTTATATGAAAAGAATAATACGAATCGGGATGGATGTCCATAGTACAAATTACACTTTATGCGCAATGGAGCCAATTATTGGTGAGGATGACAGGATTTTTGCAACAATCGATGTAACACCAAACTATAAAAACGTCCTGATGTTTATTGAAAGTCTGAAAATGAAGTTGGGAATGTAAGAGGAATATGATATCCAGTGTGGTTATGAAGCAGGATGTCTTGGCTATTCTCTTTATAATCAGTTGACTGCAGCAAATGTAAAGTGTGTTATTTTGACTCCCACTACAATGCTGACCCCACAAGGTATCCGGGTAAAAACAGATGCCAGAGATGAAAGAATGATAGCACAGTGTTTATCTTACGGTGGATATCATGCTGTTTACGTCCCGACAGAGGAGGATAATTCCGTAAAAGAATATCTTCGTATGAGAGATGAGTATAAACTTGCATTGAAAAAGATCAAACAGCAGATCAATGCATTCTGTCTGCGTCATGGTCATTACTATGCCCAGACAAAGTGGACGATTACTCATTGGAAATGGTTAAAGAAACTGGAACTTTCTGCATTATATCGGGAAGTATTGGATGAATATATGGCTTCCTACGAAGAAGAAACTGCAAAAATCGAAAGATTCGACCAGCGAATTGAAGAACTGGCATCGGAAGAGAGATAGGTAGAAAAAGTGAAACGCTTAGGATGTTTTCTTGGGATTAAAACACATACAGCCTTGTCTCTGATTGTAGAAACAGGCGATTTTGAAAGATTCGTCAAAGGAAATATCTATGCAGCATATCTGGGGCTTGCTCCAGGTGAGGACTCCAGTGGACCAAAAACCAATAGAACAGCTATATCTAAAACAGGCAATGGTCATTTGAAAAGGTTGTTGATAGAAGCTGCAGGGGGAATCTGTAAAGGAGCAGTCGGACATAAATCCGAAGATTTGAAAGCGAGATAGAATGGTAATACGGCAGAAGTGATTGCATATGCAGATAAAGCAAACACAAGACTTCGAAGCCGATACTATAAGTTTATAAGACATGGCAAGTCAAGAAATGTGGCGGTAACAGCAGTAGTGAGAGAACTGGCATGATTTCCAAGGACCATTACGATAAAAGATAATCGAAAGTACGGCAGCAACACACCACCCGATTGGCCATGCACACCAGATTCCGGTTGCACCGAGTG